>JBOGJQ010000302.1:0-13520 GCA_050745405.1 Thermoanaerobaculia bacterium | reverse complement strand
CGACAAGACACTGGTCGTCGTGCGGCGGAAGTAAACACCGAACGCAGACCTCAGAAAGAAGAAGCCCGCCCGTCCCGTGGAGCGAATGCAAAATGCAGAATGCAAAATGTCAAATGTAAAAAGGGTTCATGGCGTGATTCCGGCACACCGGGATCATGGGTTCGGCCTTTTTTGCGTTTTTCATTTTGCATTTTGCATTCTGCATTCGAACACCGGTTCTCCTTTCTTACTTCTTCGTTCTGAGTTCTGCGTTCTGCGTTCGACTTCCTACTACTTCACGACGAACAACGGCCGGTGATCCGAGGCGCCCGATTCGAGCACCGTCGCGTCGTCGCAGCCGTCGCTGCCGCGCAGAAAGAGATAATCGATCCGCTTCACCGGACCCTTCGCCGGAAACGTCAGCCCCTCCCCTTCGCCGCAAAGGAGCCACGCGTCGCGGAGGCCGCCGTCGCGCAGGCGCTCCCAGACCGCGCTGTCCGGCTCGGCGTTGAAGTCGCCGCCCGCGAGGAGCGGACCGTCGACCGCCGCAAGACGTTCGAGGAGGCCCTCGGCTTCCTGAAGGCGCCACGTCTCGACGCGCGAGGCGTCGAAATGCGTGTTCACGACCGTCAGCGGGCCACCGGGTGCACGGATCGTCGCGAGGAGCGCCACGCGCGGCTCGAGTTCGCCGCCCGCGCGCGGCTGCGGCGGATCCGTCCGCAGCGGCACCGTCTCGTGCGCGAGGATCGGCCAGCGGGAGAGAATCGCGATGCCGTAATCGCCGCCCTGGTAATCGAGCGACTTCCCGAACGCGGCGTTGAATCCCGTCAGCTCGCGCAGACGCGCGAGATGATCGACCCCCTCCGATCGCCGCGTTCCACGGTCGATTTCCTGGAGAAGAACGACGTCGGCGCGCGACGCGGCGACGAGGTCCGCGACGCGCTCGAGGTTCACGGCGCCGGCCGCATCCCGTCCCGCATGGATGTTCCAGACGAGAACGCGCAGCGGCGGTTCGGGAGCCGGCGCCGTGGAGGCGCACGCTGCTGCGATCAGAGCCGAGAGAAGGAGAATCCAGCGAGCCGGGTGTCTCATGCGCCGCTACAATAGCAGTGCTCCCGTGGACAACACGATCCGTTCCGACTACCCGCTCGACGACGGCGTGATCGAGGCGTTCCGCCGCGACGGCCACGTCGTCGTGCGCGGGCTTCTCGCGCGCGAGGACGTCGAACCGTGGCGGCCCGTGGTCGCGGGCGCGGTCGACGACGTCGCGCGGAGCCGCGATCGTCAGGGGCGGATCGACGACTACTCCGAGCTGTTCGTCCAGGTGACGAACCTCTGGAGAATGAGCGAGGCCGCGCGGCCGCTCGTCCTCGCCCGCCGCTTCGCGGGTGTCGCCGCCCGCCTTCTCGGCACGCCGTCGGTCCGGCTCTACCACGACCAGGCGCTCTTCAAGCCACCCGGCGCCGCGCGCACGCCGTGGCATCAGGACCGGCATTACTGGCCGCTCGACACGCCGCTCACGGTCACGATGTGGCTCGCGCTCGTCGACGTCCCCGCCATCGCCGGTCCGATGCTCTTCGCCTCGGGATCTCACAGGACGGAAGGACTCGGCGATCTCGATATCTCCCCGGAGACGGACTGGCGCCTCCAGGCGCTGGTCGAGCGCGGGCAGTGGTCCATATCGAGTACGCCGGTCGCCGCGGGCGACGCGACATTTCACGCGGGCGGCACGATCCACTCCGCTGGGGCGAACGCGTCCGATCGCACGCGCGAGATCCTGACGGTCATCTATTTCGCCGATGGCGCGCGCGCGGCCGTCCCCGCGAACGAGAATCAGCGCGTCGACGCCGAAGTGTTTCTGCCGGGCGTGCGTCCCGGCGAGCTCGCGGCGTCGGAGTTGAACCCGGTCCTATATCCCTGACGCGGGGGGAGTTACGAACGACGGTGAGCGGCGTCACCGCAAGCCGCGGCGGCGGCCCGTTCAATGAGCGAAACGGTTCGAGGAGATCTTCCATGATGCGATGGCACACCGCCGTGCTCGCGCTCGTTCTCGCCGCCGGAGCCGCCGCCGCGGAGCGGCCGCGGTTCCGCGTCGAAGGGCGCCACCTCGTCGACCCGTGCGGCGACCGGTTCGTCGTCCGCGGCGTCAACAAGATGGCCGTCTGGACGGATCCGGACGGCGTCCCTTCGTTCTCCGAGATCGCGAAGACGGGAGCGAACACCGTTCGCATCGTCTGGCTCACGTCGGCACCGGCGAGCGCGCTCGATCTCGTGCTCACGAACGCGCACGCCGCGGGTCTCGTCCCCATTCTCGAGATCCACGACGCGACCGGGATGTGGGACAAGCTCGACACCGTCGTCTCGTGGTGGACCGCGCCGGCGACCGTCTCCGTCATCCGGAAGCACGATGCGTATCTGCTCGCGAACATCGCGAACGAAGCCGGCGCGAACGACGTTCGCGAGCACCAGTTCATCGAAGGGTACGCCGACGCGATTCTCCGGATGCGCGCGGCGGGAATCCGCGTGCCTTTGATCATCGACGCGCCGGGATGGGGACGAAACGTCGAGCTCCTCCTCCGCGCCGCGCCGTCGCTTCTGGAAATCGATCGCGATCTCGTCTTCTCGTGGCATGCGTGGGACACCGCGGGCGATCAGGCGGCGCGGATCACGCGCGCATTGGAGGCCGCCGCCGCGAGGAACATCCCCCTCCTCGTCGGCGAGTTCGCGCACGCCGAGGTCGGATGCCGCGGCGCGATTCCGTACGCGCATCTCATGGCCGAGGCACAGCGGCTCGAGATCGGGTGGCTGGCCTGGTCGTGGGGACCCGGGAACTCCGACTGCGCGGCGATGGACATGACCGAGGACGGGACGTTCGCGGCGCTGCGGGGATGGGGAGAGGAAGTCGCGTGGACGGATCCGAACGGCATCTGCGCGACCTCGGTCCCCTCGCGATTCCTCGACCCGGACGGTTGTGCAGCGAAAGGAGCGGCTACGCGACAGTGCCCTATCGGAGTCGAACCGAAGCGAGCGGCTCGCGCGGAAGATCCGGCGTCTCGCTGAGCGCCGGAGTCAGCGTCACCGATCCCGCGCCGGGCCGTCCGCCGATCGCGACCTCGTCCTCCCACGCCTCGCCCGGCGCGACGTCACCCGCCGGCGCCACCCACCGGTCGGCGAACGGGATGTCGGCGTCGAACACCTTCACGACCAGGCGCGGCGCCGGCTCGCCCCACGCGGCCGCGCGCCAGACGGCCGCGCCGCGGTTCCGCACGACGAAGCGGACGGCGACGCCGTCCTCCCGCTGCGCCGCCTCGAGATGCTCGACCTCGAAATCGGTCGCGAGCGGAAGGGCCGACATGGTGAGGCGTCGCGGAAGGGGAACGTCGTTGCCTCCCTCGAGCGCCCGGAGATACGCCGCGACGACGCGATCCATCGCCCCATGCTCGTCGAGCCATTGCCGCTGCGCGGCGGCGACGACCGCCGCGTCGATCGGACGCGTCATGAACGAGACGAGCGCCGGCACCTCCTGGTCCGTCAGAGGAATCGGGACCACGACCTCGCGCGGGATCTCGGCGAACTGCGCGATCCCGCTGACCGCGACCGGGATCCCGAACTGCAGTGCCCGGACGAGCGGACCCGACATCTCTCCCGCGGACGGATAGCGGAGATTGACGACGCGGTCGACGGACGCGAGGAGACGATCGAATGCGGAGTCGTCGACGTAGCCGAGCGCCTTCCAGCTTTCCCGCGGCAGCCCTGCCCGGAGAGCGAGTCCCGCGAGCTCGACGTTCGGCGCCGGCTCGCCCACGACGAGAAGACGGAGCGTCGGGTCGATCTCCGCGGCGCGCGCGACGGCCTCGAAAACGACTTCCGGCCGCTTCGCCCCGGTCACGAACCCGAACACGCCGACGACCCGATCCCCGGGGGCGAACCCGAGGCGCGCGCGGGTCGCCTCGCGCTCCGCGGGCGAGGGAGGCGCGACCCGTTCGTCGAACGGATGCCCCGCGACGACGATCGGCACGGTGACGCCGCGCTCGCGCAACTGCTCGCCCGCCCAGCGGTTGTGCACGACGACGCCGCGCGAGCGCTCCGCAACGCCGGCGGCGAGCGGGAAGAGAAAATTGCCGAGCTCGAGGTCGAGCCCCATCGCGCGGCCGCGCGCGAACGCCGCGGCGGCGGGCCCGTCACTCTCGCGCGCGAGACGCTCGTACTCCTCGGCGTTCCCTTTCGCGAGCGTCCGCTCGACGACGAGGTGGTGGAGCACGGCGTCGTGGAGAACGACGTGGATCGGACGCGCGACGGCCTCGTCCCAGACGAAGTCGTGGTACGGATTGTTGCCGAGCTGTCCGACGACGGCGTCGAACGAATCGCGCCGCGCGGCGAACGCCGCGACGTCCAGGACTTCGACACCGTCGAGCGGCTCGACCTCGGGTTGATCGCACACCGCGACGAGCTCGACACGCCGCGCGAGGTGCGGCAGCAGCAGCCGCGCGTACCCGGCGATGCCCGACCGAACGGGAGGAAGCGGCGTGAGGACGGCAATCCTCATCCGTCATCCCGAGCGTAGCCGTCATCCCGAGCGTAGCGAGGGATCAGGGACGGGTGGGAAACCCTTGATCGGAGCGGCTTCGATCGGCGAGATACCGAATATTCGTCATCCCGCCAGACGACATCGCCGCGTCCCGCGCGTCCCGCCCCTCCCTGATCCCTCGCTACGCTCGGGATGACGACGCTCGGGATGAGCGGCGACCGGCGACCGGCGACCGGCGACCGATCACGCATCGGCGCTCTTCCGCGCCTGCATCGCCAGGTACGCTTCGACGAACTCGTCGAGATCGCCGTCGAGCACGCGCTGCGGGTCGCCGATCTCGTGGCTCGTCCTGACGTCCTTGATCAGCTGATACGGCTGCAGGACGTACGAGCGGATCTGGCTGCCGAAGCCGATCTCCCGTTTCTCCCCTTCGATCGATTTCTGCTCCTCCTTCCGCTTCTCGAGCTCGACCTGATAGAGGCGCATCCGGAGGATCTTCATCGCGGTGTCGCGGTTCCGCCCCTGGCTGCGCTCGTTCTGGCAGCTCACGACGATGCCGGTGGGGAGATGCGTAATGCGCACCGCGGAATCGGTCACGTTCACGTGCTGCCCTCCGGCCCCCGAGGAGCGGAAGGTGTCGACGCGGAGGTCCTTGTCGTTGATCTCGACCTCGATCTCCTCGTCGATTTCCGGATAGACGTGAACGGAAGCGAACGAGGTGTGGCGGCGCTTGGCTGCGTCGTACGGGGAGATGCGGACGAGGCGGTGGACGCCGTGCTCGGAGCGCAGATAGCCGTAGGCGTACTCCCCCTTCACGCCGAACGTGACGCTCTTGATGCCGGCCTCCTCCCCCGACTGGTAGTCGATCATCTCCGTCTCGAAACCCTTCCGCTCGCAGTAGCGGAGAATCATGCGGAGGAGCATGTCGGCCCAGTCCTGCGACTCGGTCCCGCCGGCGCCGGGATGAATCGCGACGACGCAGTTCCGATCGTCGTAGGGGCCGGAGAGCTTCATCGTGATCTCGACCTCGTGGAGCTGCCGCTCGAGGCTCGAGACGACGTTCTCGAGATCCGCTTCGACGTTCTCCCCCTCGGCGCGGAGCTCGAGGAGGACGCCGACTTCCTCGCTCAACGAGTCGAGCGATTCGGCCGTGCCGATGCGCTTCTCGAGGAGAGAACGGCGGCGTCCGACCTGCTGGGCGCGGTCGGGATCGTTCCAGAACTCGGTCGTCGACATCTCTTTTTCGATGTCGCCGAGCGCGGTGCGCGCGGAGGCGACGTCAAAGATAACCTCGAATCGCCACGAGCCTCTCCCGAACTCGATCCACGCGCTCGTTCCACTCTTCAGCCATGGTTTCGTCTCAACCTTTCCGGAATGCGGCCGATTACGGCGGCGAGGGCGGCGGCGATCGCCGCGGCCCAGCCGAACCAGTCGCCGAATCTTACATAGGGCGTCGTCGATTGTCGCGCGCTCGCGTGCGCCCGCACGATCCCGCGCTCCCCGACCGGGAGCGACGCGACGATCCGTCCCGCGGGATCGACGGCGGCCGAGATGCCGGTCGTCGCGGCGCGAAGAAGCCATCGGTCGGTCTCGATCGCGCGCAGCCGCGCCGCGTCGAGGTGCTGTCGCGGCGCGGCGGTCTCGCCGAACCACGCGTCGTTCGTGATCGTGACGAGAACGGTCGCGCCGTTCCGCACCTGCGTCGTCGCGATCTGCGGGAAGACGATCTCGTAGCAGATCGCGGGCCCGTACGCGAAGCGTCCGACGAGCGGTCTCTCGCTCGAGCCGAACTGGAAATCGCCGACCGCGCGGACGAGCTCGTCCGCGAAAAAGAGGAGCTCCCGCAACGGGACGTACTCGCCGAACGGGACGAGGCGGACCTTGTCGTACCGCCCCTTCACCTCCCCCTCCGTCACGAGATACGCCGCGTTCCACAGCTGCGTCGGATCCGCCGCGTCCTCGGCGATCGACCCGAGGATCACGTCGGCGCCCGACTCGAGCGAGAAATCCTCGACACTTTCCCGATAGAACGGCGAGACGGCGAACGTCAGAGGCACGGTCGACTCGGGCCAGATCACGACGCCGGGCCGCTCCGCGGCCGCCTCGCGCGACATCTCCATCATCAACTCGTAAATCCGGATCGCCGACCGGAGATCCCAGCGCATCTCGAGGGTGATGTTCGGCTGGAGCATGGCGGCGTCGAGCGGCTCGCCGGCCGAGGGATCGATGCGCGACAGGATGAGCGCGCCGGCACCGAGCCACGCCGCGACGAGAGCCACGGCCGCGACTCCCGCCGTCGCCTTCCGCTTCGGCACGCCGGGCGTCGCGGCGATCCATCCGAGGAGCGTCGCGGGAATCATCGCGAGGAAGGCGACGCCGTACGGCCCGATGACACGCGCGAGGATCACGAGCGGCGGCGTGTCGATCAGCGCCACCGCAAGCAGGTTCCATGGAAAGCCCGTCAGGAGAAAGGTCCGGAGGAACTCGACGGCGGCCCACGCCGCGGGGACGAGAATCCAGATGGCCGGAGGGGGAAGACGCCGGTAGCGCCAGACGAGAAACGCGAACAGGCCGCCGTACATCGCGACGACGAGCGCCAGCAGGACGTAGAGCGAGATTCCGACCGGCATCGGCAGCCCGCCATAGCGGACCATCACGGGAATCACCCACGGAACGTTGATCAGCCAGGTGACGAAGTACCCCGCGGCTCCGAGAAGGAACGCCTCTCCCCACGAGCGCGCGCGGAGAACGGCCGCGACGATCGGCGCGAGCGCGACGAGCGCGAGCAGATCGATCCCGGCGCCGGGAAACGCGAACGCGAGAAGGGCCCCGCCGAAAAGCGCGGCGGCAAACCGGTGGGAACGGCGATGGAGGATCACTATTTCTTGAACAGTGCCTCGAACGCCTTGCGCGCGTCATCGGCGCCCTGCGGGCGGCCCGGGCCCTTGTCCGCCGCGAGGTCCGCGGCGAGACGCGGCTCGAAAGCGTCGCAGACGTTCCGGACGTCCTTCGGCGCGATGCGCCCGGGGATCTTCTCCCACAGCCGGCACTGCCACTGGAGCGAGGTGTCGAAATGGCGGCAGTTCGTGCAGGTGTGCAGGTCGGCGCCGCACCGCGCGCACGTCGCCTCCTGCCCCAGATCGTCGACCAGCGTCTGCTTCTCGCCGCAGCGCGCGCACTTGAACGCCTGCGGACCGAACCCGCCCGCGCTCCGTCCGCGCGGCGCGCCCTCGACCCGTTCGCGCCGGAACTCGCTCGGCCGGCCGCCGGACCGCTCGCTGTCGCGATCGACGCCGCTGTCCTGGTATCCGCGATGCCGGTATTTTCTATCGCTCACACGTTCACCTTTTTCTTGCCGCGGGGGGTCGGCGTAGTGTAACAACGCTGCGCGCCGGTCGCCAGTCGCTCGTTGCTCGTTGCTCGTCGCTCGTCGCCGGTAAACGCCATGACGAAGCGCCGTCATCCTGACGAGCGAAGCGAGGAAGGATCTCCTCAGCTGCGTCTCCGACTCGCGACTCTGCCGGATTGAGAAGCGGCTGAGGAGATCCTTCGCTCACACCCGCCCGACCACCCTCGCTCAGGATGACTCAGAAACGGTGGCGAGTTTCGGATTTTGCTCTCTCGGCGCGACGAGCGACGAACGACGAGCGACGAGCGACGAGCGACGACTACAACACAATCCGCAGCGGCTGTTCGAGATAGGTCACGAGCGTACGCAGATATTCCGCGCCCGCCGCGCCGTCGACGACGCGGTGATCGCACGACATCGTGATCCGCATCCGCTCGCGAATCCGGATCTTCCCGTCGACGACGACCGGCTTCGGCCCCGCCGCGCCGACCGCGAGGATCGCCGCGTTCGGCGGATTGATCACCGCCGTGAACTCCTCGATGCCGTACATGCCGAGGTTCGAGATCGTGAGAGTCGAGCCCTGGTACTCGTCCGGACGGAGCTTCCGGTTCCGCGCCCGGCCGGCGAGATCGCGCACTTCGGCGGCGATGTCCGTCACCGTCTTGCTGTCGGCGTTCCGGATCACGGGCGTGATGAGCCCTTCGGGCGTCGCGACGGCGATGCCGACGTTCGCCTCGCCGTGCTGCACGATCGCGTCCTCGCCGAACGACGCGTTCACGTTCGGGTGGTGATGGAGCGCGAGCGCCGCCGCCCGCACGAGGAAGTCGTTGACGCTCACTTTCGCGCCGGAGATCTCGCCGAGCTGCTCGCGAAGGCGCTGCAGCTCCGTGACGTCCGCTTCGACCGTGAGGAAGAAATGAGGGATCGGTCCGAGCGACTCGACGAGCCGTTTCGCGATCGTCCGCCGCATGGCCGACAGAGGAATCGACTTCTCCTCGAGCTTCTGCGGCGCGGGCAGAGCGGGACGCCGCTCCGGTGCGGGCGCTTTCGCCGCGCCCGCCGCGGCGGGACGCGCCGGTGCTTCGGCCGCCTTCTTGATGTCCGCCGCGATGACGCGCCCCTGCGGGCCGCTTCCGGGGACGCCACCGAGATCGACGCCGAGCTCGCGCGCCATCTTGCGGGCGAGGGGCGAGGAGCGGACGGGGCGCCCGGGAGTCGGCGCGGGTGCTTCCTGCGCGGCCGCAGGTGCTTCTTTCGCCACTGCGGGTGCTTCTTTCGCGGCTGCGGCTTTCTCTTTCGGCTTCTTTTCGGGCTCGGGCGCGGGCTCGGCCTCGGGTTTGGCTTCCGGCTTCTCTTCCTTCTTTTTCGGCGCGGCGGGCGCGCCGCCGTCGCCGAGGCGGGCGAGCGTGGTGCCGACATCGGCGGTGGCGCCCTCGTCGACGAGGATCTCGCCGAGAACTCCGTCCTCCTCCGCCTCGAGGTCGAGGTTGACCTTGTCCGTTTCGATCTCGAGAAGCGGCTCGCCCTTCTTCACGGCGTCGCCGGCTTTCTTGTACCAACGGATGACCTTCCCCTCGGTCATCGCGTCGCCCATCTTCGGCATGATGATTTCGGCCATAGTCCCCAGCTACCAGCTCGTAGCTACTCCTCCCTATACATCACTTCCCGCACCGCGCGCGCGACGTCTTCCTCGTGCGGCACGGCGAGCAGCTCGAGATTGCGCGCGTACGGCATCGGCACGTCGGCGCCGGTGACGCGCGCGACCGGCGCGTCGAGCTCGTCGAAGGCGAGCTCGGTGATGCTGGCCGCGATCTCGCCGCCGAACCCGAACGGCTTCCACTGCTCCTGGACGACCACGGCGCGGTGCGTCTTCCGCACGGACTCGATCACCGGATCGAGGTCGAGCGGCCGGATCGAGCGGAGGTCGATCACCTCGGCATCGATCTCGTCTTCCGCCGCCAGCGTCTCGGCGACCTTCATCGACAACTGCAGCATGCGTCCGAACGAGACGATGGTGACGTCCGCCCCCTCGCGCGCGAGGCGCGACTTGCCGAAAGGAACGAGCGTGTCGGGATCCTCCGGCACGTCCCCCTTTATGCCGTAGAGGGAGGGACTCTCGAGGAAGATCACCGGGTCCTTGCCGCGGATCGCCGTCTTGAGCAGCCCTTTCGCGTCCGCGGGCGTCGCGGGCGCGACGACGAAGAGACCCGGGAAGTGGCCGTAGAACGATTCGAAGCTCTGCGAGTGCTGGGCGGAGAGCTGCACGCCCGCGCCGTGAGGGCCACGGATGACGACCGGAACGTCGACCTGGCCGCCGGAGAAGTAGCGGACCTTCGCCGCGTGATTCACGATCTGGTCGGCGGCGACGATCGAGAAGTTCATCGTCATCATCTCGACGACGGGGCGGAGGCCGAGCATCGCCATGCCCACGGCCGTCCCGACCATTCCCGCCTCGGCGATGGGCGTGTCGATCACCCGCTTCGGCCCGTACTTCTTGAGCATCCCCGCCGTGATGCGGAACGTCCCCTCGTAGACGCCGATGTCCTCGCCCATGACGATGACGGACTCGTCGCGATCCATCTCCTCGACGAGGGCGTCGTGAATCGCGTCGCGGTACGACTTCTCGGCCATCACTCCCCTCCCGGAGCGTCGGCCGCGTTCCAGTCGGCGGAGACGACGTCGCGGTACAGCTCTTCCGGCGCGGGCGGCTCGCTCTGCTCGGCGAACTCGATCGCCTTGCGGACTTCCTCGGCGGCCGCCGCGTCCATCTCCTTCACCTCGTCCTCGGTGAGGCCGCAGATCTCGGCGAGCCGGTTGCGGAGAATCACGATCGGATCGCGCATGCGCGCGACCTCGACCTCCTCCTTCGACCGGTACGGCTGGAGGATGTCCGCGGCGCCATGCCCCGAAAAGCGGTAGGTGATCGCCTCGATGCAGTACGGGCGGCCGGTGTCGCGGACCTGGCGGATGACGCGGTCCGCGACGCCGCGTACGGCGAACAGGTCCTGACCGTCGACCTTCTCGGTCGGGATCGCATACGCCTCGACGCGCTCCGAGAGATCGGTGAGCGCCGAGTGCCGGTCGACCGACGTCCCCATCGCGTAGCCGTTGTTCTCGATGATGAACACGACGGGGCACATCCCCTCTTTTCCCCAGAGACCCGCCATGTTCATCGCCTCGTGAAACGAGCCGATGTTCATGGCGCCGTCGCCGAAGTAGCAGAAGACGACCTGGTCGCTGCGGCGGTAACGGAGAGCGTAGGCGGCGCCGGCGGCGAGCGTGAGGTGGCCGCCGACGATCCCATACCCGCCGTACAGGCCGCGCTCGACGTCGAACAGGTGCATCGAGCCGCCCTTGCCGCCGGACAGGCCGCTGCGCTTGCCGAAGAGCTCCGCCATCAGCCGTCCGGGATCGGAGCCCAGCAGCAGGGCGTGCGCGTGGTCGCGATAGCCGGCGAAGACGAGATCGTCCGGCCGCGCGGCCGACTGGAGCCCGGCGACGACGGCCTCCTGGCCGATATAGACGTGGAGGTAGCCGCCGATCTTTCCCTTCCGGAACTCCCGCTCGGTCGCTTCCTCGAACCGGCGGATCAGGATCATCTTCCGGAGCAGATCCGTCCACTCGGGACTGCACGCTTCGGGGTCGGCGACGGCGGTGCTCGAGTTCTGAGGTTTCTTTCGTGCCATGAGTCGCTTACGGTGATTGCAAAGTCCGCGCTGATCCGCGGACCGCCTCCGCGGGGGCGGATTGTATTGCATAGTAGCTAGTAGCTAGTAGCTCGTAGCTTGGGGGTTGCAGACGAGCGGGAGGCCGAGGTAATTTGGTCCTCCCTCAACGGCTCCGGCTCTGCTTCGCCCGAAGCGGAGATGCGAAACTTCAAGGATCTCAAAGCATGGAAGGCCGGCGTGGAGCTGGCGGTCCAGACGCACCAGTATCTCGAGACCCGCTCACAACGCAGCATGTGGGCCATCGCCGATCAGATGCGTCGAGCGTCCCTTTCGATCCCGAACAACATCGCTGAGGGATTCGGTCGCGATACGGCGCCCGATCGTAGGCAATTCGTGATCCGGGCCCGGGGGTCTCTCCAGGAGCTCGAAACATCGCTTCTGGTCGGCAAACGGCTGGGGTTCCGCGAGACAGAGGAGCTCGACGAACAGATAGAATTGACGGGAAAACTGCTGAACGGTCTGATTCGATTTCTCGATCGGTGGATACGAGAACATTCACCATCGCGCCGCCCCACGAAAACGAAAACAGAACCTCCGCCCCACCACTAGCTACCAGCTACTAGCTACCAGCTACTAGCTACCAGCTACTAAAATCACATATCCCGCACGCGATTCGGTCCGACGAGGAACACGACTGCGACGACGAGGAGCGCGACGGCGTTGAATCCGAGCGCCGCGGCGACGCCGAAGCGCTCCGCTCCCCAGCCCGCGATGAGATTGCCGAGCGGCATCCCGCCCCGGAAGGCGAGCATGAAGATCGACATCACGCGCCCCCGGATCGCCTCCGGCGTCGCGAGCTGAACGAGCGAGCTGACCGTCGTCACGACCCCGAGCAGCGCCGCGCCGGAGAGGAACACCATCGCGATGCTGAGCGGCAGGACGCGCGAGGCCGAGAACACGGCGAGAGTGAGGGCGAAGAGAAGAAGCGAGCCGACGCTCATCCGCCCCGCGCCGCTCCGGTACGAATGCCCCGCGACGACGAACGCGCCCGCCACCGCGCCCGCCCCCTGCGCCGTCATCAGCACCGAGTAGGCCGTCGCTCCCATTCCGAAGATCTCCTTCGCGACCACCGGGAGCAGCGTCACGAGTGGAATCCCGAAGAAGGTGGAGAGAAACGCGATCTCGGTGAGCTGGCGGATCGATCTGTTCCCTTCGAGAAACCGGAGTCCCTCTCGAATGTCCTCGAGCATCGTCTTCGGCGGACCGCCGGCCGGCATGGCTCCCGGCCGGATCGCGACGAGCGCCGCGATCACGGCGAAGAACGAGAGGCCGTTCAGAAAGAAGCACGCCGCGGCGCCGACCTTCGCGAGCGCGATCCCGGCGAGAACCGGGCCCAGCATGCGCGCCAGGTTGAACTGCAGCGAGTTCATCGCGACGGCGTTCGGCACGTCCTCGCGGCGCACGAGCAGAGGCAGCATCGCCTGATACGCCGGCCCGCCGAACGCCTGGGTCGTGCCCGTGAGAAACGACAGGACGAAGATGTGCCACACGCGGACGACGTCGAAAAACAGAAGCGCCGCGAGGACGAACGCGAACGTCATCTGGAAGATCTGCGACCAGACCAGGATCCGCCGCCGCTCGATCCGGTCCGCCACCGCGCCGCCGACCAGAGAGAAGAGGATCATCGGCAGGGTCGCGAGGAACGCGTCGACCCCGAGCCAGAACGCCGAGTCCGTGATCTCGAGGACGACCCATCCCTGCGCGAGGGCCTGCATCCACGTGCCGGTCGTCGAGACGAACGCGCTGAACCAGACCAGGCGGAAGTCGCGGCTGCGGAGCGCCCGGAACGTGCGGCGGAAGCGGCCCACCTCGGTCTGGTCGCCGGCAGCGTCCCCGTCGCGCCGCTCTTCGCCGGTGCGGTTCATCGCCGCAGCCGGAGCCGCGCGGGCCCGGCCGAGTGGGCGTGGCAGATCGCGACCGCGAGCGCGTCGGCGGC
>JBOGJQ010000301.1:0-2027 GCA_050745405.1 Thermoanaerobaculia bacterium | reverse complement strand
GGTCGGAGCTGCGCGTGCACGGCGTCGGCGTCAATCCGACGCGCACCGGTTTTCTCGCCGTCCTGCAGAGGATGGGAGCGCGCGTGTCCACGTTTCACCGCAGCGCCGCGGGCGGCGAGCCGATCGCCGACCTCGAAGTCGGGTCTGCCGAGCTCGTCGCGACCGAGATCGCCCCGGACGAGGTGCCCGCGCTCGTCGACGAGCTGCCCCTATTCGCGCTCGCGGCCGGGATGGCGCGCGGCGAGAGCGTCGTGACGGGCGCCGAAGAGCTGCGGGTAAAGGAGTCGGACCGGATCGAAAGTGTGAAAGAAGCGCTACGGCCACTTGGAATTCGGATCGAAACGCGTCACGATGGCTTCCGGGTGCGTGGGGTTCCCACCCGCCCTAAGGGCGGGGGTTTGGTTAAGACAGGCGGCGATCATCGGATCGCGATGCTGGGCGCCGTGGCCGGGCTCATGTCGCGCGAGGGCGTCGAGATCGAGGGAGCGGAAAGTGTCGCGGTAAGCTTCCCCGACTTCTTCGCCGCTCTCGACTCGCTCACACTGCGGTCGTAACCAGCGATGTTCCGATGATCGTCACCATCGACGGGCCGGCGGGAGCCGGCAAGAGCACGGTCGCGAGGCGTCTCGCCGAGCGCTTTGGCCTTCGCTATCTCGACACCGGCGCGATGTATCGCGCACTCACGTGGATGGCGCTCGAGGACGGGATCGACCTCGAGGACGGACCCGCTCTTGGAACGCTTGCCGAGGACAACCTGATCACGTTCGAGGACAAGCGCGTCTTCGTCCGCAGCCGGGACATCACGAAGGAGATTCGCGGGCCGCGGATCGACCGCATCGTCTCGACCGTCGCGCGCCATCCGGAAGTCCGCAGCGTCATGCGGGCGCGCCAGCGTGAGCTCGCCGAGGCGGGGGACGCCGTCATCGAGGGCCGCGACATCGGCACGGTCGTCTGCCCGACTGCGGACGTGAAGGTCTACCTCTTCGCGCGAAGCTCCGAACGCGCGCGCCGCCGTGTCGCCGAGCGTCCGGAGATCGGCGCCGAGGCGCTCGCCACCGACCTTCGTCTCCGTGACGAGCGGGACTCAATCAACATGCAGCCGGCCGAGGACGCCGAGATGATCGACACGACCGAGCTCACGGTGGACGAGGTCGTGGCGCACATCGAGCAGCTCATCAGGGCGCGCGCGCAGGCATGAACCACCACGGCCTCGTCTACTGGACGATCGGCAAGGGGCTGTTCGCCTCCACCACGCGCTTCCTCGTCTCGCTCAAGAGCTACGGCGCCGAGCGCGTTCCGCGCCAGGGCGGGGCGGTGCTCGCCATGAACCACTTCTCGTACGTCGACCCGCCCGCCTTCGGAACGCTGTGTCCGCGCCGCGTCGTCTTCGTCGCCAAGGTCGAGCTCGACCGCACGTTCGGGTTCGGTGCGCTCATGCGCGCGCACGGCGCCATCGCGATCCGACGCGGCGAGTCTGACCGCGAGGGACTGCGGCGCATGCGCGAGACCGTGAGGAACAACGACCTCCTCGGCCTCTTCGTCGAGGGGACGCGGCAGAAGAGCGGCGTCCCGGGGGCCGCCAAGCCCGGCGCGGCGATGGTCGCCATCCAGGAAGGCGTGCCGGTCATTCCCGCCGCCATCCACGGCTCGCAGGATTGGAGGCCCGGCAACTTCGCGCCGGTCTCCATCGCCTTCGGTGAGCCGATGCGCTTCGACGAGTACTCGCGCGACGGAAAGGGCTACAAGGCGGCGAGCCTGGAGATTGAGGCCGAGATCCGCCGCCTGTGGGAGTTCCTCGTCGCGATGCACGCGCTCGGGCGGCCCGACGGAGCGCCTCCGCGCCGCGCTGCAGTGCCTTCCAAGGTCTGATGAGCGAAGCACCACTGTTCGGGACCGTCGCGGTCGTCGGGTTCCCGAACGTCGGCAAGTCCACGCTCGTCAACCGGTTGTCGGCGACGCGCGAGGCGGTCGTCTTCGAGACGCCGGGAGTCACGCGCGACCGCAAGGAGGTCGTCGCGGAGTGGGGC
>JBOGJQ010000300.1:0-2715 GCA_050745405.1 Thermoanaerobaculia bacterium | reverse complement strand
GGCGGGATGCGCGCTCCTCCGGATTCCGCCGTTCTCCCACCTTGCGTGGCACGTCTTCTTCGGCCGCGGATCGTTCCCGGAGCCGGCCGACGAGTTTTGGCGCATCTCCGGTGCGACGCCCACTCGGTCGAGCACTCGCGCTAAGCTTGCGCTATGAGTGGCTCGGCCCGCGCCGCGCTCGCGCTTCTCGTGATCTTCCCGTGCGCGCTCGCCGCCGAGATCACCCTCCCCGACGGCTTCATCAGTGAGCTCGTCCTGCAGGCGACGCATCCCCTGCCGACGGCGATCGCCTTCGCGCCCGAGGGGCGGATCTTCGTCGCCTACAAGTCGGGGCACGTCGTGCTCCACCGGCCAGGCCTCGAGCCGGCGGAGTTCGTCGATCTCAGCGCAGAAGTGAACACGTGGGGCGACCGCGGCCTTCTGGGGATCGTCGTCCATCCCGAGTTCCCGGCGAAGCCGTACGTCTACGTCCTCTACACCTACGATCCGCCGGGACTGCCGGCTCTCACGCCGCCTGGCGATACTCCGGACGGCCCCGGCGCGCGCGTGAGCCGGCTCGAGCGAATCGAGTGCGACCCCGCAGCCGGATGGGACCGGCCGCTTCCGGGAGGGCGATTCGTCCTCGCCGGCAGCAACAGCACTCTCGAGAACATCGGCGACCCGACCGGATGGGACGGGAAGGCTTCGTGCGACGAGGGCGGAAGCCCCACGCTTCTCGGCACACCCATTCGCGACTGCATCCCGTCGGATGGCCCGTCTCACTCGATCGGAACCGTGGCCTTCGGTACGGACGGCATGCTGTGGATGGGAAGCGGCGACGGCGCCCGCTGGACGAACGTCGACCCGCGCGCGCTCCGCGCTCTCGATCCCGATTGGCTCGCGGGCAAGATCCTGCGCATCGACCCGATCGACGGCCGCGGCCTCCCGGACAATCCGTTCTTCGACGGCGATCCGTTCAGCAACCGGTCGCGCGTCTGGAGCATGGGCCTGCGGAATCCCTTCCGCTTCTCGTTCCATCCCGAGACGGGCGATGTCTACATCGGGGACGTGGGATGGGAGCTGTGGGAAGAGGTGAACACGGGACGCGGCGCGAATTTCGGCTGGCCCTGTTTCGAGGGGAACGACGCCGGGACGGCCACACAACCGGCATATCAGGCCGATCCGGTCACCGCGGCAGCCTGCGCGGAGCTCACATCCGAGGATGTAACGGCTCCGCTCTTCTCGTACAGGCGCGCGGAGCGAAGCGCGGCGATCGTGGTGGGGCCGTTCTACACTGGAACGGCGTATCCGGCACCGTACCGCGGCGCACTTTTCTTCGCGGATTACGACCGCCAGTCTATCCGGACGCTCTTCTTCGACGACGCGATGCGCATCGCCGGCTCAGAGGACTTCGCGGATTCGACCGGCGGCATCGTGCAACTCCTTCAGGGGCCCGACACGAACCTCTATTACGTCCTGCTCGGCGAGCGGAACGAGGTGAGGAGGATCCGGTTCGTCGGCGACGGCAATCACCCACCCGTCGCGTCTCTTCGCGCCGAACCGCTCGAAGGTGACGTACCGCTCGTCGTCCGCTTCTCCGCCGCGGAGTCGACGGACCCGGACGGCGATCCACTGACCTTTCAGTGGGATTTCGGTGACGGCGCGTCGAGCGAAGAGCGCGATCCGGTGCACACCTACCTCACGGCCGCCGTGCGGACCGCGACGCTGACGGTCCGCGATCCATCGGGAGACGAGGCGCGGGAGACGGTCCGGATCTTCGCGGGCAACACGGCGCCGGCGGTGGAGATCATGTCGCCGCCCGAAGGAACGACGTATGCGATCGGCGAGGCGATCGAGCTCGCGGGACGGGCGGTCGACGAGCGGGATGGCGAGCTCGCTGGAGACGCGCTGCGCTGGACGGCGCTCCTCCATCATGGTGACCATGCCCATCCGGACTTCTTCCACGCGACCGGAGCGAACGCGCGGCTCGTGCCGGACGATCACGGCGACGGCACGTGGCTCGAGCTCCGCCTCCAAGCGACGGACGAGGAAGGGGCGACGGGAAGCGCCTCGCGCGAGCTGCATCCGCGCGAGGTCGAGCTCACGTTCTCGACCGACCCGCCCGGCCTGGAGATCGTCTACGAATCGTTGGCGCGCGTGACGCCCTTCACCGTCCGCCCCGCAGTCGGATCGGAGCGGGAGGTCGTCACACCCGGCGTGCAACAGCATCGGAGCTTCGTGCGGTGGGCCGACGGCGCGGAGCGCGTGCGCTCGGTCGTCGCCGGAGAGAGTCCGGCGACGTACACGGCTCTTTACGAGAACCGCCTTCCGGTAGCGCGGCTCACGCTCGTTTCCTTTTTCCGCGACCCACTCGCCGTCGTCCTCAGCGCGGCGCAATCGAGCGATCCCGAGGAGGACGAGCTCGAGATCGAGTGGTATCCGGAAGTCGGCGCGCCGCAGATCGGTCCGACCTTCTCCGGCGTGTGGCCGGGACGGCAGTCGATCCGCGTCCGCCTCGTCGTTCGCGATGCTCTCGGCGCCGAGGACGAGGCGTGGATCGAAGTTCCCGGCCGCCGCCGTCTCGTCGCCAGACCGGAGTAGTGTCCATGGATGCGCTCGCCAAAGTGCGGCGCGGTTTCTGAATACCGTCCCCGTTCCGGGACATCCGCCCATGTCCGGCACGTACGATCCGCTTCTCGTCACGGTGAGCGTCGGTATCGCGATTTTCGCGAGCTA
>JBOGJQ010000299.1:0-10304 GCA_050745405.1 Thermoanaerobaculia bacterium | reverse complement strand
AGCCGGGGGCCGCGAAGCGCGCCCCCGGAACGAGCGACACAGATCGTCTCCGCGCCGCG
Source organism: Thermoanaerobaculia bacterium (assembly GCA_050745405.1). Lineage (GTDB taxonomy): Bacteria > Acidobacteriota > Thermoanaerobaculia > Gp7-AA8 > Gp7-AA8 > JBOGJQ01. The sequence continues at coordinate 10,245 of JBOGJQ010000299.1, read as the reverse complement.
CCCGCGGCGCGGGAAACGAGCAACGACGTCCCAATATCGGACACTCTCTCGCCGCGCGGAGTCCGATGCGCCCCCGCGTCGTTATTTGAAATCAATGATTTAGCCTTACATCCCTCCATGGCAGCGGCGTTGCGATGAGGGACCGGCAGGTCAACCCATGGATATCGTTCGCGAAGGAATCGTCGAAAAGAAGCGCCGCCGCCGGATCGTCATGACGGCCGCGGCCGTGGCGCTGGTCGCCCTGGTCACCCTCGGCGTATCGCAACTCAAGCCCGCGGCGCCCGCCATCGAGCGGGCCACCGTCTGGCCCGACGAAGTCAAACAGGGCCCCATGCTCCGGCAGGTACGCGGCACCGGGAGTCTGGTCCCCGAGGAGATCCGGTGGATCGCGGCCGCGACGGACGGGCGCGTCGAGGCGATTCACGTTTATCCCGGCACGGCAGTCAAGGCCGACACGGTCCTGATGGAGCTGAGCGATCCGGAAGAGAAGCAGGCGCTCCAGGACGCGGAGTGGGAGCTCCGCGCGGCGGAGGCGGAGCTGGCGTCGCTGCGGTCGCAGCTCGAGAGCGAGCGGCTCGCGCAGGAAGCGGGGGCGGCCCGGCTCGAGGCGGAGTACCAGCAGGCGAAGCTCCAGGCGGAAACCGACCGCGCGCTGGCCAAGCAGGGGCTGCTGTCGAGCCTCCATCTGAAGCTCTCCGAGAGCAACGCCGCGGAGCTCGCGAAGCGGTGGAAGCTCGAGCAGCAGCGGATCGAGTCGACGGCGCGGATGCAGGAGGCGCGGCTCGCCGCGGAGCGCGCGGCGGTCGAGCAGAGCCGCGCGCGCTACGAGCTCCGACGCCAGGCGTTCGAGTCGCTGCACGTCCGCGCCGGCATCGACGGCGTCCTCCAGCAGGTCAGCGTCGAGATCGGCCAGCGCGTGGCGCCGGGCACCGTCCTCGCGCGCGTGGTCGAGCCGACGAAGCTCAAGGCGGAGCTGCGCATCGCGGAGACCCAGGCGAAGGACGTCCAGCTCGGGCAGAAGGCGTCGATCGATACGCGCAACGGGATCATCCCCGGCGTCGTCTCGCGCATCGACCCGGGCGTCCGCGAAGGGACCGTCACCGTCGACGTCCGGCTCGTCGGCGAGCTGCCGAAGGGTGCGCGGCCCGCGCTCACGGTGGACGGCACGATCGAGCTCGAGCGCCTCGCGAACGTCGTCTACGTCGGCCGCCCCGTGCACGCGCAGGAGCGCAGCGCCGGGACGATCTTCAAGATCCTTGACGATGGACACGCCGTCCGCGTGCCGGTCGAGTACGGCCGGAGCTCGGTCTCGACGATCGAGATCGTGCGCGGCCTCGAGCCCGGCGACGAAGTGATTCTTTCGGATATGTCGGCGTGGGACGAGTTCGATCGGGTTCGGTTGAAATAGAGTTGATGACGGGAGAGACGATGAACGAATCACTGATCAAGCTCGAAGGCGTGACGAAGATCTTCTACACGGACGAAATCGAGACGCACGCGCTTTCGGGCATCGAGCTCGAGATCCGGAAGGGGGAGTACGTGTCGATTGCCGGCCCGTCGGGATGCGGCAAGTCGACGCTGCTCTCGATCCTCGGTCTGCTCGACTCGCCGACCGAGGGGAAGTACACGCTCGCGGAGACGGAGGTGGAGAACCTCACGGCATCACAGCGGGCGCGAATCCGGAACCGGCAGATCGGCTTCATCTTTCAGGCGTTCAACCTGATCGGCGATCTGACGGTCTACGAGAACGTCGAACTGCCGCTGACGTACCGCGGGATGCCGTCGGCCGAGCGCAAGCAGCGCGTGCGCGAGGCGCTCGAGCGCGTCGGCATGGCGCACCGGATGAAGCACTATCCGTCGCAGCTCTCCGGCGGTCAGCAGCAGCGCGTCGCCGTCGCGCGGGCTCTGGTCGGCGACCCGGCGATCCTGCTCGCGGACGAGCCGACCGGAAACCTCGACTCGAAGAACGGCGAGGCGGTCATGAACCTGCTCCGCGAGCTCCATCAGGCCGGCGCGACCATCTGCATGGTCACGCACGACCCGCGCTTCACGCGCTACGCGGAGCGGACGATCCACCTCTTCGACGGGCGCGTCGTCGAGGAGACGCACAACGCCCGGGCAGAGGAAGAGCTCCGCGAGAGCGGATTCGAAGTCTGAGAACGATCCAGGGGGACGAGGTGACCTGTGCCGCATGTGGAGTCGAGTCGGTGATTCGCGTGAATGACGTCCCGATGTGCGGGCACTGCTTCCGCCTTGGGATGACGGCGGCGCAGAGCTCGAAACTCCACCGCCCGAGCGTGCCGCTCCGGGACGACGAGGACCTCGAGGCGGCCGTCCGCGCCACGCTCGAGGAGTTCGATGAGCTGAAGCGGAGGATGGACTCGCTGCTCGTCGCCCTGGAAATCGGATAGGAACTATTTCGTCCTATTCGCCTGAGAGCACGCCCGTCCCACAACCGAACACTGCTCGCTGGAACAACTCCGTTACGGCCGCGCGAGCGCCCTTTGCGCAGAGTCACTTAGGGGTGGCCGCCCTCATGGCAGCCCGGTTGCGGTCGCCACCCGTCCATGCGCGGCCTCTCGAACGACCTCCGCTACGCCATTCGGTCGCTGGCGAAGACGCCCGGCTTCACCGCGATCGCCATCGCGACGCTCGTCCTCGGCATCGGCGCGAACACGGCGATCTTCAGCATCGTGAGCGCCGTCCTTCTCGAGCCGCTCCCCTATGATCAGCCGGAGCGTCTCGTCCGGATCCACGGCACGAATCAGCAGACCGACTCGGCGAACGTCAATCCGCTCGACGCGCTCGACTGGCGCGCACAGAACCGCTCGTTCGACCGCCTCGCCGTCGTGCACAACAGCGAGCTGACCGTCAGCACGGGCGCGGAGCCGGTCCGCGTCGGCGTCACGCGCGTCACGTCGGACTTCTTCCCGCTTCTCGGTGTCCAACCGCGGATCGGACGCACCTTCCTGCACGAGGAGGAGACCGTCGGACGTCACGAGGTCGCCCTTCTGTCGCACGCATTCTGGCTCACGTCCTTCGGTGGCGACCGAAACGTGATCGGACGAACGATGCGCGTCGGCGACGCGCCGTACGAGATCGTCGGTGTCCTGCCGCCCGGGTTCCGCACGCCTCTCCCCGGCCATCACGGCGAGCCGGCGATTTACCGGCCGATGGCCATCGATCCGGAGCAGACCGGACGGGGCGGCCATTACATGCAGGTCATCGCGCGCCTCCGGGCCGGCGTCACGCTGTCGCAGGCGCAGCAGGAGATGATCGCGCTGACCGAAGATCTCGAGCGGAAGTTCCCCGACTCGAAGATGGGACGACGGGCGCGCATCGTGCCGCTGACCGAGACGATCGCCGGCGACTACCGGAAGAGCCTCACCGTCCTGATGGTCGCCGTCGCGTTCGTCCTGCTGATCGCCTGCACGAACGTCGGCGCACTCTTTCTCGCGCGCGCGGCGACGCGGCAGCGCGAGATCTCGATCCGTGCGGCTCTCGGGGCGGGGCGGTGGCGCCTCGTGCGTCAGGTGTTCGCGGAGTCGCTCGTCGTCGCCGTTGCGGGAGGAGCCGTCGCCGTGGCGGCGGGAGCGTGGCTGGCGGCGACGATCGCGCGCGCCGGCGCCACGATCGTGCCGCGCATCGAGGAGACAGGCGTCGATCTCCGCATTCTCGCCTTCACGGCCGCAGCGGCGGTCGCGTCGGCGCTTCTCTTCGGGCTGCTTCCGGCGGTCCACTTCGCGAAAGCCCGCCCCGGCGACGCGCTCCACGAGAGCGGCCGCGGCGTCGCGGGCGCGCGCGAGGTCCGGCGCGCGCTCCGCTGGATGGTCGTCGTCGAAGTCTCCCTGTCGATCGTTCTTCTGACCGCGGCCGGCCTGCTCATCCGCAGCCTCTGGACCCTTTCTTCCGTCGAGCCGGGATTCGACGTCGAGCGGATCGCGTTCGTTCCGATCTCCCTCTCGCCGGACCGCTACGCGGAAGACCCGAAGGTGTGGGGCTTCTACGACGAGATCGCGCGCCGCCTCGAGCGGCACCCGCAGATCGCCTCCGCCGCGGCGACGAACATTCTCCCGTTCAGCGGCGGGTTTTCGTGCGACAGCTATCTCGTCGAGGGGAACGCGGAGGTCGCCGCGTCGATGCGGCCGTGCGCCGAGGTGCGGTCGGTGACCGAGGGATTCTTCGAGACGATGGGGATCCCGCTCGTCGCGGGGCGCTTCTTCGAGGCGGCCGACGGACCGGACACGACACCGGCGGTCGTCATCAGCCGCTCGCTCGCCGAGCGCATCGGCGGCGATCCCGTCGGCCGCCGGATCCGCACCGGGCAGATTGCGGCGGACGCATGGGGACGGATCGTCGGGATCTCGGAAGACATTCGCCACTTCGGCCTCTCCGAGGAGCCGCGGCCGGAGCTCTATCTGCTGCAGCGACAGGCGCCGTACTACGGGATGACGCTCGTCGTACGCGTGCGCGGCGAGGTCGCGGGCGCGCTTCCGGTCGTGCGGAGGGAGCTGCGCGCGCTCGACCCGACTCTTCCGCTCAACCGGCTCGAGCCGATGACGGCGCTCGTCTCGCGATCGCTCGGCGAGTCGCGTCTGCGCGTCGTGCTCTTCGGCGCATTCGGCGCGCTGGCGCTCCTTCTCGCGACGACGGGCATCTACGGCATCGTGTCGCACGGCGTCGCGAATCGGACGCGCGAGCTGGGAGTGCGGATGGCGCTCGGCGCCGACGGCGGGCTCGTCATGCGCTCCGTGATCGGCGAGTCGCTCCGTGTCACGCTCGCCGGCGTCGCGATCGGCCTCGCCGGCGCGATAGCCGCCGCGCGGCTCATCGAATCGCTTCTGTTCGGCGTCAGTCCGCTCGACCCGATCACCCTCGGCGCCTCCGCAATCCTTCTCCTCGTCGCGGCCACGCTCGCCACACTCGCTCCGGCGCGCAGAGCGACGAAAGTCGACCCGATGGAGGCGCTCCGTGCGGAGTGATCTCTGGAGACAGCCATGAACGATTTCCGCCTCGCCCTCCGCTCGCTCGCGCGAAGCCGTTCGTTCACGCTCGTGGCGCTCGCGACGATCGCGATCTCGATCGGCGCGACCGCGGCGCTGTTCAGCGTCGTCCACGGCATCCTGCTCGATCCGCTTCCGTACCCCGACCCGTCGACGCTCGTCATCGTCTGGCAGACCGACGCGCACAACGACTCGTTCAGCGAGGCGGCGTCACAACCCGATTACATCGACTGGAAAGCGGAGGCGAAGAGCTTTTCGCATCTCGCCGCGACGACGACGGCCGAGGTGAACCTCCTCCCGCGGGACGGCGCGCCCGTGCGGCTCCAGGCCGTCGCGATCACGCACGACTTCTTCGACGTGCTCGGCGTCCACCCGGCGCTCGGGCGGCCGTTCACGCGCCACGAGAACGCGATGGGCGGGCCCCCTGCCGCGATCCTGACGTGGGGGCTGTGGCGCGATCGCTTCGGCGGCGATCCCGAGATCGTCGGGAAACCCGTCCGGCTCGACGGGAGCGAGACGACGGTCGTCGGCGTCACCGGCCGGACCTTCTGGCTCGGTCAGGAGGCCGACATCCTCGTTCCGATCGTTCCCGTTCTGGGGTCGCTCGGCGAGGTGCGCGGCGTTCACAGCTCGGTCGTCTGGGGACGGATCGCACCTGGGGTCACACATGCGCAGGCGCAGCAGGAGATGACCGCGATCTCGCGCGAGCTCGAGGGGCGCTATCCGGACGACAACGTCGGGCGCGGCGCGCGCATCGAGACGTTGCACGAAGCGATTGTGGGCGACGTGCGCCGCCCGATCCTGATCCTGTTCGCGGCCGCGGTCCTCGTTCTCCTGATCGGGTGCGCGAACGTGGCCGGTCTGCTGGTCGCCCGCGGCGTGGGGCGCGCGAGAGAGATCTCGGTGCGCGCTTCGCTGGGTGCGGGACGCGCGAGGCTGTTGAGGCAGCTCCTCGTCGAGGCGCTCACGCTCTCCCTCCTCGGCGGCGTCGCGGGCGTTTTCATCGCCTTCTGGGGCGCGCGTCTCCTCGTCGCGGAGGCACCGGACACGATTCCGCGCCTCGAGAACGTCGCGCTCGATCCCGAGGTTCTCGGATTCACCCTGGTCGCGGCGGTGGCCTCGGGGCTGCTCTTCGGCCTCCTTCCGGCGCTCCGCCTCTCGCGCGCTCCGCTCGCCGCCGCCCTCCGCGCATCGGAACGCGGTGCGGCCGGCGGCGGCGCCTCGTCGCGGCACCTGCTGGTCGTCACCGAGATCGCGCTCGCCGTCGTCCTCACCATCGGCGCGGGCCTGCTGCTCAAGAGCTTCGCGCACCTGCTGCGCGTCGAGCCGGGATTCGATCCGCCGGGCCTGTTCACGTTCGACGTCTCGCTGCCGACGGCAACGTATCCCGTTCCCTCGCGCAGCGATTACCCGCAGTGGCCCGAGGCGTTCCGGTTTTACGAGGAGCTCCTCCCCGCGCTGCGCGGGACGCCGGGCGTCGAGGCGGCGGCCCTCGCGATGCACCATCCTCTCCGTCGCGGGTGGACTTCGACCATCCTCGTCGAAGGACGCGAGCCGGCCGAGGGGCCGCAGGACGAACAGCGGGTGCGCGCCGTCTCGCCCGGCTACTTCGGGACGATCGGGGCCGCGATCCTGCGCGGGCGCGACGTGCGCGACGACGACACCGCCGATCGTCCTCTCGTGCTTCTCATCAACCAGTCGTTCGCCGATCGCTACTTCCCGGGGGAAGATCCGATCGGCAAGCGCCTCCGATTCTGGGGAAACGTGCGCGAGATCGTCGGCGTCGTCGCGGACGTCCGTTTCGCGGGTCCCCGCAACGACAGCGAGCCGGCGATCTACCCGCCTCTCGCGCAGGTCCCGATGGGGGAGATCGCCGTCATCGTGCGCGGCGCCGGATCGAATCCGCTCGCGCACTACGGCGCGGTGCGGGCGGCGCTCGCTCGCGTCGATCCGAGCGTCGCCCCCTCGAACGTCCGGACGCTCGATCAGCTCCTGAGCGAGTCGATCGGGACCGAGCGGTTCCAGATGCTTCTCGTGACGCTGTTCGGCGGGACCGCGCTCCTGCTCGCGGCGATCGGCGTCTTCGGCCTCGTGGCGTATCAGGTGGAGCAGCGGCGACGCGAGATCGGCGTCCGGATGGCGCTCGGCGCGGACCGCGGCGACATCGTGGGGATGATTCTGTCCGAGGGAGGACGGCTGGCGGCGGCAGGGATCGCGCTCGGCGCCGCGGCCGCGCTCGCGCTCACGCGCGTTCTCGAGGCCACGCTGTTCGAGGTCGGCACACGCGACTTCGGCGTCTACGCGACCGTGATCCTGCTGCTCGCGGGCGTCGCGCTCGCCGCGAGCTGGCTCCCGGCGCGCCGGGCGGCAACCGTGGATCCGAATGTCGTGCTGAGATACGAATAGACAGTAGCGAGTAGCTGGTAGCTGGTAGCTACTGACTACGAACTACGTGCCACTGACTACGAGCGACTACGAGCTACTGACTACGAGCTACTGACTACGAGCTACTGATGATGAACGACTTCCACCTCGCCCTCCGCTCTCTCGCGCGGAGCCGTTCGTTCAGCCTCGTCGCGCTCGCGACGATCGCGATCTCGATAGGCGCGACGGTGTCGATCTTCAGCGTCGTCCACGGCGTCCTGCTCGAGCCGCTCCCGTTTCGCGATCCTTCGAGGCTCGTGACGATCTGGGAGACGGACGCGCACAACGCGTCGTTCGAGGAGCTCGCCTCCGCGCCCGATTACGCCGACTGGAAGCGTGAGGCACGCAGCTTCAGCGGAATGGCCGGGACGACGCAGCGGCAGGTCAACGTCCGGTCCGACGGCGGCACCGAGCGCCTGACCGCCCTCGGCGTCACGCGCGATTTCTTCGACGTCGTGGGTCTGCCGCTCCACGTCGGACGCACGTTTCTCGCGACCGAAGACGCTCCCGGCGGCGCGCCGGCGGTGATCCTGCCGTGGGCGATGTGGCAGGAGCGGTTCGGCGGTGACCCGGCGGTCGTCGGCCGATCGCTCGTCGTCGATGGCACGCCGCACGCGATCGTCGGCGTCGCCGCGCGGGCGATGCGACTCGGCGACCCCACACCCCTGTTTGTCCCGTTCGCGCAGATCGCCGGGCCGTTCCTGGATGCCCGAGGGGTGCACGACGTCTTCGTCTGGGCGCGGCTGGCCCCGGGCGCGACGCTCGAAGGGGCGCGGCACGAGATGGTCGGGATCATGCGCGAGCTCGAGCGTCTCTACCCGAACGAGAACCGGGGACGCGGCGCCGCGGTCGAGCCGATGCACGAGGTCCTCGTCGGCGACGTGCGGGAGCCGGTCCTCGTTCTGTTCGGTGCGGCGGGCCTCGTTCTCCTCATCGGCTGCGCGAACGTCGCCGGGCTGATGCTCGCGCGCGGCATCGGCCGTGCGCGCGAGCTCGAAGTTCGCGCGGCACTCGGCGCGTCACGGTGGCACGTCGTGCGGCAGGTCCTCACCGAGTCGCTCGTGCTCGCCCTGGCCGGGGCCGCGGCTGGAACGCTCCTCGCGCTCTGGGGAGTCCGCCTCCTCACGAGCTTCGCCCCCAACCGTCTGCCGCGCATCGAGAACATCGATGTCGACCCGGCGGTGCTCGGGTTCTCCCTGCTCTCCGCGGTGCTCTCGGGGCTCCTCTTCGGCATCCTCCCCGCGGTCCGCGCTTCGGGGAGCGTGTCGCGCTTCGCGGCATCGGGCCGCGGGATCACTGGCCGGCGCGCGCGCGCGCGGACGCTCCTCGTCGCGGGAGAGATCGCCTTCGCGGTCGTACTCACCATCGCCTCGGGCCTTCTGCTGCGAAGCTTCTGGAACCTCGTCCGCGTCGATCCAGGTTTCGAGCCTCGAGGCCTCGTCACCTTCAACATCGCGCTTCCGTCTTCGAGCTATCCGGAGCCGTCGGGCGACGAGTACCCGGGGTGGCCGGAGGTGACGGAGTTCTACGAGCGCCTGCTGCACGAGCTCCGGACGACTCCGGGTCTCGAGTCCGCCGCTCTGGCGATCCATCACCCGCTCAATCGCGGATGGAGGTCTCCGATCCGCGTCGACGGACGCCCGGTGCCGGAGGGGCCGGTCGACAAGGAGCGCATGCGCGGCGTCTCGCCGGGGTACTTCGCGACGATCGGGACGCCGATCCTCCGCGGGCGCGACCTCGATGCGGGGGACACCGCCGAAGCGCCGAAGGTCGTTCTCATCAACGAGGCCTTCGCGCAGCGGCACTTCCCGGGCGAGAACCCGGTCGGGCGCAGGATCTGGTTCTGGGGACAGAGCCGCGAGATCGTCGGCCTCGTCGCGAACGTCCGTTTCATGGGCCCGCGGCGGCCCGCCGAGCCGGCCTTCTATCCTCCGCTGGCCCAGGTCCCGACGAGCGACGTCGCCGTCGTGGTCCGCGCCGGCGCGAACCCGCTCGCGCACCTCGGAGCGATTCGTGAGGCGCTCGAACGCGCGGATCCGGCGCTCGCGCCGTCCGACATCCGCACGCTCGACCGCATCCTGCTCGACTCGATCGGCACGGAGCGCTTCCAGATGCTCCTCATCTCCCTTTTCGGGGCGACCGCACTCCTTCTTGCGGCCGTCGGCATCTTCGGTCTGGTCGCGCATCAGGTCGAGCAGCGGCGGGCGGAGATCGGGATCCGGATGGCGCTCGGGGCGACGCGGCGCGACGTGACCGGGATGGTCGTCGGCGAGGGCGGCCGGCTCGCGGCGGCCGGCGCGGGCATGGGCGTCGCGGCGGCCCTCGCTCTGACGCGTGTCCTCGAAAGTACGCTCTTCGAAGTCGACACGCGCGATGCGGCCGTCTACGCGGCGGCGATCGCAAGCTTCGCCGTCGTCGCTCTCATCGCGAGCTGGCTCCCGGCACGCCGGGCGGCGGCCGTCGATCCGAATATCGTACTGAGGTACGAATAGACAGTAGCTGGTAGCTGGTAGCCGGTAGCTACTGACTACGAACTACGTGCCACTGACTACGAGCTACTGACTACGAGCTACTGACTACGAGCTACTGACTACGAGCTACTGATGATGAACGACTTCCGCCTCGCCCTTCGCCGCCTCGCCTCCACTCCCGCCTGGACGGCGACGATCGTCCTCACGCTCGCCCTGGCGATCGGCGCGAACACGGCCGTGTTCACGCTCGTCCGATCGATCCTGTTCGCACCGCTCCCCTTCCCCGATTCCGAACGGCTCGTCGACGTCTACATCCTCTACGAAGGAGACGAGTGGACCGCCTCGCC
>JBOGJQ010000298.1:0-16598 GCA_050745405.1 Thermoanaerobaculia bacterium | reverse complement strand
TACGAGATACGAGATACGAGATACGAGCTACCAGCTACTCCTCACGGGTAAATCCGGTTCAGCATCCGCGGATACGGAATGCACTCGCGCAGGTGACGGACGCCGGAGATCCACGCGACCACGCGCTCGATCCCCATTCCGAAGCCGGAGTGCGGGAACGTGCCGTACTTGCGGATGTCGAGGTACCACTGGAAGGCGTCGACCGGGAGATCGTGCTCCTTGATCCGCCGGAGCAGGAGATCGTGATCGTGGACGCGCTGCGAGCCGCCGATGATCTCGCCGTAACCTTCCGGCGCGAGCATGTCCATGCCGAGAGCGAGAGAAGGATCGTTCGGATCGGGCTGCATGTAGAACGCCTTGATCGCGGCCGGGTACCGCGAGACGATGACCGGGCGGTCGAACGCTTCGGCGAGCGCGGTCTCCTCGTCACCGCCGAGGTCGTCGCCGAACTGCACGGCCATCCCCTTCTTCTGCAGGACCTCGATCGCTTCCCGGTAGGTGATGCGCGGGAAGGGACGGCGGACGTTCTCGAGCTTCGAGACGTCGCGCTCGAGCGTCTCGAGCTCGGTCCGGCAGCGGTCGAGGACCCGTCCCACGATCGACTCGACGAACTCCTCGGCGAGTGCCTGCAGCCCGTCGAACTCGAGGAACGCGACCTCGGGCTCGACCATCCAGAACTCCGTGAGGTGCCGGCGCGTCTTCGACTTCTCCGCGCGGAACGTCGGACCGAAGCAGTAGACCTTGCCGAACGCGGCGGCGGCAGGCTCGAGATAGAGCTGCCCCGACTGCGACAGGAACGCGCGATCGCCGAAATAGTCGGTCTCGAACAGCGTGGAGGTCCCCTCGCACGCGGCGGGAGTGAGGATCGGAGAGTCGATCAGAACGAAGTCGCGCTCATAGAAGAAATCGCGGCAGGCCTGCTCGACCTCGCTCCGGATCCGCAGCACGGCATGCTGTTTCGACGAGCGCAGCCAGAGGTGGCGCAGGTCCATGAGGAACGCCGTCCCATGCTCCTTCGGCGTGATCGGGTAGTCCTCGGATTTCTGCACGAGCTCGAACGCGGAGACGTGGAGCTCGACGCCGCCCGGAGCGCGCGACTCCTCGCGCACGACGCCCGTGACGCGGACGGACGACTCCTGCGCCGCCTCCTCGACGGCGGTCCAGACCGACTCGTCCACTTCCTTTTTCGAGACGACGGCCTGCAGGTAGCCGCTGCCGTCGCGAACGATCGGGAACTGGAGCTTTCCGGAGCTCCGCTTGTTGTAAACCCATCCCTGGATCAGGACGGTCTCACCGATGTGGCTGCGAAGTTTGGCGATGGGAATGGTGGTCATGGCGTCTCGAAGGAGGGGGATTATACGCGAGCGTCCCGCGGCACGCGGACGGTCAGCGCCTGACGGAGGATCGTGATCGTCAGCGGGAGATCGAGGTCGTGCAGCTCGCCGTCGATGCCGACGCGCATCGTGCGGTGGGACGACTGCACGCGGACGCGCGTGGTCTGCACCGAGCGGATCGTTCCCTCGCTCGTCGCCTTGCCGCGAAGATACCGGCCGACCGTCAGAACGAACTGCGGCTTGGGCATGTCCGGAAGCCAGTACACCGAAAGATTTCCACCGCTCAGGGTTTTGCGTGGTGCGAGAACGCCCGGCTGGGTCAGGTCGTACGGATTGACCGAGACCATGAAGACGTGGGTCCGGACTGCGTCCATCATGTGCGGGGTCTCGAGAACGAGCGCGACGTGCGGGAACTTCTTCATCGCGGCGCGCGCGGCCTTCCAGTACGCGCGCCATTTCCCGAACCGGCGAAACCGCTCGCGGTGGCGGACGAGCTCCGGGTAGAGGCCGAGGGAGATGTTGTTGACGAAGAAGCGGTCGTTCACGCGGCCGGCGTCGATCTGCCGCACGTCGCCGGCGACCGCGACCTCGAGCGCCTCGCGCCAGTCGAGCGGCACGCCGATGTCGCGCGCGAAATGGTTCCAGGTGCCGACCGGCACCACGCCGAGCTCCCCTTCCGAGCCGACGAGCGGCTGCAGGAGAGTGTGGACGGTGCCGTCACCCCCGGCCGCGACGAAGAGGCGCTCGCCCCGATCGAGCCGCGCGCGCACCTCGGCGCCGACGTCGAGAGAGGCGTCGAGCTCGAGGACGTCGAGGCGCCTCGCCGTTGCCGCCTCGCGGATCGCGGCCGCACGTTCGCCATCGGCCGTGCCCGACACGGCGTTGATGAAGATTGCACCGAGACGCGGCATCGGCGGCGGAGTCTATCAGCAGAAAGTGGAAAGGCCCGGCGAGCGCCGGGCCTTTCGTCGGATTTCAGGTATCGCCTCAGTCCGGATTGTCGACGAAGAAGTCGACCGATCCGATGAACGCCTCGTTCCCGACCGAATCGATGACTTCGACCGTGAGGCGGTGGCGGCTATCGATGAGCTGGTTCGTGTCGATCGTGAACGACCACCCGGAGTTCGATGCTCCAGGGAACGTCGGATAGACCGCCTGGACGTCCGGCCGCGCGAACCCATACGCCGCCGGGGCCATGAAGTTGCCGTCGATGTAGATGTTCACGACCGCGACGCCGTTGTTGCTGTCGAGGGCCCAGCCGTGGAAGGTGACGACGCCGCCGACGTAATCCATCTTCTCCGGGAACTCGATGTAGCCGATCGCCGGAAAGTCGAGGTCGCCCGGCGCGCAGCGGAAGAAGACGTTGATGCCGGAGGAATTCGGCAGCTCGGCGAACGTCTGCTCGAGGTCGCCGACGCGGACCTTCAGGTTGTGCGCGCCCGGCCGGACGCCGAGCGCCATCAGCGAGCCGACGTCGAGCGTGAAGAAAAAGCGGCTGCGCACGGCGTCGGGATGCGTCGGGTAGAACCTCTCGACGTCCAGAGACGGCAGCCCGTAACAGTTCACGTACCCGCCGAGGGTCGCGTCGAAGGTGCAGTCGTCGGTCGTGAGCCACGACACGCCGTCGAGGAGGAGCTCGGCGTAGGCGACGCGGCCGAGATTCTCGCGCGTGCCGAGGTCGAGCGCCCACCCGCGTACGGGCGTGATGTGGCGCGAGAAGTCGACCGGGACGCACGGGGACACCTGGCACGGCGGAGGAACGACGCAATCGGTCCCGAACAGCTCGGAATCCTTCAGCGGCTCGTCGATGAATCCGAACGGCCGGAGGACCGTCTCCGCGTTGAAAATCTGAATCGTCCGCTGCCCGATCGTCCTCGAGAGACCGAGGGTGTCGGTCGCGCGGACGGTCAGCTGGTGAAGGCCGTCGAGGAACCGTGTCGAGTCGATGTTCGCGACGAAGCCGCTGAACATCGCGCCGCGGAAGTCCGGGAACACCGCCGCCACGTCGGGCCGCGGGTCACCGTAGACCGCCGGCTGCACGACGAATCCGTCGACCAGAACCTCGAGCTCGCGGATTCCGTCGACGTCGGTCGCCCAGCCGACGACCGGGAACGATCCGGTCGCGTCGTGCGTGAGCACCGGGCTGGGAATGTCGATGAAGCCGAACGGCGACTGGTTGATCGTGTTGTCGATCTCGATCACACGCCGCCCGACGACTTCCGCCCCGCCGTCCGCCGTGTGCACGACCACGTGCACCGTGTGCGGCCCGTTCGTGAACCGGTTCGCCAGAAAGCCCGACTGGAAGCCCGGGATCTTCGTCTGGACCCCGGCAAAGTTCGGGTACGACTCGATCACGTCGATGCGCGGAATGTTGATGCTGGCGTTGTGCAGGAAGACGTCGTCGACAAACACCTCGACCTTCGAGATCTGCGAGTCATCGAGGGCGAAGCCGCGCACGAGAACCACCCCGGAGCCGGTGCTCCCTTCGAGGGGATGCTCGAGCACGCCGACGAACGTCTGTGCGTACGCTGCCGGAACGAGGAAGGCACAAAGGCAGCCGAGCGCCAAGCCGCGGACTAACCGTCTCCACATAACCCACACCTCCAACCCCATGATGACCGTGGCTCGATAGGAAAACGCTGGCTTACGATACTCCTCCGTGGCGCTCGGAGTCAAATAAGTCCACCCCTTGCCGTGAGTTCCGTCTTGGGCGTCTCGAGCGTCTTGGGAGTCTTGGGCGTCTGCGCCGGACGCCCGAGACGCTCCAGACGCCCAAGACGCCCCAGACGCTTCTATTGAATGTAGCGGCTTGAATTGGAGAAACTACGCCCGTGCTCCCCGCCGCCCCTCCCCTTCCTCTCTCTCTTGCCGACGTGCGGGAGGCCGCGCGGCGCATCGCGGGCTCGGTCCACGAGACGCCGCTGCTCGGAAATCGCTCGATTTCGGAAGCCGCCGGCGTCGAGGTCCGTCTCAAATGCGAGAACCTCCAGCGCGCCGGGTCGTTCAAGATCCGCGGCGCTCTGAACGCCCTGATGCAGATCCCCGACGCGGACCGCTCCCGCGGCGTCGTCGCCTTCTCCTCCGGAAATCACGCCCAGGGCGTGGCCCTCGCCGCCCGGACTCTCGGAATCCCCGCGACGATCGTGATGCCGGAGAACGCGGTGCGGGCGAAGGTCGAGGCGACGCGCGGCTACGGAGCGCGCGTCGTCCAGGAGAGCGTGACCGACGCGACGCGGGGCGAGGTCGCGCGGAAAATCGCCGAGGAGACGGGCGCCACGGTCGTTCCGCCGTTCGATCACGAAGCGATCATCGCGGGCGCCGGCACGGTGGGACTCGAGATCGTCGCCGCCTGGCCGGAGGTGCGGACGATCGTCGTGCCTCTGGGGGGCGGCGGTCTTCTCGCCGGCGTCGCGCTCGCCGCGACCTCGATCGATCCGGGCATCGAGGTCTGGGGCGTCGAACCGGCCGCCGGCAACGACGGCCAGCAGTCGTTCCGCTCCGGAACCATCGTCCGCATCGATCCGCCGCGGACCATCGCCGACGGCGCGCGGACGCTCCAGATCGGCGAGCGGAACTTCGCCGTCATCCGTCAGCGCGTCGCGGACATCGTCACGGTGGACGACGAGGAGCTCCTTCGCCACCTGCGGTTCGCGATATACCGGACGAAGCTCGTCATCGAGCCGACCGGATGCCTCGCCCTCGCGGCGCTGCTCGAGGGGCGCATCGCCGCGAAGGGACCCGTGGCCGTCGTCGTCTCGGGCGGCAACCTCGACTTCTCCCTTCTGGCCCCATCATGAGCGGAACTCTCTTCGACGTCGATCCGCCTCGGCGGCCGCCGCGCGAGGGCGCGCCCCTCGCCGAGCTGCTCCGCCCCGAGAAACTCGAGGACGTCGTCGGTCTCGACGACCTGATCGGCCCGGGCAAGTTCCTGCGGAACGCGATCGCGAGCGACCGTTTCCCGTCGCTCATCTTCTGGGGACCGCCCGGCGCCGGCAAGACGACCCTCGCGCGCATCATCGCGAACACGACGCGGGCGCGATTCGTCCAGTTCTCCGCCACGAGCTCCGGGATCCGCGAGGTGAAGGACCTCATGGAGCAAGCGCGTCAGGCGCGGCGGACCCGCGCCGAGAAGACGATCGTCTTCATCGACGAGATCCATCGCTTCAACAAGGCCCAGCAGGACGCGTTTCTGCCGTACGTCGAGGCCGGCGACATCGTCCTGATCGGCGCCACGACGGAGAACCCGTCGTTCGAGGTGAACTCCGCGCTGCTGTCGCGGTCGAAGGTCGTCGTCATCCCGCGGCTCGAGCACGATCAGATCGTGGCGATCCTCCGCCGGGCGACCGAGCACGAGCGCGTCCGCTCCACCGGGATCGAGCTCGATGCGGACGTCGTCGATTTCATCGCCTCGACCTCGGGCGGCGATGCGCGCCAGGCGCTCAACAGTCTGCAGCTCGTCGTCGAGACCGCGAGCCGCGACCAGAGCCCCGTCCCGCTCGGACTCGCGAAGGAGATCCTCCATCAACGGTCGCTCGTCTACGACAAGGGAGGCGAGGAGCACTTCAACATCATCTCGGCGCTCCACAAGTCCGTGCGGAACGGCGACGCCGACGCCGCCGTCTATTGGCTCGTCCGGATGCTCGAGGGAGGCGAGGATCCGCTCTACATCGCGCGGCGCCTCGTGCGCGCGGCGGCCGAGGACGTCGGCCTGGCCGACCCGCCGGCGCTGCGTCTCGCGGTCGCCGCGAAGGACGCGGTGCACTTCATCGGCATGCCCGAAGCGGGCATCGTTCTCGCGGAGCTCGCGATTTATCTCGCGGCGGCGCCGAAGTCGAACGCCGTCTACCTGGCGTACGAGAGCGCGCGGCGTGAAGTCCGCGAAGGAGACGTTCCGCCCGTGCCGATGGCGATCCGCAACGCCCCGACCACGCTGATGAAGGACCTCGGCTACGGCAAGGGCTACCAATACGCGCACGACTTCGAGGAACAGACCGCGCCGATCGACTGTCTCCCCGACTCGCTCGCCGGCCGTCGCTTCTACGAACCGAAAAGCGCGGGCCTCGAAGCCGAGATCCGCGAGCGGCTCGAGCGATTGCGGGAGGCGAGAAAGAAGGGGCGGTAATCACAGGTCCGCCTCGGCCCGTCATCCCGAGCGTTTAGCGAGGGATCAGGGTCGGGCGGGGCGCGCGTGACGCGGTATCGTCGTTCGGCGGAAAAGCGAACTTTCGTTCGTCCCGCCGATCACGGGCGCTCCGATCAGGGGTTTCCCGCCCGTCCCTGATCGCTCGCTACGCTCGCGATGACGCTACCGGTACCGGCCGGTCGTCCTCGCCGATGTTGACGTACACCACCTGCGCCTCGGTCACCTTGACCTTCTCGTTCGGATCGCGGCCGCGATTCGCCTCGACGACGACCTGCGTCGTGATCGACGTCGTGCCGATCCGGAGCGTCTCGGCCCAGAAGCTCACCAGGTCGCCCACGTGCACGGGCGCGTGGAAGACGATCTTATCCATCGCGACGGTGACCATGCGCCCCAGCCCCTGCCGGCGCGCTTCGATCGCCCCCGCCTGGTCGATGTAGGACAGGATCACGCCGCCGAAGATCGTTCCCTGCGCATTCGTGTCGCGCGGCATCATCAGGACGCGGATCGCCGGTTCGGCCGACTTCGGTGCGATCGCCATCGACGCCTACATCGCCGGCACGGCGCCGGTGTCCTGCTGGATCAGCTCGTCGTTGATCGCGATGTCGGCCTCGTTGCGCAGGCGGTCGAGGAGCGCGGCGCGCAGCATCCGGAACTCGTTCTGCCGCAGCGAGTCCGTGAACGCCTCGCGCTGCGCTTCGAAGCTCGCGGGGTCGTAGCGGCTCTGCTCGAGCACCGTGAACAGCACGGCGCCGTCGTCGACGACCACGGGACCGATGGTCTGCCCGGTCTTTCCTTCCATCGCGGCCGCAACGAGATCGCCCGCGCGCCCGCTGAGCCCCGGGATCGATCCCTCGCGCGTCACGGACGCCTCCTCCGGCGTCAGCGACAGCGTCGACGCCGTCGCCTCGAGCGAGCGGAGCGACTGATACACACCCTGAAGCTCGCGGCTCGCCGCCTCGCGCGCCTTCGCGAGACGCGCGTCATTCTCGACCCGGGCGCGGATCTCGTCGAGCGGAAACACGCCCGAGGGCCTCTCGCCGACGAGATACGGGACGACCGGTCCGCGCTGCGTGTCGATGACGGGCCCCATCTCGCCCACGTTCGTCTCGCCGAACGCCCACGCCGTGAGCTCCGGCGCGCGGCCGAGACCCTGAATCATCTCGTTCTGGCCGAACCACCCGCCCTCGTTCCACGTCACGATCTGGCCGGTGACGCTCTGCATCTCTTCGGCAGTGACGGGGCGCATCTGCACGAGCCGCGCACGCGCGCTGTTGATCGCCTCGCGCGCCTGCCGATCGACGCGCTCCTGGAGGAGCTCGGTCTCGAGCTGCGCCCGGACGTCTTCGAACGCCGGCGTCCCGCCGCCCCTCCGATCGTTCACCTTGATGACGTGAAAGCCGAACGAGGTCCGCACGACGTCGCTGATCTCACCCGGCTGCAGCGCGAACGCCGCCTCGGAGAACTCCGGAACCATCCTCTCCCGCGGGAAGAATCCGAGATCGCCCCCGCTCGTCGACGCACCCGGCTCCTCCGAGTACTGCCGCGCGAGCTCCGTGAAGTCCTCTCCGGCGCGCGCCTTCGCGAGCACCTCTTCGGCCCTCTTCCGCGCTTCCGCGATCTCCTCCTCGGTCGCATTCGCGCCGACCGAGATCAGAACGTGCTGCGCCTGCACTTCCTCGGGACTCGTGAGCTCGCCCTTCCGCTCCTCGTACGCCTTGCGGAGATCCTCTTCGGAGATCTGCACCTGCGCCCGGACGCGCGCCTCGTCGGCGAGCAGATACCGCACGTTCCTCTGCTCGGGATGCATGTAGCGCGAGGTGGTCGTCCGGTAGAACTGCTCGACCTCCGCGGGAGTGATCTCGACCTTTTCGAGCGTGCGCTCGGCCGGGAACAGAACGTAGCGGACGCGGACGCTCTCGTTGCGCCGCCGGAAGATCTGCTCGGCGCGGGCGGGCGGAATGACGACCGCGTTCATCAGGGCGCTGTTGATCTTCGCGAGCGTCAGCTCCTGCTTGATCTCCTCTTCGAACGCCGCGGCCGTCGGGTAGCCGAGGCTCGCCGTGACGTAGCGCTCGTAGAGCTCCTGACCGACGAACTCGCCGTTCGGCGAGAGGACGGGAAGCTCCAGGATCTGGCGCCGCACCTCTTGGTCCGTCGCCTGCAGATTGAGACGCTGCGCTTCCTGGAGAAGGAGCTTCTGATCGATGAGACTGTTGATGACGAGCTGCGGGAGGCCCATCTGCTGGCGCATCTCCGGAGAGAGGCGCGTCCCGTACGCCTGCTCGTACTGCCTCTCGGTCAGCACGAGCGTGCGCGCGTAGTCCTGCGTCGGAATCACTTCGCCGTTCACGCGCGCGGCGAACGACTGATTCGTGACGGTCCCCGGAGCGCCGGCGGCGCCCCAGTCGACGAACACCATCACGATGAATGCGGCGACGATGAGAAGGAGCACCCACTTCAGGTGCGTGAAACTGTCGCGCATGGCTTTGAGCATGGGAAGACCTCCGGCGGATCGAGAGCCCGCGATTTTTCGAAGCTCGTTCTCGGGTTGGGCGGTAACAGGGTTGCCGGACCGCGAGGGACCCGGCAGTGTAGCGGATCGCCGCGCCAGCCGGCAAATCGAGCCGTTGCCGCTCCGAAGTTGCTGTGTTATAAACGCTTGTCCCCCGGCTCGCGTATTCCGCGATCCCCGGCTGGTTCCTGAATGGCCCGGAAACAAAGCACCACTGCAGACATCGATTGGTATCTGATCTCGATCGATCGCCTCAAGAAGATCGGGATCGTGATCGTGTTCCTCCTCGTGGCGGGCGGGGCGGCATGGTGGTGGTTCGCGGGGCAGAGCCCGCGGGAGCAGGCGCGGCGCGCGATCGCGGAAGCGAGCTCGTCGCTCAACGAGCTCGCCTCGGTCTCCGACTTCGCGGCGGTGCGCGCGGACTTCGACCGCGGCCAGGGGCGGCTCGAGCAGGCGAAGACGAGCTTCGCCACCGGCGAGTGGCCGGCCGCCCAGGACGCGGCGGTCGACGCGGCGAACATCGCCACGATGGCGCTCGCGCGCATCCCGGGCGAAGGCGATTACGACGCGCAGTTCCTCACCGTCGAAGGCGACGTCCAGGTCCAGAAGGGCGCTTCCGGCGACTGGCGCAAGGCGACCGCCCGCGACACGCTGTTCAACGGCGACTGGATCAAGACCGGCACGCAGTCCTCGGCCGAGCTGATCTTCACGAACGGATCGATCTACACGGTCGGTCAGAACGCCCTTCTCGAGATCTACGCGACGGTCGATCCCGCGACCCGCGAGAAGCGCGACCGCGTCCAGATGCAGGTCGGCTCGGTTCAGGTGAACACGGGCAAGTCCCAGTCGCGCGTCCAGACGCCGGGGACCGAGGTCGTCGTCTCGTCCGCGTCGACGGCGCAACTCGCGGTCGGACCACAGAAGCGGACCGAGATCACGACTGTCCGCGGCAGCTCGGAAGTCACGCCCGCGGGCGGCGGCGCCGCCGTCACCGTGGCCGCGGGGCAGGAGGTCGAGGCCAGCCCGACCGGCGATCTCTCGCCCGTCCGCGACGTCGTCGACCCGCCCGTCCTTTCCACGCCGCCGGACAACCACGTGTTCCAGGCCGGCGTGACCGACATCGTCGATCTGGTCTGGAATCCGCGCCCCGAGGCGTCGGGCTACCAGCTCCAGGTCTCGCGCTCGCGGCTCTTCACGTCGCTCGAGATCGACGACCGCCGGACCGAGACGAGCGCGCGGACGCGCGTGACGGACACCGGGTCGTTCTACTGGCGCCTCGCCTCGGTCGGAGCCGACGGCCGCGTCGGCCCGTTCTCGCCGTTCCGCCGCTTCCGCGTCGTCGGCGGAGCGGCCGGCATGGCGGCCGCGGTTGGCGACAAGGTCCCACCGACTCTCGATCTCAAGAAGCCGTTCCGGATCGGCGGCCAGTATTATCTGTTCGAGGGGCGCGTCGAGCCGGGCGCCTCGGTGTTCATCAACGACGAAGAGGTGCCGGTCGAGACGGACGGCACGTTCAAGAAGCTTCTCGCGTTCACCAAGATCGGCACGAACGTCGTCGTCATCCGGGCGGTCGATCCGGCCGGCAACCAGACGGTGCGGCGCGAGAGCGTCTTCATCGAGGACTGACGCGCCGGAACGCGTTCAGGGCAGATCTTTTGCACCCCGCGCCGCTGCGGACACATCACCAACAAAGGGTTAGGATCACCCATTCATGGCCGTGAAATCACTCCTGTCGATGTTCTCGAACGATCTGGCGATCGATCTCGGGACCGCGAACACGCTCGTCTACGCGAAGAACAAGGGCATCGTCGTCCGCGAGCCTTCGATCGTCGCCGTGAACAAGGTCACGGGGAAGGTCGAAGCCGTCGGCAGGGAGGCCAAGGAGATGCTCGGGCGAACGCCCGGGAACATCGTGGCGATCCGGCCGATGAAGGACGGCGTCATCGCCGACTTCGAGATCACCGAGGAGATGCTGAACTACTTCATCAAGAAGGCGCACGGGCGCTCGTTCCTGGTGAAGCCTCGGATCGTGATCTCCGTCCCCTCGGAGATCACGCAGGTCGAGAAGCGCGCCGTGAAGGACTCGGCGCTCCGCGCCGGCGCGACCGAGGTCTACCTCATCGAGCAGGCGATGGCGGCGGCGATCGGCGCGGGTTTGCCGATCACCGATCCGACCGGGAACATGATCGTCGACATCGGCGGCGGGACGACCGACGTCGCCGTGATCTCGCTGGCCGGCATCGTCTACTCGCGTTCGGTGCGCGTCGCCGGCAACGAGATGGACGAGGCGATCATTCAGTACATCAAGCGGAAGTACAACCTGCTGATCGGCGAACGGACGGCCGAGCAGGTCAAGATGGAGATCGGGTCGGCCTTCCCGCTCGACGACGAGATGACGATGGAGATCAAAGGACGCGACCTCGTCGAAGGCGTGCCGAAGACCCTCATCATCACGGACGAGGAGATCCGCGAGGCGCTGTCGGAGACCGTCGCGACGATCGTCGAGGCGGTGCGCGTGGCGCTCGAGCGGACTCCGCCCGAGCTTTCGGCGGACATCATGGACAAGGGGATCATCATCGCCGGCGGCGGATCGATGCTGAAGAACCTCGACAAACGCCTGCGGGAGGAGACGGGCCTTCCCGTCACCCTCGCCGAAGATCCCCTCGCCTGCGTCGCCCTCGGCACCGGGCAGATGCTGACCGACTTCGACCTGCTCCGGAAGATCTCGATCGAGTAAACGTCCTGGGCGTCCCGGGCGTCTTGAGCGTCTTGGGCGTCCGGCCGACGCTCCAGACGCTCTAGACGCTCCAGACGCCCAAGACGCTCTCGTCTTTGGCGCGAGGATCGCAACAGCGGAAAATCGCCCGGTACGATGCAAGTCGCCGTCGAACGTCGCCCGACCCTCCTCTTCCTGGTCGTCCTCGCCGTGCTCTTCGTGCTGATGAGCATCAGCCAGCGCACGCGTGTCGGCGGGGATACCCGTACGCTCTTCGAGCGGACGGTGATGACCCTGTTCTCGCCGGTCCCGAAAGCCGTGCATGAGGTCGGTCAGACGGGCCTCGACGTCTACCACGGCTACATCGACATGCGACGGGAGGTCGCCCAGAACATCGAGCTGCGCCGCCGGGTCGCCGAGCTGACGCAGGAGAACCTGATGCTCCGGCGCTCGAACAGCGACCTCGCGCGGATGCGCTCGATCCTCTCCTACTCGGAACAGTTCACGATGCCGACGCTGCTCGCGGAGATCGTTCTCCTCGACACGTCGGGACGGTTCAAATCGGCGATTCTCGACCGCGGGTCGGAGCACGGGGTCGAGGTCAACGACGTGATCGTCCATCCAGGGGGACTGGTCGGACGAGTCGTCCTCACGACGCGCGATCTCTCCAAAGTGCAGCTCGTGATCGACAAGGCCTCGGCGGTCGGCGTGCTCGTCGAACGAACGCGCCGGCAGGCGGTCGTCAGCGGCGGCGACGGCGGGCTGCTCGAAGTGCGCTACATCCCGAACCTGACCGACATCGTCGCGGGCGACCGGCTCATGACGGCCGGAACCGACGGCGTCTTCCCCAAGGGCATTCCGGTCGGCGAAGTGATCGAGGTCGACGAAGGCTCGGACCTCTTCAAGCGCGTCGTGGCGCAGCCGTCGGTCGACTTTTCCAGCCTCGAGGAGGTCCTGATCCTCCACACGCGGAAGATCCCTCCCGAGGTCGTGAGGTACCAGCCGTGAGATGGCTCCGGTTCCTCGTCGGGCTGCTGATCGCGCTCACGATCCACTCCCTGCTCGACAGCTTCTTTCCGAACGCTCTCGCGTTCTTCAGCCCGTACGTGATCCTCGTCGTCTACTACGCGATGGGAGGGAACCTGTTCGGCGCGATCGTTGCGGGCGTGATCGCGGGGCTCGTCGAGGACGCGTTCTCGGCCGCGATTTTCGGCCTCCATGCGTTCTCGCTGACCGTCATCGGCTATCTCGTCGCGTACGTCGCGTCGCGTCTGGTTCTGCGGGGGACGCTGGCGTTCGGCCTCGCGCTCGCGGGATCGGTCATCATCAACGAGGTCGTGATCTACGTGCTCGTCACGATCCTCACGACGCGGAACGTCGAGCTGTTCGAGCAGGCGATGCTCGCGAAGACGGTGCTGACCTCGCTTTTCGGGATGCTCGTCTACCAGCTCCTGACTCTGTTCCTGCGCGAGGAGCCGCTCGAGGCTCTGCGGCGGCCGGCGACGCGATGAGAGCGGAACACCTCATGAACCCGAATCGTTGGAATTGACACCATGCGCATCTATCGAGACGAACAGAAGGCGGTGCAGTTCCGGATCAACGTTCTGATGTGGGGCATCGTCGTCACCTTCTTCTTCCTCGCCGGGTCCTTCTGGTACGTGCAGGCGGTGCAGGCCGACCGCTTTCGCGAGCTGTCGGCCTCGAACGCCCTCCGCGCCGTTCCGATCCGCGCGAAACGCGGCCTGATCCTCGACCGCAACGGGAAGATCTTCGTCGACAACCAGCCGGCGTACTCGCTGATGCTCATGCGGCCGGACCTGCGCGAGATCGAGAAGACCGACCGCGGCCACCGGCAGCGCCTGCTCCAGTTCATTTCCGCGACGACGGCCATTCCGGTCCCCGAGCTCGAGCGCCGGATCGCCGAGACGGAGTACCCCATCAATCAGCCGATGCCCCTCGTCGAGGACCTGACGATGACGCAGGTCGCCGAGATCGAGAGCCATCTCATGCAGTTCCCGGCCGTGCGGATCGAGCCGGTGATGCGCCGGAACTACCGCTACGGGACGATGGCCGCGCACGCCCTCGGCTACATGGGCGAGGCGACCGAAGAGGATATGAACGCCGACCCGACGCTCAAGCTCGGCGACCTCGTCGGCAAGAAGGGGATCGAGTTCGTCTACGACAAGTTCCTGCGCGGGATCGACGGGACGCGCTACGAGGTCGTCGACACGCACGGGCGCACGCTTTCCGAGTACGCCGTGTCGCGCAAGGAGCCGGTCCCGGGCAAGAACATCAAGGTGAGTCTCGATTTCGACCTGCAGCGGCAGGCCGAGGAGTTCTTCCTGGAGGGGCAGCTCGTCGGCGCGGCGGTCGCGCTCGACCCGCGCACGGGAGAGATCCTCGCGATGGTCTCGAGCCCGGCATACGACCCGAACGTCTACTCGAAGCGCTTCACGCCCGAGGTCTGGCGCACGATCCTCTCGAATCCGTTCAAGCTCGAGGTGAATCGCGCGATCAAGGGCGGCTACTCGCCGGGCTCGGTGTTCAAGATCGTCATGGGCATGGCCGGATTCGAGAACGGGGTGATCACCCCCTCGACCGTCTTCCACTGCGGCGGCAGCCAGGCGTTCTTCGGCCGCCGTTTCCGCTGCTGGAAACGCGAAGGACACGGCGCGGTGAACTGGGAGCGCGCGATCAAGGTCTCGTGCGACATCTACTTCTACAACGTCGGCGCGCGGCTCGGGATCGACAAGATCGCCGAGTACGCGCACAGACTGAGCTTCGGCGAGCGGACGAAAATCGATCTCGAGGGGGAGATCGACGGCCTCGTGCCTTCCGAGGAGTGGGCGCAGAAGGTACAGGACCGGAAGTGGTATCCGTCCGAGACGATCTCGGTCTCGATCGGCCAGGGACCGCTGATCGTCACGGTCCTGCAGGTCGCCAACATGATGGCGGCGATCGCGAACGGCGACAGCATCATGCGGCCGCACCTGCTGAAGGAAGTCATCGAGATGCGCGACGACCAGATCGTCTCGCGGCAGGTGGTCGAGCCTCAGGTTCTGAAAGAGCTCGACCTCGGTCCGGACGCGCTCGCGTCGATGCGACGCGGCCTGTGGAAGGTCGTGAACGAGCCGGGTGGAACGGGCGGGAACGCGCGGATCGAGGGGCTCGACGTCGCCGGGAAGACCGGGACGGTGCAAGTCATCGCGCAGCACAGCTGGGTGCGGTCGGAGAGCCTTCCGTTCAAGTACCGCGACCACGCGTGGTTCGCCTCGTTCGCGCCGGTGAACGACCCGCAGATGGTCGTCGTCGTCTTCGTCGAGCACGGCGGCCACGGCGGCTCGGACGCGGCGCCGCTCGCGCGGGAGCTCTTCGCCACGCGGTTCGGCCGCGAGCTCGAGCTCAACCGGATCGATCTGTCGAACCCCGAGACGCTCGAACAACTCCGTGAGGGACGCCTGCCGCGCGCCGGCGAGCCGACCAAGACGAGGTGACGATGCTGGCGCGCGCGGCCACCGGCACCAGCGTCCGATCGCTCCCGTCGCGGACCGTCTCGCGTCTCGATCTGAACTTCATCGGGACCGCGATTCTCCTCGCCGCCGTCGGCGTTCTCGCCGTCTACAGCGCCACCTGGTTCAGCGGCTTCCCCTACTGGCAGCGCCAGCTCGTCTGGGCCCTCGTCGGGATCGTCCTGATGATCGTCTTCATCACGATCGACTACCACGTGTTTCTCGACGTCTCGATGATTCTGTTCGGCATCGGGATGGTGCTGCTGCTCTATCTCCTCATCTGGGGGAAGGTCACCGCCAACGTGAGATCGTGGGTCTACCTGGCCGGGTTTCAGTTTCAGCCTTCGGAGTTCATGAAGATCTTCACCGCGCTCGTCCTCGCGAAGTATTTCGAGTCGAACGAGAGTGCGTATCTCAACTTCCGCTCGTTCGCGATGATCATGCTGATCATCGGCGCGCCCGTCGCGCTCATCATCGTGCAGCCGGACTTCGGCACGGCCGCCAGCTTTTTCCCTCTGATCGCCGCCGCGATGTACTTCGGCGGGATCCGCCTCCGCTACTGGCTCGTCGCGCTGCTCATCGTCGCGCTCCTCGCGCCCGTGGCGTGGTTCTTCTTCCTCGAGGACTACCAGAAGGAGCGCGTCCTCATCTTCCTCAACCCCGAGCGCGACCCGCTGGGATCGGGCTACCAGGTGACGCAGGCGAAGATCGCGATCGGCTCGGGCGGCCTGTTCGGGAAGGGATTCAAGCAGGGGACGCAGGCGAAGCTCGAATACTTACCCGCGAAACACACGGACTTCATCTTCGCGGTCATCGGCGAGGAGTGGGGCTTCGTCGGCGTGACGGTAGTCCTCGCGCTCTATCTCTTTCTCATCCTGCAGGCGCTTTCCATCGCGAAACAGGCGCGCGACCGATCCGGAACGTTCCTCGTCATCGCCCTGATCTCGTTCTTCATCTTCCACATCATCATCAACGTCGCGATGCAGATCGGACTGCTGCCCACGACCGGCATCCCGTTGCCGCTGATCTCCTACGGCGGATCGTCGACGATGATGTTCATGATCGCCGTAGGGCTGATGGCGAACGTGGACTTCAGGAAGTATGTGAACGCGTAGTTCGTCGCTCGTCGCTCGTCGCCGGAAGGATCATCACGCATACCCAAGCGCAATCGAGACTTCCTCGCGCTCGGCGTGAGCGCGCCGGAGGCGCGGAGGAGGGTAGCCGGTGGTGACGCCGCGGAGCGGCGGAACCACCGGATTGCGCGATTTTTTGTTCATTCGGCCCCGGAGGGGCCGCGGAGTGGCGGCGCCCCTGCCGGGGCGCAATCGCCTGGGTGCATCGACCCGGTGGTTCCGGCCCTTCGGGCCGTCACCACCGGCTACCC
>JBOGJQ010000297.1:0-4295 GCA_050745405.1 Thermoanaerobaculia bacterium | reverse complement strand
CAGCATGAGAATGAAGAGATGGATTTTCATCGTGTGAGATGGGGCGTGGACATCGTCCAGATTTCAACGCCGGCGACGCTGAGATTGATGGTTTTCACGAGATAGACGCCGCCTCCCTCGACCGGCTGGTCGAGCGTGGCGACGCCTTCGATGGAGTCGGCCGTGGCGAGGCTGAGCCCCGCCGCGTCGACGAGAACGACGCGCACCGGCAGAGAGCCAGGCGCGCCCGCGGCGATCGAGATCGCCGTCGCGTTCGCGGGAACGACGACCTGCGACACCGCCTGACCCGCCGCCGGAACGGTTTCCGTCGTCGAAGTCGTGGTGCCCGGCCCGGTCGCCGCGCTGCTCGTGGTAAAGCCGCTCTCGAGGCAGAAGCCGTCGATGTAAACGACGCCGCTCATGTCGCGCAGCTCGAACGTGTGGCGTCCGGCGGCGAGGCCGTCGAACGACAGGCTCGAGCCGAACACCGGATCGCGTCGCGATCCCGCCGCGCCGGCGAAGCTCACGAGGCCGTGCGACACGCCGTCGACGAAGACCTCGGCGCTGCCGCCCGACGTGCTCGTGGCGAAGTGATACGTGAGATTGCCCGTCGTGCCGGAGGCAACCTCGAACTCGAATGTCGCGGAGTGGCTGCTCGCGCTGCCGAAGTGCGTCGCGAACCGGCCATCGCTCGCGCCGGGGGCGTTCACGCTGTGCCATCCGGCGGAGTAGGCGATCGACGCGTCGTCGTCGCCGAAGCAGACGACGGTCGGCTCGGGACAGACCGACCAGTTCGCGCCGAAGTTGCCGGCGTTCGGGGCGCGGTCGGCCGGCATGACGAAGCGCACGGCGACCTCGTGGATGATCGCGATCGCGTACGGCTCGATGACGGCCGGCAGCGTCGTGAGGTCCCTGACGGGAATGTCGACGGCGGGAAGGAGCGACAGCGGCACGAACACCTGGATCGTGCCGTTCGGTCCGGCTGTGAACGTGCCGCTGACCGTCGTCGTCGAGCCGACGAACGTGTCTTCCGCGGAGTCGTAGCGCCCGAAGCTGTAGGCGATGGTTCCGGTCGCGCTGAGGTTCGCGCGCGTCGCGTAGGTGCGGCTCGCGATCGAGCCGTCGTCGTTGAGCTGCGCCGCCGTCCAGACGGCGTAGTAGAAGGTGCCGAGGGAGCCGGTGATCGGCTCGGGGCGGAAATCGGCGACGCGGATCGTCGTCACGAGCGAGGTGCCGTCGTCGCTGACGTCGAACCGGAGACCGGTGAGGTCGACCTGCGAGGTGTCGACGCCGCTGTTGTCGATGAGCGGATGCTGCGCGTCGCCCGAAGGATCGGAGGCGACGTCCTCGTTGCACGCGTTCGCCGCGGGCGGCGGAGGCGGCGGGGGCTGCGGATCGACGTCCTCGCCCGCCTCGTGGTCGTACTCGGAGAACATCCGGAGGCCGCTCGCCTGGCGCGCGATGACGGCCTTCGCGGTGAAGTCGTTCGGCGCCTTCAGGCCGTACGAGCGGACGCCCGCGATGCAGTTGTCGCTGATGCAGCCGTCGTCGTAGCCGACGAGAACGCGGCCGCGCTTGTCGATCGTGGCGTCGTAGAAGTCGAGCAGGTTGCGGCACGCGCCGCCACCGCAGATGCCGCCGCGCTGGATCGGATCGCCCGGCGTCGCGTTCTGCGTGACCCACGTCAGGCCGCGGTCGAAGGTCGTCGAAATATAGAGGTACCAGATGCCGGGGAAGTCCGGCGTGTTGTAGTCGGATCCGGCGGTCTCCGTGCCGAAGTAGGCGATCGCGGCGCGCTCGCCGTCACCGGCGACCGCGGCGTGGAAGAGGCTGTTCTTCACGTTCATCGAGGCGCCGACGTCGACCGAGGAGCTCCAGGTCACGCCCTTGTCCGTCGAAACGGCGGCCTTCGAAACGCCGGAGCCGTCCTGATAGCCGAAGTAGATCGTGCCGTCGCGCGCCACGGCGACCGACGGATCGCGGTCGGCGGCGGTCGAATCGGGGATCGGCCGGACCGCCCAGGTGATGCCGTTGTCCTCCGAGACGACGACCGCCTGCCGGGTGCCGCAGGCGCGGTTCGGGACGTAGGCCGTTCCGTCCGGTCCGATCTTGATGTGGCCGTGAAGACCGCTGCACTGCGCGAGCGTGTACATCGGGACGGCGGGGCCGAACGTCAGGCCGCCGTCGAGACTGATCGAGCAGACCGCGTCCGCGATCGACTGCGAGCAGTACCAGACGCCGTGCGGATAGTTCGGATCGACGCTCGACGGAATCGGATCGGCGTACGGGCCGCCGCCGACCGTCTGATGGTCGATGCCGGACGGAGCGCCCGACCCCTCGCTCGGGGTGAACGGCGCCGAGTCGGTGTCGGTGAACTCCATCGTGCTGCCGAGCGGCGTGAGGCCCATCTCCTGCGAGACGAACGTGCGCCCGGTGACGGGGTCAGTGAAGAGAATCGGATCGCCGAATGCGCGCGGCAGGTTCGCCATGACGAGGTCGTGGCGCTTCCAGTCGGCCTTGGCCGGATTCCAGCGATCGTCGAACGTCGCGGTCAGCATGTACGGCAGAAAGCCGCCGAACATGGTGATCGTGCCGCCGTTGTAGATGCCGGTGCCGGGCGCGACTTCCCTCTCGCTCTGCCAGTTCGCGCCGATCGACGGCTCGCCCGCATCCTCGGCCCATCCCGGAGGCGCGGGGTAGTTGTAGAAGCGCGGCGTTCCCGCGGGAAAGTCTGGATTCGGAGTCGGCTGTTCGGTGCTCGGGCCGGGCTCACGGAAGAGGTTCACGGTGGCGGTGAACGTCGTGTCGGGGGCGACGTCGTACGGGAGGACGTAGATCGTGTAGAGGCCGTTGATGACGTTGAAGGTCGCAACCTCGGGGTTGTTCGTGCTGGCGGCGACGGCGGATTGGGAGCCGGCCACGTCGGGGCGATAGACCCAGACGTCGAAGTCCGCGGTCTCGGCGCCAAGATAGGTCGGCGTCGAGCCGTTGGTCCAGCTCACGGTGACGCGCGCCTTGTAGCTGTTGAAGTCCGTCTCGGGGATCGCGACGGTGACCTCGAATTCACTGCAGACCGTGTCCGTGAAGGGGACGCAGGCCGGCGGGTTGTCGCTCGTCGTCGCGGAGGGGTTCGAGGCGGGGAACGGGCCCGCCGTGTAGGTCAGGAGCGGCTGTTCGGGGGAGAGGGTGCCGCTTCGCGGGGTCGTCGCGGCGAGCGCGCCGGCCGCGAAGGTGACGAGCGCGGCGAGAACAATGGCATGCCGCAGGCGAGGGGCGGGGACGTTCATGCAGGAAATCCTCCTTGATGAAGTCGAGGGCGTGTGACGGACTGGCAAAGGTGCTGCCACGGTGGAGCGGCGGCGATAGTAGCAGGACTACTACCGGGCCCGCCAGCGTCATTTTCAAAATCGAGGCGGACTCAGCAGAGGTCTTCGGGCGAGACGCCCCGGCCTCATTGCGGTACACTGGGGACGTTCCACAATCGAGGGTATGCCGATGAGCTCCGGCAACGTCAAAGGCGGGGCGCTCCTCTCCCGTCTCCATTTCGTTCGCGATCAGCGGGGCGAGGCGGCGGTCGAGCGCGTCCTGGCGCGCCTCCCCGAGTCCGACCGCGCGATCTGCTCCCACATCCTGACGAACATGTGGTACCCGTTCGAGCTGAACCAGCGGCTCGACGAGGCGATCGCCGCGGAGCTCGGCCTCGGCGAGAAAGTGTTCATCATGATCGGCGTCAAGTCCGCCGACCACAACCTGAGCAACGCGCACAAGGCGTTCGTCCTCGGACGCGACCCCCACGGCCTCCTCAAACGCGCGGCGCAGATCTATCAGATGTACTACGACACCGGGCATCGCACGTACGAAGAGGCCGGCGAGAAGAAGGCGATCCTCCGCACGCACGAGAGCCGCACGTTCTCGAAGCACGACTGCCTCACGGTCGTCGGCTGGCACCAGAAGGCGATCGAGATGTGCGGCGGGACGAGCGTCCGCGTCCAGGAGACGCGGTGCCGCGCGGCCGGCGCGGACGTGTGCGAGTACGTGTGCGAGTGGAGTTAGTACGTCAGTCGCTCGTTGCTCGTTGTTCGTTGTTCGTTGCTCGTTGAGCAAAAGAAAGCGCGGTCATCCTGAGCGTGGAGGGGTGGGCGGGTGTGAAGCGAAGGATCTCCTCAGCCGCGTCTCGATTCGCAACGATGTCGCGAGTCTGAGTCGCAGCTGAGGAGATCCTTCCTCGCTTCGCTCGTCAGGATGTCGGCGCTTGTAACGGAGACAACGCGCAACGAACAACTGGCAACCAACAACGTACGAGCGACGAGCGACGA
>JBOGJQ010000296.1:0-6219 GCA_050745405.1 Thermoanaerobaculia bacterium | reverse complement strand
GCCGAAGAGGGTAGCCGGTGGTGACGGCCCGGAGGGCCGGAACCACCGGACGATGGGACCGACGCCAATGCGCCCCGGAGGGGCGCCGCCGGGGGCCGGATCAAAAATGAACGTCCCAATCCGGTGTTTCCGCCGCTCTGCGACGTCACCACCGGCTACCCTCCTCCGGGCCTCCGGCGCGGGCTCACGCCGAGCGTGAGAAAACCGCATCAATTCTCGATGTTTCTTGGAAACGAGGTGGGACGGGAGGGCGTGAGCCCTTTGTCGCTTCGCTCCTCAGGGCAGGGCTCCGGATCTCCTCGGCCGCGTCTCGACCCGGCGGGTTGAGGCGAGTCTGAGTCGCAGCTGAGGAGATCCTTCCTCGCTTCGCTCGTCAGGATGACGACGGTGTTCTGACGAATGTCAACGGACAACGGTCAACGCCAACGGGGAACGGGCAGCGAACAGCGAATAACGGGCAACGGTCAACGACGTGACGGCTGGCGCGTTTCTGGACATTCGCTCCGGATCGGCGGAACATCCGCGCATGACAGCACTCCGAATCGCCGGAATCGTCCTCATCCTCGCCGGACTCCTCGCTCTCGTCTACGGCGGGTTCAGTTACACGAAATCGACGCGCGAGGTCGACCTCGGCCCCCTCGAGCTCGAGGCGAAGCGGAAGGAGAGAGTGGAGATTCCCGCGTGGGCCGGCGTCGCGACGGTCATCGCGGGCATCGTCCTGCTCGTCGTGCGAAAGCCGCGCTGACCCGCAGTTTCTTCGAAAAAACCAAACAAAGAAAGGTGTGCCGGCTCGCCATTGGCCCGCGCGCCTGCGCTCGCCCGCCGGTGTCCATGTTGCGCCCGATCTGCCGAACTGCAAAATGCAAATCGGCTGTCACTGCGCCGGGGCGTCGGCTGCGGCGACCGAGACATTCCGGCTTCGCGCGAGAACGCCCACGACGGCGAGCGTGACGACGATCTGCACGAGGATCGCCGTTACGAGAAGCATCGGCTGGTTCGCGAACCACTGCTCCGGCCCAGGGATCGCCGCGAAGAACATCGAGACGTTCGCGAGGTTGAACAGCGCGATCGCGGTCAGCAGCCCGACCGATCCGCGGTACACGCGCCAGCAGAAGATGCCCCACGCGAGCTCGAGGACGAAGGCGATGCCGGGCGCCGCGGCGTAGAGCATCGTCCCGATCTCCGGAAGATTCGTGAACGGCGCGATCGCGATGTCCCGGTCGTGCGTCGCGAGATCGAGAACCAGGTGCGAGGCGATCCCGAGGGCGAGCGCGGCGCCGAGAGTTCGGCGCCCCGTCATCCAGCCGATTCCCCACGCGAGCGCCGCGAGCAGAATCGTCGTCGCGACCGAGTGCGAATACGGCATGTGGACGAGGTGGATGTCGCCGACGGAGCGGACGACCGGATCGACGACGGTGCGCTCGATGCCGGCGTAGTGCAGAGCGACCCAGATGAGCTCTACGAGCTGCACCGAAAGGAGCGCCGCCACCATCGGCACGGCGGGATAGCGGCGCTTCACGAGCAGGGCTGTCGCAGCGTGGTTGATCGCAAACATCGATTGGGCGGACCTGTCCGCATCGTATGACTCGATGCCGGATCCTGCAACCCCCGGCGTTACACGATCGCCCGCCTCTTCTTCACGCCCGTGATCGCATGGGCCTGGCGGACGAGGTCCGCGACGGCGCTCCACGGAAGCCCGGCGTCGAGGCGCACCCCGAGCCACCCCGCCTTTCCGACGTACGGCGGGACGAAGAAGTGCGTCGGGTCGGCCGCGACCAGCGATTCCTGCGCGCCGGGAGGGGCGTTGCACCACGCGGCGAGGTGCCCGCTGCCGTGATGATCGTCGTCGATCATGAGGAACATCCGCTTCCGGACGAAGAACGCCGGTTCGCCGTGCGAGAGCTTCTCGCTCGTTTCGGGAAGATCGAGAGCGATCGCTCGCACGCGCTCGATCAGCGCGTCCGATCCGGGGAGGCCCTTCGACATGGGGCGATCATGCGACGAACCGCCCGGCGCGCGCAATCCGCGCTGGCAGTCAAATCCTGTATCCTTCAGTCACCCAGCACAAGACAAGAGGAGGCTCACATGGAACTCACTCCCATGGGGCGGGCGGCCGTCGGCTGCCTCGTTCTGATCTCGATCCTCGTGCCGTTCGACGCGAGCGGGGAGGCGACGGCTCGCGGCTCAATCACGGTCGACGGCGAGACGACGGCGCTCCAACACGTCCTCGTCCAGCCGTTCGGATCCGACATGGTCAACGTTCTCGTCAGCGATGCCCCCTTCCCGCCGGCGTGCACGCCGCTCGACGCGATGGCGGTCGCCGGAGCGCGCCCGTTCTCGGGAGTCGTCATCAGCGTCATGGACGACCTGACGCTCTTTCCGTCGGGCAACGCGCTGTATCACCCGTCCCTCGCGCCGATGGACGGCTACGGCAAGATCCGCGAGGGTCTCGCGCTCGAGGTGTCGGGGGCGGTCGCGACCGGCACTCTACGGACGACCGTCGAGGCGGGCGGTCGCGCGTTCACGATCGATCTCGAGCTGACGATCCCCACCGATCCAGAAACGCCGCCGATCGCTCCCCGAAACGTCGACGGTGACGACTCGGAGCCGGTTCGCGCATTCGTCGAGCTCGTCGATGCCGTGATCGGACGCGACGTCGACGGCGTCATGGGACGCATGACGGCGGATATCCACGCGCAGATGGAGTCCGTCGGGCCCGATCCGGAGCTGCTCGCCGACTTCGCTGACATGATGCTTCCGGGGAAGATGACGGTGGTCGACGCGAAGGTCGAGGGCGATCGCGCCGTCCTCACGATGAGAGGGGAGACGGCGGCGTGCATGACGACAGCGACCGCCGACGGGCGCGTCGAGCTCCTCCGCGAGAATGGTTCGTGGAAGGTGGCGAAGGTGGTCTGGGGAAACTGAAACTCAGGTGACCCCTGCCTCTGAGACCCCGGCCCTTCCGCTACCGCCCGGAGCGGCTCGGGACTTTCTTTCGCTTCTTGTCGTCCGCGATCGCGTCGCTCAGGAGTCTCCATCCAAATAGAGCCACGACTCCGAGGCCGATCATCATCCAGGTGAGCATTTTCAGTCCTTTTCGACGCGAGCCGGCGTGGGGAGCCGGACGCGTACGCTAAGAGGGAGGACTCCAGAGGATCCAGCTTAGCCCGGATGATCTGACGCGCGAGAGGATCCCGTGCCTGTGGGAGAACCTGCGGCGAGGCGCAGTTGTTCCTGCGGATCCGGGCAGGAACTGTCCCGAAACGACGAACGGGAGGATGATCTCTCCATGCGAGTCGCCGTCCTCCTCATCCCGCTCCTCCTGGCCGCCGCCGGCGCCTCCGCCCAGAAGTATGACGGCCTCGCGACGACTCCGCCGATGGGATGGAACAGCTGGAACCACTTCGGCTGTAACGTCGACGAGGCGGTCGTCCGCGCGGCGGCCGACGCGATGGTCGCCAGCGGGATGAAGGCCGCCGGGTACGAGTACGTCGTCATCGACGATTGCTGGCAGGGGACGCGCGACGAGATGGGATTCATCCGGCCCGATCCGGATCGTTTCCCTTCCGGCATGAAGGCGCTCGCCGATTACGTCCACGCGAAGGGGCTGCGGCTCGGGATCTACTCCGACGCCGGCGCGAAGACGTGCGCCGGCAGGCCCGGCAGCCGCGGTCACGAGTACCAGGACGCGAAAACCTTCGCCTCCTGGGGCGTCGATTACCTCAAGTACGACTGGTGCAACACCGAGGGGCTGAACGCGAAGGGGGCGTACACGACGATGCGCGACGCTCTCCGCGCCGCGGGGCGGCCGGTCGTGCTCGGCATCTGCGAGTGGGGCGAGAACCAGCCGTGGGCGTGGGGGAAGGACGTCGGCCACCTCTGGCGCACCACCGGCGACATCACCTCCTGCTTCGACTGCGTCGTCGACCACGGCTCGTGGAAGTCGTGGGGCGTGATGCCGATCGTCGACAAGCAGGACGGCCTCCGCGGATATGCGGGGCCCGGTCACTGGAACGACCCCGACATGCTCGAGGTAGGCAATGGCATGTCGGACGCGGAGGATCGCGCGCACGTTTCACTCTGGGCGATGCTCGCCGCGCCGCTGATCGCGGGGAACGATCTCTCGAAGATGCGTCCCGAGACCGCGGCCATCCTGACCAACCGCGAGGTCATCGCCGTCGACCAGGACCGCCTCGGGATCCAGGGCTTTCGCCACCGGACCGACGGGAAGATCGAGATCTGGGCGCGTCCGCTCGCCGACGGCGAGTGGGCCGTGCTTTTCCTCAACCGCAGCGAGACTCCGCGGACCGCACAGTTCGACTGGAGCGCCGAACGGATCGAGGACGCGCTCTTCGGCCGGGATCTGACGGGCTCGCCGGTCTACGACATCCGCGATCTCTGGGCGAACCGCCCCGCGGGCGACACGGCGCGCCCCTTCTCCGCGACGATCGCGCCGCACGACGTCGTGATGCTCCGCCTCACGCCGCGCCTCATCAAAGAAATCGGGGAGTGAGTCGCCCGGCGCGCGCCTCGATCACGGCCGTCCGACGGCGCGGCGCCGCTCGACCAGGACGACGACGTTGTCTTCGAGCGAGGTTTCACGGTTCACGCGCGAGAGGACCCACACCGTCGGCTCGACGCCACTCCACTCGATCGACATCGAGAACGACATACCGGCCGCCGTCCCAGAGGACGCCGGCGAGCCAATCGCTCGACGCTATCGCGAACGTGAGCGGACGTCCTTGTTCGTCGATGCGCTGGCCGTCCGTCCCGAACCGTTCGAAAAACAGTCCGTCTCCCGCGCGATACACGAGGAGGTACCCCGACGGGCTCGCGGCGACGTCGCGCTGTCCGAGATCGTGGCGCGGCCCGAGCGCTGGATCGTCAGCAGCCGCTCGGCGGAAGCCTGCGGCGTCGCGCCTGCCGTGGCAAGAACGAGGAGTGCGATCGAGAGAAAAGAGGCCATTGCCCGCTCTCCGAGACGCGTCATCGCCCGAGAAGCCGCTTCCGCTGCGGCTCCTCGACCTCGGCCGGTACCGACGGCGGCGATTCGCCGCCCGAGTTCAGTGCGATGACGCGCACCTGCGTGGCAGACTGGTCAGGGATCCGCGCGCGGTTCGTGATCGAGGTTCCGCGGTCGTAAAACGTGCCGTACGTCGTGGTTTCGATCCGGTAGGCCGTCGCACCTTCGACCGGATTCCAAGTGACGTCGATGGAGGATCCGTTCCGGACGGCGCGCACGCCCGCCGGACTAGGCGGAGGAAACGGAAGCGGCTTGGACGGGTCGAGAAAGAACGCCGACGCGCGGGTGGGGCCTCCGCGAAATTCGGGCGCGAGGGTTCCGAGGAGCGTCTGTCCGGAGGGCGCGACCGCGGCCGCGGTCGCGCGCGGCGAGCTTCCGCGGCGCGTCGCCAGCCACGGCGTCCCGCCGAACCCGACCTGCGCTTTCCCGACTTCGTCCAGAGGTCCGGTGTGACTCCAGACGAGAGCCGCCGACCCCGCGTCGCCGTCGAGCGCGAGGATCGAGGCCGCCGAATTGAACGCGGTACCAACTCCGGTCAATTGAATCCCGTCGGGCCCAACGCGGATGCCGGCCGTTTCGATTTTCTCGTGGCCGACCCAGCCGAACCCTCCCGCAGCGATTCCGTACCGCCGCGGATCGAGTAATGCGACGACGAACTCGCCCGGCGCGATCGCGGCGACTTTGCGGCTCCACCCCGTCCAGCTCCGGAAAGTTCACCTCGGACCCGATGAAGTTCGTCACGCGATCGAGCCGGCGCATCGATACCGTGGATATCGCGTGGCACCCGCTCGGGTAGCAGGGCGCGGTGAAGCTCCGCCGGCTCCACGTCAGGAGGTACTGCGTACCGTCCCACGCGACGCGAGGCGTCGCATGGGTCGCGTAGTCGGGGTGATTCCGG
Organism: Thermoanaerobaculia bacterium; assembly: GCA_050745405.1. Lineage (GTDB taxonomy): Bacteria > Acidobacteriota > Thermoanaerobaculia > Gp7-AA8 > Gp7-AA8 > JBOGJQ01. Next base: position 298 of record JBOGJQ010000296.1, on the reverse strand, counting down.
TCGGCGACGGTGAAGCGCGTCACGGGCCAGATCCGCGAGGCGGCGACGCGGGCGCCGTAGATTCCGTCGCCGGGGAAGTTGCCCTCGACCCCTTCGAAGCCGCGCCACCAGACGACGACAAACTCCGACCCGTTCCACGCACCGGTGAGGCCGTAACCTCGCTGTTCTTCGCTGCGCGGGGTCTGAAGCGTCGCGCTCCAAGTCCCGTCTTCGCGCAGCCGCGCCGCGCGAAGCACCGCCGCGTTCAGAGCGGGATCGAAAGCGAACCACGCGATGAGAAACTCGCCGCCGCCGTAGA
>JBOGJQ010000295.1:0-5787 GCA_050745405.1 Thermoanaerobaculia bacterium | reverse complement strand
CCATGGGCGGCGTGGAGAACCTCCCGCAGGATTTCGCGAACGATCCGATGATGACGATGTACATGGTCGGCGTGTCGCAGGCGTTCATTCCGGACGAGCGGCGCGACGCGATGCGCGCGGCGGCGGAGGCCCGCGTCGCGGAGCTCGAGGCCATGCGCGACTCGCGGGCGGCGGAGATCGCGCGCGACGCGCTCGCGGCGCGTTTCGAGATCGCGTCGATCGACGAGCGTCTCGAGGTGCTCGACACGATCATCGTGCTGACCGACTCGATGATCGCCGCGGCGCGCGCGCGATACGAGGCCGGCGAGGCGATTCAGGCGGACGTGATCCGCGGCCAGCTCGCGCGCAGCGATCTGGAGCACCGGACGATCTCGCTCCGCGGCCGTCGCGCCGTCGCCGCGGCGGAGCTCCGGAATCTGCTCGCCCTCGTGCCGGAGACGGACATTCCGGAGCTCGAGCTCGAGGCGACGCACCCCCTCGCGCCGGCGATCGATCCCGGCGCGGACACCGCGGCGGTCGCGGCCCTCCAGGCGGTCGTCCAGCGCGCGGAGGCGGAGATCGCTCTCGCGCGAGCGGCGAAGCGGCCGGAGTGGAGCATCGAGGGCGCATACGCCTTCCGCAGCGAGGCCGAGAACATGATCTCGCTCTCCGCGCGGATCGAGCTCCCTCTGCGGCGGAAGACGCGAATCGATCCCCGGATCGAAGAAGCGATCGCGATGCGCAATGCGGCGCTCGCGCGTCTCGAGTCGCTGCGGCGGTCGCTCGCCGAGCAGGCGTCGGTCGCATGGGCGGTTCTCGACGAATCGGCGCGCCAGATCGCGCTGCACGAGGAGGTTCTCATGCCGCAGGCACGTCTCGCCTTCGATTCGACGCTCGCCGCATACCAGACGGGAGGCGCGTCCTTCGACGCACTCCTCGGTGCCGCCACCAGCTATATGGAATCGTCGACCGACTTTTACGCCTTCCTCGAGCGCGCGCTTCGTGCCCGCGAGGACCTCGAGGCGCTCGCCGCCGGAGCCCGCACCATCCGCGTCGCTCCGGCGCCAGGCGCCGAGTCGATGTGAGGAGAACCCGATGCTGCTCAGAAACCGAAAACTCGCGATCTTCGTCGCTCTCGCCTTTCTCGCCGCCGCCGTCGTGAGCGGCGCGCTCCTCTGGAGCTATCGCGGCGCCGATCTCCATGAGCATGCGGCCGAAGGAGAAGAAGTCATCTACTACTGCCCGATGCATCCGACGGTCACATCGGATTCGCCCGGCAACTGTCCGATCTGCGGAATGAGCCTCATCCGGCGCGTCACGGTCGATCCCGCCGCGGCGCAGCTCGCCGACGCGGGGGCGATCGCGGAAGTCGCGCTCTCGCCGTCCCAGCAGGTCCTCGCGAACGTCGCGACGGTTCCGGCCACGGTGCGTCCGTGGGAGGGCGGCCTCGTCGCGACCGGAGTCGTGACGTACGACGAGACGCGCCTCGCGCAGGTCACCTCGTACACGGGCGGCCGGATCGAGAGGCTCTTCGTCCAATTCACCGGCGACTCGGTACGCCGCGGCCAGCCGGTCGCGCAGATCTACTCGCCCGAGCTCTACGCGAGCCAGCAGGAGTATCTGCTCGCGATCGCGAACCTCGAGCGGATGCGGAGCACCGGGTTCGCCGGCGCGCGGAGCGCGGCGGCGGACCTCGTGGAGTCGAGCGGCCGGCGCCTGCAGCTCTTCGGGATGACCGATCACCAGATCGCGGAGCTCGCGCAGACCGGAAAGCCCTTCTACACCACGACGGTCCACGCGCCCGTCGGCGGCATCGTCGTACGTCGCAACGTCGTTCCGCAGCAGTACGTCCAGGCCGGAGAGCCTCTGCTCGAGCTGGCCGATCTCTCGCGCGTCTGGGTCGAGGCCGACGTGTACGAGAAGGACCTCGCCCGCATCGCGGTCGGACAGGAGGTGGCGGTCACGACGCGCGCCTATCCCGGCGTCGCCTGGTCCGGAACCGTCGCGTTCATCGAGCCGCTCGTCTCCGGCGCGACGCGCAGCAACCGCGTGCGGATCGAGCTGCCCAACCCCGATCTCCGCCTGAAGCCCGGGATGTACGCGAGCGTTCAGTTCGAGTCGGCGGCTGATCGCGGCTCGGCGCTCATGGTGCCGAAGACGGCGCTGGTCGACCGCGGCCTCGAGCGTTTCGTTTGGGTGGAGACCGCTCCCGGCCGGTATGCGCCGCGACGCGTGACGACCGGCGGCGAGGCGGGCGGTTACGTCGCGATTCTGACGGGGCTCCGTGAAGGGGAGCGCGTCGTCGTCCACGGCGGGTTCCTCCTCGATTCCGAGGCGCAACTGCGGCAGACGGCCGGAGGAGGGGCGGCGAATGATTCGCACGATCATTGATTACTCGGCGCGAAACCGCTTCATCGTCCTCCTCGTCTACGCGATCCTGATCGGCGTCGGCATCTGGGCGACGGTGCGGACGCCGCTCGATGCCATTCCCGACGTCTCGGACAACCAGGTCATCGTCTATACGGAATGGCCGGGACGCTCGCCGCAGCTCGTCGAGGACCAGATCACGTATCCGCTCGCGTCGAACCTCCAGGGGCTGCCCGAGCTCCGGACCGTCCGCGCGCAGTCGATGTTCGGCTTCTCGCTGATCTACGTGATCTTCGAGGACTCGACCGACATCTACTGGGCGCGCTCGCGCGTGCTCGAGCGCCTGAACTACGCGCGGAACCTCCTGCCGGAGGGCGTGACGCCGCGCCTAGGTCCCGAGGGGACGGGCGTGGGTCACGTCTTCTGGTACACGCTGCAGTCGGACCGCCACGACCTGGCGCAGCTGCGCACGCTGCAGGACTACTACCTGAAGCTCGGGCTGCAGAGCGTCGAGGGCGTCGCCGAGGTCGCATCGATCGGCGGATTCGTGAAGCAGTACCAGATCAACCTCGACCCGGTGCGGCTCGCCTCGTTCGGAATCGCCCTCGACACCGTGATCGACGCCGTGCGGCGGTCGAACAACGACGTGGGCGGACGGCTGCTCGAGATCGGGCAGCAGGAGCATCTCGTCCGCGGGATCGGCTACGTCGAGAGCGTGCGCGATCTCGAGCAGATCGTCGTCGGCGCCGACGCGAGCGGCACGCCGATCTACCTCGAGCAACTCGGCACGATCACGGTCGGCGGCGAGCTCCGCCGCGGGCTGCTCGACGAGAACGGCCGCGGCGAGGTCGTGGGCGGAATCATCGTCGCACGGTACGGGGAGAACGCGCGCGACGTGATCCGCCGCGTGAAGGACGAGCTGGAGGTCCTCGCGGCGGGCCTTCCCGAGGGCGTCACGGTCCGGACGGCGTACGACCGGTCGGACCTGATCGAGCGCGCCGTCGCCACGCTGCGGACGGCGCTGACCGAGGAAGCGCTCATCGTCTCGATCGTGACGATCGTCTTTCTCTTCCACTTCGGCTCCGCGATGACGGTTCTCGTCGGCCTGCCGCTGTCGGCCCTGATCACGTTCATCCTGATGCAGGTGTTCGGGATCACCTCGAACATCATGTCCCTCGGCGGAATCGCGCTCGCGATCGGCGAGATCGTCGACGCGTCGATCGTCATGGTCGAGAACGGCTACAGACATCTCGCCGAGGGGACGGATCGGATGCGGCGGAACCGCCTCGAGACGATCGTCCGCTCGGCGAAGCAGGTCGGTCCGGCCATTTTCGGATCTCTGCTCGTCATGATCGTGTCGTTCTTTCCCGTCTTCATGCTCACCGGGCAGGAAGGAAAGATGTTCCGTCCCCTCGCCTTCACGAAGACGTTCGCCATGGTGGGCGCTTCGGTCATCGCGATCACGCTCGTCCCCGTGCTGATGACGTTCTTCCTTCGGGGGAGGCTGCGCTCCGAGGTCAAGAACCCGGTGAGCCGCTTCTTTCTCCGCGCGTACGAGCCGGTCTTGCGGTGGTCGCTGCGGAACCGGAAGACGATGCTCGCGCTGAACCTGATCGCGCTCGTGATCGCGATTCCGATGATGATGTCGCTCGGCAGCGAGTTCATGCCGCCGCTCGACGAGGGATCGCTGCTCTACATGCCCGTCACGCTGCCGAGCGTGAGCATCACGGAAGCGAAGCGCCTGATCCAGGTCCAGGACCGCATCATCGCGGAGCATCCGGCGGTCGCGTACGTTCTGGGCAAAGTCGGGCGCGCGGAGACGGCGACCGATCCGGCGCCGGTCTCGATGTTCGAGACGATCATCGAGCTCAAGCCGCAGTCGGAATGGCCGGAGGGGATGACGAAGGACGACATCATCCAGCAGCTCAACGAGAAGCTCCAGATCCCCGGCGTCACGAACGCGTGGACCCAGCCGATCATCAACCGGATCGACATGCTGAACACGGGAGTGCGGACGCAGCTCGGACTGAAGATCTTCGGGCCCGACCTCGCGACGCTCGAGCGGCTGTCGCTCGAGGCGGAGGGGATCCTGCGAGAGATCGATGGCGCGGTGGACCTGTACGCCGAGCGGATCACGGGGGGCCGCTACATCACGATCGACGTCGACCGCGCGGCGGTCGCTCGCTACGGCGCGCCGATCGGCGTCGTTCTCGACGCCGTCGAGGTGGCGATCGGAGGCATGAACGTGACGACCGCTGTCGAGGGACGCGCGCGCTTTCCGATCCAGGTGCGCTACCTCCCCGACTATCGCGACGACATCGCGTCGCTCCGGAACCTCCTGGTGACGATCCCGCGCGGTGCAATGGGCGGCGGGGGCGTGGTTCAGATCCCGCTCGCGCAGCTCGCGACGATCCGTAGCGAGCCGGGGCCGGCGATGATCAACTCGGAGAACGGACAGCTCCGCGGACTCGTGCAGCTCAACGTCCGCGGCCGCGATATGGGATCGTTCGTCGACGAGGCGAACCGGCGCCTCGGCGAGGAGCTCGCGCTCCCGGCCGGCTACTCGATGAAGTGGTCGGGGCAATACGAGAACCAGCTCCACGCGGAGCGGCGCCTCCAGATCATCGTGCCGCTCGTCCTCGCGATCATCTTCATCATTCTCTATTTCACGTTCCGGTCGGCGGTGGAAGCGAGTCTCGTCATGCTCTCCGTCCCGTTCGCGCTGATCGGCGGCGTGTACCTGATGTGGATCTACGGCTTCAACTGGTCGGTCGCCGTCTGGGTGGGCTTCATCGCGCTGTACGGAGTCGCCGTGCAGACGGGCGTCGTCATGGTGCTCTATCTCCACGAGGCGCTCGACCGCAGGCTCGCGGAAGGCCCGGTCACGGCCGAGACGATTCGCGACGCGACGATCGAGGGGGCGCTGCTCCGCGTCCGGCCGAAGCTGATGACCGTCGCGACGACCGTGCTCGGCCTCGTCCCGCTGCTATGGGCGACCGGGACGGGGTCGGACGTCATGAAGCCGATCGCCGTGCCGCTCGTCGGCGGGATGTGGACCTCGACGATTCACGTTCTCCTCGTGACTCCGATCATTTTTCAGATCATGAAGGAGCGGGAGCTCCGGCGCGGGCGCCTGCGGATGTCGGGGCTCCGCGCCGATCCGGAACTGCTCGAGGAGAGTGGGGAAGAAGCGCGGCGCGAGGTGGAAGCGCTCTCGCGCACGTGAGGAGTGTCGCGGCGGGTTGCCGAAGGCCGGGGCGGAAGGAGGAGGAGGAACGCCCCGGCCTTCGGGCCGCTAGGGGATGTAACGACGGTGCGACTCGTCGCTTCCCTCCATCACGCTGAGCTGCGCGAGGAGGCGGATCATCGTGCGCATCGCGTCCTCCGATTTCTCGTAGAGGGCGCAGAGAAGGTCGAGCTGGTCCGGGTCTTCGGCAGCGC
>JBOGJQ010000294.1:0-12172 GCA_050745405.1 Thermoanaerobaculia bacterium | reverse complement strand
CGCTACGCTCGGGATGACGAGTCCCGCATGACAAAGCGCGGGTCGCGGCGCGAATTCCGCAGAAGGCAGAGCAGCAGATGACGGACGAAGTGACGACGGGAGGGGAGGCGGCGCCGCGCACCCGGGCCGGCGGGTACGCCTTTCTCGTCGGCGCGGGGATCTTTCTCAGCCGGGTCGCGGGGCTCGCGCGCGGCGCCGTCCTGGCGAACTTTCTGGGGACGACCGAGGCGGCGTCGGCGTTCTACGCGGCGCTGCGGATCCCGAATTTCCTGCAGAACCTTCTCGGCGAAGGCGTGCTGTCGGCCTCGATGATTCCCGTCTATTCGCGGCTTCTCGCGAAGGACGACCGGGAGACGGCGGGGAAGGTGGCGGGAACGATCCTCTCGCTTCTCGCCCTCGTGACCGCGGCCGTCGCCGTTCTCGGCGTGCTCTTCGCGCCGCTCTTCGTCACCCTGCTCACGCCCGGATTCGTAGGAGAGACGCGCCGCCTGACGATCGTTCTCGTGCGGATTCTCTTTCCGGCGATCGGGCTCCTCGTTCTCTCGGCCTGGTGTCTCGCGGTCCTGAACAGCCACCGGAAGTTCTTTCTCCCGTACGCCGCGCCGGTGCTGTGGAACGCCGCGATCATCGCGGCGGTGCTGCTGTTCGGCCGGGGCGAGTCGGCCGAACGGGTGGCGGTGATCGCGGGCTGGGGAGTTCTCGCCGGCGCGATCCTGCAGCTCGGGATTCAGGTCCCCTCGGTGGCGATGCTCGTGCGGCCGCTTCGGCTGGCCATCTTCACGCGTCTGGAAGCGGTGCGACAGGTCTTCCGCAACTTCGGCCCCGTCCTCGTCGGACGCGGGGTCGTCCAGATCAGCGCGTTCGTCGACGAGATTCTGGCGAGCTATCTCACGACGGCGGCGATCGCCGGGATCGGCTACGCGTATACGATTTATCTCCTTCCGTTCAGCCTCTTCGGGATGGCTGTTTCCGCATCCGAGCTCCCGCAGATGGCGAGCGCCGCCGGCACGAGCGAGGACGTCGCCGCGGCGCTCCGCGAGCGGCTGCGGCGCGGGCTGCGGCAGATCGCGTTCTTCGTCGTTCCCTCGGTCGTCGCGTTCTTCGCGATCGGCGACGATCTCGTCGCGACGCTCTATCAGCGACGCCTCTTCACCGCCGATTCGACGCTCTACGTCTGGTACATCCTCGGCGGCTACGCGGTCGGCCTGCTCGCGGGAACGCTCTCGCGCCTCTACGTTTCGGCGTTCTTCGCCCTCAACGACACGCGCACGCCCGTCCGCTTCGCCGTCGTGCGCGTCGTGCTCGCCGCGGCGATCGGCCTTCTTCTCGCGTTTCCTTTACGTCCGCTTCTCGTTCGCTTTCTGACCGGCGTCCTCGGCCTTCCGGTTCCGGCGCTCTTCGATTCGGACGGCGTCCGCCTGGACGGCGCCCTCGCGCTCGGCGCCGTCGGTCTCTCGTTCGCCTCCGGCGTGGTGAGCTGGATCGAGCTCGGCCTGCTGCGGCGGGCGATGGCGCGGCGAATCGGGACCGTCCCGTTCGACGCCTCGCATCAATTGAAACTATGGACTGCCGCCCTGGCAGCGGGAGCCGCCGGCTTCGCCGTCTCGCGCCATCTGCTTCCTGCCGTCGCTCCCGGCCTTCATCCGATCCCCTACGGCATCGCATCGGCCGCCGCATTCGGCATCGTCTATCTGACGCTCGCCCTGATTTTCCGCATCCCGGAAGTTACCGCGATCACCCGCCGCCTCGGCCGCTGACGCGTGTGGCCGGGCGAGCCGGGCGCCAAATGGGCGGGCGGGTGGAAAGTGGCCCGGGCGTCTCGCCCGGGCCCCCGTTTGGCTCGTGCGATCCTGCTCGATCACACAACGGGGGAACGGCCGAGACGGCCGTTCCACGGTCGCTCCGCGTCGGCGCGCGGCGCCCCGGAACCGCCGGGAGGGCCCGGCCACGATTCTTGCTACGATGCGACCACCGATGAGCACCGCGCCGATGGAGAAGACCGAGGTCCGGCGGCGCGTCCCCGCGCCGCGGCCGGACCGCGAGACCCTGCTCGAGGTGCGCGATCTCCGGACCTCCTTCGCGACGGACGAAGGGCCGGTTCACGCGGTCGACAAGATCTCGTTCAGCGTCGCGCGCGGCGAGGCGGTCGCTCTGGTCGGCGAGTCGGGGTCGGGCAAGAGCGTGACCGCTCTCTCGATCATGGGCCTGGTCCCCTCCCCGGGACGGATTACCGGCGGCGAGGTGCTGTTCCGCGGGAAGAATCTCGTCGGCCTTCCGGAAAAGGAGCTCCGCAAGATCCGCGGCAATGACGTCGCGATGATCTTCCAGGAGCCGATGACGTCCCTGAATCCGGTCTTCCGCATCGGCGACCAGGTCGCCGAAGCGATCCGCATCCACAGAAACGTCGGGAAGAAAGAGGCGCGGCAGCAGGCGATCGAAATGCTCGAGCGCGTTTCGATCCCCGATCCGCAGAAGCGGGTCGACGACTACCCCCACCAGCTCTCCGGCGGGATGCGGCAGCGCGTGATGATCGCGATGGCGCTCTCGTGCGACCCGGATCTGCTCATCGCCGACGAGCCGACGACGGCGCTCGACGTCACGATTCAGGCGCAGATCATGGAGATCCTCGGCGAGCTGCAGCGGAAGCTCGGCCTCGCCGTTCTTCTGATCACCCACGATCTCGGCGTCGTCGCCGAGTTCTGCGAGCGGATCATCGTCATGTATACGGGACGGATCGTCGAAGAGGCGCCCGTCGAGCGCCTCTTCGAATCGCCGAAACATCCGTACACGCAGGGGCTGCTCCGCTCGCTGCCGAAGCTGACCGAGGCGGCCACGGGCGGGCGGCAGCGGCTCGAGACGATCCCCGGCATCGTCCCATCGATCTCGGACCTGCCGCGCGGCTGCAAATTCAACACGCGCTGCCCCGAGGTGATGGAGATCTGCTACGGGGACGAGCCGGCGCGGATGATGGTCGGCGACGATCACGACGCGCGCTGCTATCTCTACGGCGATCTCGCCGATCCGGAGAGGATCGAATGAGCCTGATGCCTGCAGACGCAGCGGCCCCGCAGGAGACGCCGAAGCTTCCGGAGGGGGCGGGGGAGTCGATCCTCGTCGTCCGCGATCTCAGGAAGTACTTCCCAGTCCAGCGCGGCCTCTTCTCGCGGACCGTCGGCTGGGTCAAGGCCGTCGACGGAGTCAGCTTCGCGATCTCACGCGGCGAGACGCTCGGGCTGGTCGGCGAGTCGGGGTCGGGCAAGACCACGGTCGGACGCTGCGTTCTCCGTCTCATCGAGCCGACCGATGGCGAGGTGCTCTTCGAGAATGCCGACGTCCTCGGCATGGACGATCGCGCGCTGCGGCGGATGCGCCGCAACATGCAGATCGTGTTTCAGGACCCGTACGGCTCGCTCAATCCGCGGATGACGGTTGGAGAGATCATCGCCGAGCCGCTGACGATCCATGGCGAGCTCCGTCGCGGCGAGCGGCGCGACCGCGTCGCCGAGCTCCTCGAGCGGGTGGGGCTCGATCCGGCGTACCGCAAGCGGTATCCGCACGAGTTCTCCGGCGGCCAGAGGCAGCGGATCGGCGTCGCCCGGGCGATCGCGACGAATCCGCGCTTTCTCGTCCTCGACGAGCCGGTCTCCGCCCTCGACGTCTCGGTCCAGGCGCAGGTCGTCAACCTCCTCCTGGACCTGCAGCGCGATCTGGGCCTGACGTATCTGTTCATCGCCCACGATCTCGCGGTCGTCGAGCACATCTCCACGCGCGTCGCCGTGATGTACCTCGGCAAGATCATGGAGCTCGCGGGGCGCGAGGCGCTTTACCAGGATCCGCTCCATCCCTACACGAAGGCGCTCCTGTCGGCCGTACCCGTTCCCGATCCGCAGGCCGGGAAGAAACGGATCATTCTCAGCGGCGATATCCCGACGCCGATCAATCCGCCGACCGGATGCGTGTTCCACACGCGCTGTCCGATCGCGCAGTTCCCCGTCTGCGCGGAGAAGGTGCCGGCGCTTCTCGAGTACAAGCCGGGCCACTTCGCCGCCTGCCACTTCGCCGGCGACCCGATCCCGGAGTCGCGCGATCTGCGTGCCGAGGGACCCTCGGGACCGGGGACAGGCGCGCAGGAGGGTCACTTCCCCTTCCCGGTGGCCGAGCCCGAAGCCGAGCCGCGCGGCGATTGACGGTACAATCGGTCGGTCCGTCATCCCGTCCCGCGCAGCCCGCCCGACCCTGATTCCTCGCTACGCTCGGGATGACAGCCGCTGTCTTTTTGTCGTTCATCGAGTGTTCACGACGCGTGGCATCTGCGAAACTCTCGTGCCCGCCGTGCGTATCAGTGTTCGATTTTAGGAGGGAACCCGCATGTCCAGATCACTGCGACTTCTGACGATCCTGGGGCTGCTCCTCGCGCCCCTGACCGCCGTCGCGCAGGAACAGGCGCCGCCGCAGGAGCCGACGCCGGCGATCGAGCCGGAGACGCAGAGCGTCCCCGACGCCCTCGATGATGAAGAGGATCCGCGGGCGCTCCGGCTGTCGCTCGGCGAGACGATCCGCGCCACGGTCGAGAACAATCTCGGGGTGCGCCTGAACGAGTACGACTACCGCATCACGGGCGAGCAGGCTCGCTCGGCGCTCGGCCTCTTCGACTGGAACACCTTCGCGACCGCGTCGCTGGGCGATTTTCAACCGGCGGCCGAGGAAGCGCCGATCATCGAGAGTATGGTGTTCAACGCCGGCGTCCGGCAGGATGTCTCCACCGGCGGCGGCTATACGCTCTCGTTCAACAACTCGGAACAGACCGTGTTCGAGCCGGCATACGAGTCGGAGTTCAACTTCGCCCTGAACCAGCCGCTCCTGCGCGACTTCGGCGTCGACGTCACCCGGCGGCAGATCAACATCGCGCGGAACACGCTCGGCATCAGCGAAGAGGCGTTCCGGAACGCGCTGATGTTCGGCGTGCGAGGCGCGGAGCAGGCGTACTACGACCTGATCTTCGCGCGCGAGAACCTCGAGGTCGTGCAGCAGTCTCTCGAGCTCGCGGTCGATCAGGCGCGGATCACCCAGATCCGCATCGACGTCGGCGCCTCGGCGCCGCTCGACATCCTCGAGCCGCGCGTCGCGATCGCGACGCGCGAGGAGCAGGTGATCTCGGCCGAGGCGCTCGTCCGCGACGCGGAGGATCGCCTCCGCCGCTGGATGAACCTTCCCGCCTCCGAGTGGGACCGGCCGATCATCCCGACCGATCCGATCGAGTACACGCCGGTCGAGGTCGACCTCGAGGCTTCCGTCGCCCGCGCCTACGAGCTCAAGCCGCAGGTGCGCCAGGCGGCCCTCAACACGCAGATCGAGGAGATCGAATATCTCTACGCGCGCAACCAGGTGCTGCCCCAGCTCGACCTCCGCCTGAATTACGGCGTGGCCGGCGCGGGCGGCACGCAGATCATCCGCGACCCTCAGACGAACGAGCCGATCGGCGTCGTCCGCGGCGAGTTCAGCGACGCGCTCGACCAGGTCTTCGGCATGGACTTCCCGTCGTGGACCGCGACCATCAATGTGGGCGTGCCGATTCGCAACATCACGCGCCGGGCGCAGCGTCGCGCGGCGCAGCTCGACCTCGAGCGCGCGGTGCAGAGCCGCGAGGACGTCGAGCAGGAGATCGCCGTGTTCGTCCGTCAGGCCGCGCGCAGCATCGAGACCGCCGCGCGGCAGATCGCGGCCAGCCAGGCCGCGCGCGAAGCGGCCGAGCAGAACCTCGAGGCCGAGCGCCGGCGCTTCGAGAACGGCATGAGCACGAACTTCGACGTCCTTCGCGTCCAGCAGCAGCTCACCGAGGCGCGGAGCCGCGAGCTCGCCGCCGTCGTCGATTACAACCAGGCCGTCACCGAGTATCACTTCGCGGTCGGCGACCTGCTCCAGATGCGTGGGATCGACGTCGACGCGCGGACACCCGACTACGAGCTGCCGCACAGCACGCTCGAGCGCGTCGACTGGCTGAACTTCGGATATTGGGCGGATTGAACGCGTTCCAGGGCGTCTGGAGCGTCTAGGGTGTCTGGAGCGTCTAGGGTGTCTGGAGCGTCGATCCCGACGCCCAAGACGCCCAAGACGCAGGACGCTCTAGACGCCCAAGACGATGTTCGTGCTAAAACGCCCGGTGCGCCCGGTCCGGCGCACGTCACCGACGAGAGGAGTTCATGATGTCGTCCACCACGGAGACTCCGGCCCCCGCTCCGCCCGCGCGTCCCAATCCCTTTGCGAGACTCGCCGGTCTCGTCACCAGCCCGGCCGACACGATCCGCTCGATCGCCGACCGTCCGGACTGGCTCGTCCCGCTTCTTCTCATCCTCGTCGTCTCGGTCGTCCTCAACTTCGTCGCGCTTCCGCGCCTCGACGTGGAGAGCCAGCTCCGAGACCAGTTCGGCGAGCAGGGAATGACCGAGGAGCAGATCGACGAGGCGATCGAGAGGATGGAGGCGTTTCGAAAATTCGCGGCGCCGATCACGGCCATTTCGGTCGTGATCTCGCTCCTCGCTCTCACGGCCCTCTACCTGCTGATCTCGAAAATCTTCGGCGGCGAAGGGACGTTCAAGCAGTTCTTCGCCGTCACGAATTACGCGTGGATCCCGCAGATGGTGAAGGGGATTCTCGTCGTGCTCCTCCTCCTGCGCGCCGGCACGATCTCTCCGGAGCGCATGGGGACGCTGCTGAAGTCGAACCTCGGATTTCTCGCCGATCCCGAAGAGCAGGCGATGCTGTTCGCGGTTCTGAGCAGCATCGACGTGTTCAACTTCGCGACGCTGGCACTGATGGCGATCGGATACGGCCAGGCGTCGCGGTTCGGCAAGGAGAAGGGCGCGGTCATGGTGATCGCGACGTACGTGATCTGGATTCTGGTGCGCGTCGGATTCGCGGCGATGCGCTCGTAGCGGGGAGAACGGTTTGAAACGCTGGATGTGGATCGGGGGCGGGGTCGTCCTGCTCCTCGTGATCGTGATCGGAAGCCTCGCCGGCGGCGGCGAGGAAGGTGTGGAGATCTACGTCGAGCCGGTGACGCGGCGCGACATCAAGGCCGTCGTTTCCGCGCCGGGGCAGATCGACCCGCGCGTGAAAGTCAACATCAGCGCGCACGTCATCGGGAAAATCGAGAAGCTCTATTTCGAGGAAGGCGACCTCGTGCAGCGGGGCGACAAGCTCGTGGACCTCGAGAAGATCGGGTTCGAGGCGGCGGCGGCGCAGTCGCGGTCGCTGCTCGCGAACCGCCGCATCGACGTGCAGCGCTCGCGTCTGAACCTGGAGAGCGCCCGGCGCAATCTGGAGCGGGCGCAGAGTCTGGCGAAGCAGGGGATCCTCGCCGAGGAACTGCTCCAGCAGACGCGTCTCGAGTACGACACCGCCCGCACCGCGCTCGCTTCGGCCGAGGAGGCGGTGCGGCAGGCCGAGGCGGCGCTCGAGCAGGCGACCGAGAACCTCGAGCGCACCACGATCGTGGCCCCGATCAGCGGCCGCATCGTCGAGAAGAACGCGCAGGAGGGGGAGGTCGTCATCACCGGGACGATGAACAACCCCGGCTCGGTCATCGCCGTCCTGGCCGATCTTTCCGAGGTGCTCGTCGAGGCGGAAGTCGGCGAGACGGAGGTCGTGCGCGTGCAGGTCGGGCAGCCGGCAGACATCCGCGTCGACGCGATCCCCGACAAGACGTTCCACGGCTCGGTCGCGGAGATCGGCAGCTCGGCGAGCCAGCGCGCCGGAGTCGCGACTGGAATCCGCTACTTCACCGTGAAGATCGGCATCCACGACCCCGACCAGCGCCTGCGCCCCGGCATGACCGCGCAGGTCGACATCGTCACGAGCGAGGCGCAGGACGTGCTCAGCGTCCCGGTCCAGAGCGTCGTCGAGCGCGACCCGGAGGACGTCGAGAGCGGCCGCGGCCCGAGCCGCGGCGAAGGCGGCCGGGGGCCGAAGGAGAAGTACGTCTTCGTCGTCGAAGAGGGGAAGGCGCAGGCGCGGAAGGTCGCGACCGGGATCAGCGATGCGACGCACGTCGTGATCACCTCCGGCCTCGAGGGCGACGAGCAGGTCGTCACCGGCCCGTTCCGGACGCTGCGGAACCTGAAGAACGGCGAAGCCGTCCGCATCGACACCGAATCCGGCGAGAATCGTCGTACTGACGAAGACGACGAGGCCGAGGACGAATGAACGCATCGAACGGCAAACACCTGATCGAGATGCACGAGCTCACGCGCGTGTACGAGATGGGGTCGGAGAAGGTCCACGCCCTGCGCGGCGTGAACCTCGTGGTCGACCACGCCGAGTACGTCGCCGTCATGGGCCCTTCGGGATCGGGTAAGTCGACGCTGATGAACATCGTCGGTTGTCTCGACACGCCGAGCTCGGGGACGTACCTGCTCGACGGCACGGCGGTCGACTCGATGAACGAGGACGAGCTCGCGGCGATCCGGAACCGGAAGATCGGGTTCGTCTTCCAGACCTTCAACCTGCTCGCGCGGACGACGGCGCTGCACAATGTCGAGCTTCCACTGATCTACGCGCGCATTCCGCGCCACGAGCGGCGAGAGCGCGCGGAGCAGGCGCTGACCGAGGTTGGCCTCAAGGATCGGATGACGCACCAGCCGAACGAGCTTTCCGGCGGCCAGCGGCAGCGCGTCGCGATCGCGCGCGCTCTCGTGAACCAGCCGTCGCTGCTCCTCGCCGACGAGCCGACCGGCAACCTCGACTCGAAAACCGGCCGCGAGATCCTCGACCTCTTCCGCTCGCTCCACGACCGCGGCAACTCGATCATCATGGTCACGCATGAGGAGGACGTCGCGTCCGAGGCGGGACGCATCATTCACATTCGAGATGGAGTGATTGCGGATTGAGTTGAACAGTTGAACTAACACCATGTTCGGCGAAAACTTCAAGATCGCGCTGAAGGCGCTCTGGGCCAACAAGATGCGGAGCGTGCTGACGACGCTCGGCATCATCATCGGCGTCGCCTCGGTCATCGCCGTCGTCTCGCTCGTTCAGGGGATGGAGCACGGGATCGCGAGCGAGCTCGAGGGCGTCGGCGCGACCTACATCCTCGTCGTTCCCGATGCGGGGGACCAGCGCCGGCAGATGAACCCGAGCATTCCGGATCTCACGTACGATGACGGGATCGCCGTGCTCCGTGGCGCCACGGAGATCGTGTCGTTCACGCCGATCTTCTTCCGCGGCAGCGAAGTCCGGCACCTCGACAGCCGCCACTCGACCATGCTCCTCGGCGTGAGCGAGAGCTATCAGGACGTCGTGAACCACTGGGTCGACCGCGGCCGCTTCTTCACGCCGATCGACATTCGCGAGAAAAAGCGAGTGGCGACGATCGGGGTGGAGGTCGCGCGGAAGCTCGGCATCGAGGACGAGCCCCTCGGCAAGCAGATCCAGATCGACGGCAACGCGTTCACCATCGTCGGACTCATGGAGGCGAAAGGACGGATGTTCGGCCAGGACCAGGACGACGTGATCCTGATCCCGTTCCCCACCGCGTCCGTGATCTACGGGAGCGAAGCCGTGCGGACGATCCGGCTCGATTTCCAGGCCGCCTCGCCCGAACGGACCGACCTCACGCGCGAGCAGATCCGCGAGATCCTCCGCGCGCGCCACGGCCTCGAAGGGGACGAAGAGAACGACTTCCGGATCATCCTGCAGGAAGAAATCCTCGAGACCGTCGGACGGACGCTGCTCATGACGTCTCTCATCATGGGCGCGATCGTCGGCATCGCTCTCCTCGTCGGCGGCATCGGGATCATGAACATCATGCTCGTCTCCGTCACGGAAAGGACGCGCGAGATCGGCCTTCGGAAATCGGTCGGCGCGCGGCGCCAGGACGTCCTGCTCCAGTTCCTGATCGAAGCGGTGACGCTCTCGGGTCTGGGGGGCGTGATCGGGATCGTGCTGGGGATGGGCCTCGCGGCCGCCGTGCGCGCGCTGCTGACGCGGTGGGTGGCGTTCCCCGAGGTGTACACGCCGCTGTGGGCGGTCGCGCTCGCGTTCGGCTTCTGCGCGTTCCTCGGGGTCGTCTTCGGGATCTATCCGGCGGCGAAGGCCTCGAAGCTCGATCCGATCGAGGCGCTGAGGTACGAATAGAGTAGCTGGTATCTCGTAGCTGGTAGCTAGCGACGAGCTACTAGCTACTAGCTACTAGCTACTTGGCTCTCTCGATATACCGATTGTCACTCGGATCGATCACGAGCTCCGCGCCGGCCTCGATGAACGGCGGCACCTGGACGACGATCCCGTTCTCGAGCGTCGCCGGCTTGTACGACGCCGAGGCCGTGGCGCCCTTGACGAGCGGCTGCGTGTCGGCGACCTTCGCGCGGAGCGTCTTGGGCAGCTCCACCCCGATCGGCCTCGTCTCGTGGAACTGCACCTGGATCTTCAGCCCCGGCGAGAGCCACTTCGCGGCGTCGCCGAGGTCCTCGTCCGAGATCTCGATCTGCTCGTAGTTCTCGGTATTCATGAAGTGGTGCGCGTGGCCGTCCGAGTAGAGGTACTCCATCTCATGCGTCGCGATGAACGCCTGCTCGACCTGATCGCCGGAGCGGAAGCGGTGCTCGAACTGATTCCCCGTCCGGAGGTTCCGGAGCTTCGCCTGGACCATCGCCCGGAGGTTGCCGGGCGTGTGGTGCCGGAATTCCATGACTTTGCAGAGATCACCATTGAAGATGATGACCTGGCCGTTGCGGAGATCGTTCGCCTGCATGAACGGGGAGCCCTCTCGAGTGGGGATTGGTCGCTAAGTACCGTTGCCGCCTAACTTTCGGTGGCGGAGCGGTATTCCCTCGGGGCGGCCCGCGGGCGGAGCGGCGAAAGAGGGTACAATACGTTATTCGGTCTTTGGTTCCATGATTGGTGACCCTGAGGTGATGCCGTGCATATCAACGATCTCCTGAAAATCGCCGCCGAGCGGCGCGCGTCCGACCTCCACATCAAGGTCGGCTCCCACCCGGTGATCCGGGTCGACGGAGAGCTCGTGCCGCTGGTCGAGCTCAAGCGCCTGATGCAGGAGGACACCATCGCGATGGCGTTCTCCATGATGTCGTCGCGCCAGAAGGAGAAGTTCAAGAACAACTACGAAATCGACTTCGCCTACTCCGTGCCGGGACTCGGCCGGTTCCGCTGCAATATTTTCCAGCAGCGCGGCACGGTCGGGCTCGTTCTCCGCGTCATTCCCGTGAAGATCAACACGGTCCGCGAGCTGATGCTCCCGACGGTCCTCGAGAAGATCTGCGAGGAGCGTCGCGGCCTGATTCTCTGCACCGGAACCACGGGTTCCGGCAAGTCGACGACGCTCGCGGCGATGATCGACTACATCAACTCCCACCGGACCGAGCACATCATCACGGTCGAGGACCCGATCGAGTTCCTTCATCGCGACAAGAAGTCGATCGTGAACCAGCGCGAGGTCGAGGTCGACACGAAGAGCTTTTCGCAGGCGCTCCGCTCGGCCCTCCGTCAGGACCCCGACGTCATTCTCGTCGGCGAGATGCGCGACTACGAGACGATCGAGACCGCGCTGACGGCGGCGGAGACGGGACATCTCGTGCTCTCGACTCTCCATACGCTCGACGCGACCGAGACGATTAACCGGATCATTTCGGTCTTCCCGCCGCACCAGCAGAAGCAGATCCGTCTGCAGCTCGCCGCGGTGCTCAAGGCGGTCGTTTCCCTCCGCCTTCTTCCGCGTGCGGACGGGCTCGGACGCGTTCCCGCGGCCGAAGTTCTGGTGACGACGAACTACATCCGGGACTGCATCGAGAACAAGGAAAAAACGAAGCTCATCAAGGACGCGATCACCCAGGGCACCTCCCAGTACGGGATGCAGACCTTCGATCAGTCGATCTACACGCTCTACCGGAACGGGCTGATCACGCTGGACGAGGCGCTGCGGCGCGCGACGAATCCGGACGAGTTCAAGCTCAAGATCCAGGGCATCCAGTCGACCTCCGACATCGCGCGCGAGGAGATGGACGCGCAGCTCAAGGTCCACTCGGACAACGATCCGTTCGGAGACGAGTCGCCGTTCGACTTCGGGAACCAGCTGCCGTAGGTGGTCCATGGTCGCTGGTCGTCAGTCATCACTCGTCAGTACGCCGTCATCCCGAGCGTAGCGAGGGATCAGGGACGG
>JBOGJQ010000293.1:0-3580 GCA_050745405.1 Thermoanaerobaculia bacterium | reverse complement strand
AGCTACTGATTATCGTATCCGAGATCCCGCCGGTAACACCGATGCTCGTCCATGTCGAAGACGACGCAGGAGTCGATCGGGAGCGAGTAGATGTGCAGGCTGAGAGCCGGCTCGTTCCACTCCGCGGGATTCGTGATCGCGTGGATCGTCTGGTGCTTGTCGACCGTGTTGAGCGGCCCGCCGGGAACGCAGATCTCGGTGGCGAGCTTCTTCATCGTCATCTCGGTGGCGCCCGTGATGCAGTCGATCCCGACGACCTCCTGGTTTTCCGGCTTGTTGCACTCGACGAGCCGGTAGTTGTCCACGCGGAGGCGGCCGGAGACCATCGCCATCCACCCGAGCTGTCCGTTGTGCGTGTGAAGCGGCGTCGTCGTGCCGGACGGCCAGCAGATGAGCATCAGCTCGATCCTGTCGTTCCGGTAGATCAGGTTCCGCGTGTGACGGTCGGGCAGCCAGTGATGATACGGCTCGAGGTCGTGCGCGTCGATCGTCTTCTGCGTCAGGAGATCGCATAGCGCCCGCTTCGTGATGAGGCCGGACGAGATGTCCTTGATCTCGGCGAGAAACTCCTGGAGCGGGACGGCTTTCGGGGGAGCCGCCGCGACAGGCGCATCGATCGGGTCGCTCGAAGCCATCGGTGTTCGTCCGAACTATACGACCGAGCCGGCGGTTCGGGCAATCGCGTCGAGATCGCGCCGGACCGCGACGAGGTCGGGATGGAGGTGCCGGTCGGCGTCCCACGCCGCCGCGCTCCGGCGGATTCGGCTGTACGCCCGTTCGACCGCCTCGGAGGAGCGGAGAGGCCGCCGGAACTCGAGCGCCTGCGCGGCGCAGATTCCCTCGATCGCGAGGACGTGCGCGGCATTTTCGACGATCGCGGCGAGCTTCCGCGCCGCGATCGTCCCCATCGAGACGTGGTCCTCCTTGTTCGCCGATGTCGGAATCGAGTCGACTGAGGCGGGATGCGCCAGCGCCTTCGACTCGCTGACGAGCGCCGCCGCGGTGACCTGCGCCATCATGAAGCCGCTGTGGAGCCCGCCTTCCCGGACGAGAAACGGCGGCAGGTCCGACAGCGAAGGGTTCACGAGGCGCTCGATGCGCCGTTCCGATATCGAGGCGAGGTCGGTCATCGCCACGGCCGCGAAATCACTGGCGAGCGCGACGGGCGCGCCGTGGAAGTTCCCTCCCGAGACCACGTCCCCCTCGGCGAACACGAGCGGATTGTCCGTCGCGGCGTTCATCTCGATCTCGAACGTCCGGACGGCGAAGGCGAGCGCGTCGCGCACCGCACCATGGACCTGCGGAATGCAGCGAAGCGAGTAGGCGTCCTGAACCTTCCCACAGTCGCGGTGCGACTCGCGGATGCCGCTTCCGGCGAGGAGCGCGCGCATCCGGCGCGCGACCTCGCGCTGTCCGTCGTGCGGCCGCGCCTCGTGAATTCGAGCGTCGAACGCGGCGTCGGTCCCCTGCAGCGCGTCGAGGGTCATCGCGGCGAACAGGTCCGCCAGGTCCGCGAGGCGCCGCGCCTCGGCGAGCGCGAGCCCGCCGATCGCGCAGATCGCCTGGGTCCCGTTGATCATCGCGAGCCCTTCCTTCGCCTCGAAGACGACCAGCTCGATGCCACGCCGGCGGAGCGCCTCATCCGCCGTGAATCGTTCGCCGTCCACCCATGCCTCCCCCACCCCCATCATCGCGGCTGCGAGGTGGGCGAGGGGCGCGAGGTCGCCGGAGGCACCAACCGACCCCTGTGACGGGATCACCGGCACGATTCCAGACTCGAGGACGCGCAGCAGCACCTCGACCACCTCGGGACGAATCCCGGAGAGGCCACGGGCGAGGGCGTTCGCCCGCAGCGCCATCATCGCGCGGACCACCGCCGGCTGGAGCGGGTCGCCGACGCCCGCGCAGTGGGAGAGGATGAGGTTCCGTTGCAGCTCGATCCGATTCTCCGGCGAGATCGCGACGTCGGCGAAGACGCCAAACCCCGTGGTGACCCCGTAGACGGTCCGTCCCTCGGCCACGCAGCGGTCGACGACCGCCCGCGAGGCGCTCATCCGCTCGCGCGCCGCGGGGTCCAGCCCGGCAACCGCCTCGCCCCGCGCGATCCGCTCGAGCGCGCCGAGGTCGAGACTCCGTCCGTCGAGGGCGATCCGTTCCATCGGGCCGGATGATATCCCTAGTCTCTAGCCCCTAGACCCTGCCCCCTGATAGGCTCCGCTGCCCATGGAGATGTCGCAGAAGAAGAACCTCGCCGTGATCGGCGCCCAGTGGGGCGACGAGGGGAAGGGAAAGATCGTCGACCTGCTCTGCGAGCAGTTCGACGTCGTCGCCCGCTATCAGGGCGGCCACAACGCCGGCCACACGGTCCGGTTCGCCGACAAGCACTTCTCCCTTCACCTCCTCCCTTCGGGGATCCTCCACGAAGGAAAGCTCTGCCTGCTGGGCAACGGAATGGTCATCGACCCGGAAGCGCTGGTCGACGAGATGGACCAGATCCGCGGGATGGGCGTGGTCATCGGGACGAACCTCCTCGTGAGCGATTCCGCGCATGCGATCCTGCCGATCCACGCCGCGCTCGACCGGGGGCGGGAAGAGCTCGCCGGGACGGCGAAGATCGGGACGACCGGGCGCGGGATCGGTCCCGCGTACGAGATGAAGGTCGGCCGGTTCGGCATCCTGATGCGCGATCTCACGGACGAGGCCGTCCTGCGGGAGAAGCTCGAGCTCGCCTGCCGCGAGCGCAATGTCCTCCTGACATCGGTGTACGGGAAAGACGCCTTCGAGGTCGACGCGCTGGTACGTCACGCGCTTCGCTACGGCGAGATCCTCCACGACCGGATCCGCGACGTCTCGATCGTCCTTCACGAGGCGATCCGCGCGGGGCGCCGCATCATGTTCGAGGGCGCCCAGGGAACGCTCCTCGACATCGATCACGGGACCTACCCCTTCGTCACCTCGTCGAACTGCACCGCGGGAGGGATCGCCACGGGGCTCGGCATCGCTCCGAAGCACATCCACGAGGTGATGGGAGTCGCCAAGGCGTACACGACCCGCGTCGGGAGCGGCCCGTTTCCGACGGAGCTGCCCGACGAGACGGGCGACCGGATCCGGCGGCGCGGCAACGAGTACGGCACCACGACGGGACGGCCGCGCCGCACCGGATGGCTCGATCTCGTCGTCCTCCGGTCGGCGATCATGCTCAACGGCCTCGACGAGATCGCCCTCACGAAGCTCGATGTCTTCGACGATTTCGACGAGATCCCCGTCTGCATGGCCTACGAGACGGGGGACGGTGAGGCGCTGCTCTATCCGCGTGCCGCGGCCGGGCGGGGGGACGTCCGGCCGAAATACCGGACGATGAAGGGGTGGAAAGAGGCGACGGTCGGCACGCGCGAGTTCGAAGAGCTTCCGCAGGCCGCGCGCGACTACGTCCGCTTCATCGAGGACGAGCTCGAGTGCCCGATCACGGTCGTGTCGACCGGCCCCCGGCGCGAGGAAACGATCGTGCGCGCGGGCGTGCTGGCGTCGTAGCGCTCGACGCGCGCCCGTCATCCCGAGCGTAGCGAGGGATCAGGGACGG
>JBOGJQ010000292.1:0-19501 GCA_050745405.1 Thermoanaerobaculia bacterium | reverse complement strand
GGCTTGAGATCGCGGTGGACGATGTTCCGCTCGTGAGCGGCGGCGAGCGCGTCGCACAATCCGTCGATGAGCGGAACGGCTTCCTCGACGGGGAGCGGCCCCTCGATGACGCGCTCGGCGAGCGTCCGCCCCTCGAGGTACTCCATCACCATGAACGAGACGCCGCCCTCGGAGCCGATGTCGAACAAGGCGCAGATGTTCGGGTGCGACAGCGCGGCGATCGCGCGCGCCTCCTTCTCGAAGCGCCCGCGCATCGACGGGTTCTCCGTCACCTCGGGCGACATCACCTTGAGGGCGACCGAGCGGCCGAGGCGCGAGTCCGTTGCGAGGAAGACCTCACCCATCCCGCCCGCGCCGAGTCGCGCGGTCAGGCGGTAGGGGCCGAGCTGCGTTCCCTCGCCGAGCTCCATGACTTTAGTCCACAGATTCCACAGAAGAAGTCATCCACAGATTACACAGATTACACAGATTGGTTTTCTCGTCTCACGAGTCGCTTCGTGCTTCTTCACCTCACGCTGCTCCAACCATCTGTGAAAATCTGTGAAATCTGTGGATAAACCATTCGGGCAATCTGTGGATCAAGGCAGTAGGCGCTCGCGCAACCGCCGCACCGACTCCGGCACGATGATCTCCGGGGCACTACGGCCGTCGGCGACCGGCTCGCCCGGCGCGAGATGCAGCGGGACCAACCCACCCCACACCGGAGCGGTGTAATCGTCCTCGTCGTCGCTGGGCGGGCCGACGCGGATCTTCGCCGAAACCTCGTCGATCGGCAGGGCGACGATCGTCGTCGCCCTGATCTCTCCCTCCGTCGGCCGGCGCACCTCGGCCACACGGCCGGGAATCAGGTGATCGACGAGAGCGTCGAGCGCGGCGCGTTTCTCGTCGTCGGCGGCGATCGCGCGCGCGGTCCCGAAGAGGACGACGGAGCGGTAGTTCATCGAGGAGTGAAATCCGGAGCGCGCGACGACGATCGCATCGAGATGCGTGACGGCGACGCACGCTTCGGCTCCCGCGGCGAGCGCCTTCATCATCCGGCTCGCGCTCGATCCGTGCAGCAGGATCTCGTCCCCACGCCGGGCGTACCCCATCGGAACGACCACGGGACCGACGTCGTCGACGATCGCGACGTGGCAGATCATCCCGTCGTCGAGGATCGCGTCGATCGTCGCGCGGTCGTAGCTCGCCCGCTTTGGCAGCCGGCGCACGCGCGACCGGTCGCTCGGAACTTCGTGACTCATGAACACCCTCCGCGGCGTCATTGTACGTGCGCGGACATACGGCGGCGCCCGCGCGGGTTTTCGCTCCCGATGACGGTCGCCATCCGCTCCGCGACCCCCGCCGACTGGCCGGCGATTCGCCGGCTTCTCGAAACGAGCGATCTCCCTCTCGCCGGAGCGGAGGTATGGCTCGCCTCGTTCGTGATCGCCGAGCGAAACGACGAGATCGTCGGCTGCGCGACGCTCGAAGAGCATGACGGCGCGTTTCTTCTTCGGTCCGTCGCCGTGAGCAGGGAGCTGAGGGGGGCGCGAATCGGGGAGCAGTTGGTTGCCGCCGCGCTCGACGCGGTGCGGCGTCGCGGTGGCGGGCCGGTGTTCCTCCTCACGACGACCGCGGCGAAGTGGTTCCCCCGCTTCGGCTTCCGCCGGATCGGGCGCGAGGAGCTCCCGGAGTCGCTGACGGCCTCGGAAGAGCTCCGCGGCGCGTGCCCGGCCACGGCGGTCACGATGGCCCTGAACGTCTAGGCGGCCTTACTCCATGTCCGCGAAGACGACGAAGCGCTGATCCGCTCCGCCGGTGATCGCGTCGAACGGCCAGCAGGTGATCAGCGTCAGCGTCGCGCCGCCGCGGTCGCGCACGACGCTCGTGTCCGACTCGTGCACGATGCGCGTGCCCGTCACGCGGTAATGCACGACCTCGCCGCGGATCGTCTGGATCTCGATCCTGTCTCCCACCCCGATCCCCCGCAGAACGGCGAAGTCGGTGGCGCGGTGCGCGCTGATCACGCAGTTGCCGCTCTCTCCGGGAAACGCGGAGCCTCCGAGGTGGCCCGGCGCGAACGCGAGGGAACGGCCGCTCACGCCTGACACGACGATCGCGGACTTTTCGCGGATCCGGATGCGTGCGATGGGCGCCATGTCGGCCGAGGGCCAGGGCGGCACGGGTGTTCCGGTCCGGAGCGTCTCGTTCCACGCCGAGCGGAGGAGAACCTGCGCGAGCTGCGCCTTCGCGTAGATCCAGACGCCGCGGCCGAGCGAGGTCGTCGCCGCAATCGTCAGGACGATCGACGCCGCGGCGACGATCCGCTGTCGAAGCGAGAGCTCGCGCGTCGCGCGCGGGCGGTGCGCGTGCACCGTCGCCGTGCGGCTCCAGAGCTCCGCGTCGAGCGGAGTCGCCTCGAGCTCGAGCGACGGCGGCCAGGAATGACGGGCGTGGGCGTACATGGGGTTTCTCCTACGCGATCTTCCGCAGCACCACCGCCGCGCAGGCGAACAGGACGCCGAGCAGGAGGAACAGGCGTCCCGGCGTCGCGGTCTGCGGCAGCACGGACAGCTCATCGCTCCCGCCCCAGCCGTCGGGGAGGTTCAGCGGCAGCGGCGTCGAGACGCACGAGCGGGGATCGACGCCCGCGGGAGTCGCGTCGACGGCGACGAGGCTCGTGTACTCGGAGACGAGATGGTGGGCGAGGGCGATCTCGACGATCTGCCGGCGGACGGCATCGAGATCGGCGCCGCCACTGCGGCTGTCGGCGACCGCTTCGATCTTCTCGCGCGCCCACAGCTTCGCGATGCCGTTCTGCTCGCCGCCGAGATCCGGCGCGAGGCGGCGGCTCCAGCTCGCGCCCGCGCGATCGCCCGAGACGAGGGCATGCGCGGTCGCGCCTGCGGGGAGGCGCATCGTCGCGACGAGCGGCTCTCCGTGAAACAGGTCGGGCACGCGCGCCGGCCACACCTCCGCACCCGGCGCCGCGGCGATCGTCACGTTCGACAGGACCGGCGACTCGATCTTCGTGAAGAGCGCGTTCATCCGCTCCTCGACCTCATCGAGGCTCGACACGATCGCCCAGGTCCCGCGTCCCCGCCGCGCCGCGTGGCGCATGAAGTACGCGTTCGGCGCCGAGCCGATCCCGACGGTGAAGAGGCGCGCGTCGCCGAGGTCCGATTCGATCAGCTCGAACAGCTCGCGCTCGTTCGCGACCTGCCCGTCGGTGATGAAGACGATCTGCCGAAGCGGCGTGCTCGGGATGCGGGGCGACCGGAGCGCCATCGCGAGCGCCGGCGCCATCTCGGTGCCTCCTTCGCTTTGCAGCGCCTCGACGAAGGCGCGCGCCTCGGCGACCGCCGCGGCGTCGGCTCCGCGGCTCGACTCCCAGAGAGGACGCGTCACCGAGTTGAACTCGATCACGTTGAAGCTGTCGCGCGGGCGGAGGCGACCCAGCGCGAGGCCGAGCGCCCGCTTCGCCTGATCGAGCGAAGGACCCATCATCGATCCGGACGTGTCGATGATGAAGATGACCTCGCGCGGCAGCGCGACCTCGGCCACCGGCTCGTCAGGAGGAAAGAGCATGACGAGCGCGTATGTATCGCCGCCCACGCTCTCGGTGAAGTACGCGCTCTCGGGCTCTCTGCCGAGACGCGGAGTCCAGGCGAGCTCGAAGTCGCGATCGGCCGGGATGGGGCCGCCGCCGACGCGGATGCTCCACCGGGTCGCGCCGGTCGCGGTCGTCTGAATCGGATGCGTCGCGCTGCGGATCTCCTGCAGCGGAATGCCCGCATCGAGATCGATCTCGATCGAAAGGGCGTTCGCGCGATCGCCGCGGAAGTGGAGCGGCGGCAGCTTCACCTGCGCGCCGCCGGCAGAGGTTTCCGGCACATACCGGGGCGCCAGAGTCGACGGGATCCGGAGCGAGAAACGTCCGGAGTCCCAGCGGACCTTCTGCTGATATTCGATCTGAACCTCGACGCGCTCGCCCGGAGCGACGCTCGCGACCGCGACGGTGAAGAGATTCGGCCGCTCCTGCTCGAGGAGCGACGCCTTCCGTCCTTCGCTCTTCGCCTGCTCGTAGACCTGGCGCGCCTCCTCCCGCTCGCGGATCTCCCCTTCGATCGTCCGGACGCCGACGACGACGCGCATCGTGTCGACCGCGGCGTCCTCCGGAACCGGAAGCGCGTAAATCGCCTCGATGCATTCGTCGAAGCCGTTCTCGAACGACTGCCGGAGCACCGTGCGCGCGACGATCCCGCGCACGGTGACGTCCGCCCGCGTCTCCAGCGCCGGCAGCGGCGCGAAGACGCCCGGCCGCGCGGTCTTCGCGAGGAGCGTCCCCGCACCCACCTGATCGAGCCGGACCAGCGGCACTTCGCTCGCGCTCGCCGCCAGGGGAAGAAGAAAGAGGATTGCGAGTAGCACCGCGATCCACTTCTCGAGGGTGTAGTCGTTCGGGCTCTCGGGGACGGTGAGTAGCGGCTGGCGTTCGGTTCTCATGCTTCCAATAGACATCCCGAACGTGCAACGCCCGGCACGGCGCGAAGGAAAGTCGCGGGCGAAAATGTGGCGAGATTGTGGCGCCGTCATCCCGAGCGTAGCGAGGGATCAGGGTCGGGCGGGAAATCCGCTGACGGAACGACTCAGGTCGGCGGGACGACGAATATTTGCTCTCCCGCCGAAGAACGATGCCGCGTCACGCGCGTCCCACCCGTCCCTGATCCCTCGCTCCGCTCGGGATGACGGGCCGTACAATGAACGAGGCATGCCCGAAACGATCGCCGTGGTCGAGGACGAAGAGGGGATCCGGGAGTCGGTCTCGTTCGCGTTGCGGCGGGAGGGGTGGACGGTGGAGACGTATCCCGACGGGGCGGCGGCGTGGGCGGCGTTCGAGAAGAAGCTGCCGGACCTGGTCGTGCTCGACATCCTCATGCCGCGGATGGACGGGCTCGAGCTGTGCCGCCGGCTTCGCGCGCGGTCGGAGTCGCTGCCGATCATCTTTCTCACCTCGCGCGACGAGGAGCTCGACCGCGTGCTCGGACTCGAGCTCGGCGCGGACGACTATCTCTGCAAGCCGTTCTCGATGCGCGAGTTGGTCGCGCGGATCCGCGTCCTCTTTCGCCGCGCGGCGCTCGGCGCCGCACCGAAGGCGAATGCCGCCGAGGAGAAGCCGCTCCGCGTGGGAAGCCTGGAGCTCGACCTCCAGCGCTACCGCGTGAAGTGGAAGGATCAGCCGGTGAACCTCACTCTCACGGAGTTCATGATGCTCCACGCCCTCGCGCGGCGCCCCGGTTACGTGAAGACGCGCGCGCAGCTCACGCGCGAGGGGTACCCGCACGACACGTACGTCAGCGAGCGGACCATCGACAGCCACATCAAGCGCCTCCGCCGGAAGTTGGAGGAGATCGACCCGTCGTTCCACGGGATCGAGACCGTTCACGGCGTCGGCTACAGGTACGAGGCGGAGTGAGCGTCGCGGCGCCTCCATCGCCCGGAGAGAGGCCGGTGCGGATCACGTCGCGGATCGCGGTCCGCGTCATGCTGTTCAACGTCCTCCTCGTCTTCCTTCCGATCGCCGGCATCCTCTATCTCGGCATCTACGAGGACCGCCTGGTCGAACGGCGGATGCGGTCGCTCGAGGAGCAGGCGGCGCTTCTCGCCGCGGCGCTTTCCGGCGGCGACTGGGTCGACGGCGCCCGCGCGCGCGGCATGTTCGTGCGCGTTCCCGACGAGGAGGAGGAGTGGAGCCGTCTCCGCGTCATCCTGCCGACGGGCGTCGTCATCGCCGACTCGCGCCCGCGACCGCTCGAGGACCTCGATGCGATCCGCGACGAAGAGCGCATTCGAGAGGATTGGCTCTACCGCATCGCATCATCCGTCGGGCGGCCGCTCCTCCGCGTCCTCCGCGGGGACGATCCCGAGCTCCATTACGGCGATCCGTTCGAGGGACGCCAGCTCCTCCGCGGACCCGAGATCACGACGGTCCTCGAGGGCGAGCCGGTGCGCTCGCGCCGCGTCTCGGCGGATCAGCAGTCCGTCACGCTCTACGCCGCCGCGCCGATCCGCGGCCGGCGCGGCATCATTGGCGCGGTCCTCGCGTCCGACACGACGCGCGGGATCCTACGCGATCTCTACACGATCCGGCTCGGCATCCTTCGGATCTTCGCCGCATCGCTCCTCGTCGCGATCGTCGTGACGCTCGTCCTCGGGACGACGGTCGTGCGGCCGATCCGCGTTCTCCGGCGCGAAGCGCTCGAGATCACCGAGCGCAGCGAGCACCTGGCGCGCCGATTCAGCGGGTCGGAGCGGACCGACGAGATCGGCGATCTCGCGCGCGCTCTCGAGCGTCTGACGCGCCGCCTCGAGGCGCACGTCCGCTTCCTCGAGACGTTCGCCACGGACGTCTCTCACGAGTTCAAGAATCCGCTCGCGTCGATCCGCAGCGCGACGGAGATGCTCGCCGAGGTCGACGATCCCGGCGAGCGGCGGCGGTTCCTCCGCCTCGTCGAGAATGACATCGCGCGCATGGAGCACCTCCTCGCCGGCGTCCGCGAGATCACCACGATCGACGCCAAGATGCCCGAGGAGGCGCGCGCGGCGGTCGATGTCGACTCGCTCGCGGGAAAAGTCGTCGACGGCTTCCGTCGACGCTACCGGAACCGGCTCGCGTTCGAAATCGCGGCCGAGGGGCCCCCGCGGATCGTCATGGCATCGGAAGAGCGCCTGATGCAGGTTCTCGAGAACCTCCTCGAGAACGCGGCGAGCTTCTCGCCCGAGAAGGGGACGATCCGCGTCCTGCTGCGCACGGATGGATCGACGGCTCTCTTGCGCGTCGAGGACGAGGGCCCGGGGATCCCCGAAGAGCACCGGGTCCGGATCTTCGACCGCTTCTTCACGTGGCGCCCTGACCGCCCGCGCGAAGGACACACCGGCCTCGGGCTCGCGATCGTGAGGGCGATCGTCGACGCGTATGGCGGCGAGATCGCGGCGGAAAATCGGCCCGAGGGTGGCGCCGCCTTCGAGCTGCGCCTTCCCCGGGCGTGACGGCTGAGCCCGCCGTCTGTTACAAAAGTGTTGCGGCCGGCCTTGAGCCCGCCTAACATTCGGCCACCACAAAATTTCGTCAAACCGTTCACATCCGCGGGAGGTGAACGGCGCGAGGGTCGCGACCGCCGGGATTCCCGGCCATGTTCAACCATTTCTAACCAAATTGGGGTGCTTGAAGCCATGAGCTTTGTTCGCCGTTCGCTTGTCGTTCTGGCCGTTCTCTCTCTCCTCGCCCTCCCCGTGCTCGCCGATCACAGCTGGGGCAATTACCACTGGGCCCGCTCGTCGAATCCGATCGCTCTCCAGCTCGGTGACAACGTCGACTCCCGTTGGGACACGTTCCTCGATGTCGCCGCGGCGGACTGGAACTCGTCCTCGGTTCTCAACGTCGGCGTGATTTCCGGCAGCACGAACACGCGCCGCTGCAGTCCGGACAACGGCAAAATCGAGGTGTGTAACGATCGCTACGGGCGGAACGGATGGCTCGGCATCGCCGGAATCTGGGCCAGCGGAAGCCACATCACCCGCGCCTATACGAAGCTCAACGACACGTACTTCGACACGGCGACGTACAACAAGCCGGAGTGGCGCGCGTTCGTCACGTGCCAGGAAGTCGGTCACGACTTCGGGCTCGATCACCAGGACGAGAACTTCGACAACCCGAACCTCGGTTCGTGCATGGACTACACGAGCAATCCGGGCACGAATCAGCATCCGAACTCCCACGACTACGCGCAGCTCGAGACCATGTACAGCCACGCCGATGCATCGGGCGCGTCGCTGCCGTTCGACAGCATGGCGACGAGCATGATGCGGCCGCCGACCGTGGGTGAGATCCTCGCCGGCGCCGGCCAGTGGGGCGCGCCGATCCGGTACGACGCCCATGGACGGCCGAATCTGTTCGAGCTCGTCATCGGCAGGACCGCGAACGGGGAGCTCGAGCGCGTCTTCACGCACGTTCTCTGGGCACCGATCGCGATCGAAGAGATTCCGGAGATGCCGGAGGAGCGGAGACTGGGGAACTAAATCCGGTCCGAAGCTCAGAAAAAGCCCCGCCGAGAGGCGGGGCTTTTTTGTGGCTCTTCTATTTCTTCGGCGGCATCTTCACGGATACCGCGGCCGTGTTGTCGTGCGTCAGCTTCACGACGACGCGCATGCCCGCGGCGAGATCGTCGCGCGACGCCTTCTCCGCGCCGCGCATGAAGAGCGTCTCGTCGGTCAGCGCGATCGCGACGTCCTTCTCTTCGGTCGTCGTGACGGTCACGCGATCGCCGTCGATCGATTTCACCGTGCCGAGAATGCTGTGCGAATCCGTCCCGTGCGCGAAGAGACACACCGCTGCGAGGGCGAGAATCGCCATCAGGATCAACGCTCGTTTCATGAAGACTCCTCCGGTCAATGCTGGTGATCGCCCGCGGGTTCTACGGCGACGTCTTCCCCGGCGAGGAATGCTTCCTCCGCCTGGATCCGCTCCCACTCCGCCGGCGTCTTCGGGTTGAGACGTTCCATCGCGACGATTTCTTCCTGCGTGAGCTCCGGCAGGTGCCTGATGAGGTGGACGAGCTCCCAGCTCCCCTTCCCCGAGGCCGCCGTGCCGTCGCCCCATCCAGGCATCCCGGTGAGGCGGACGCCGTTCTCGATGATCGCGAAGAGCTCGCCGTCCGAGAGCGACTGCGTCGCGGGAAGCGTCATGTCGGGCGCCTTCGGATAGAGCGCCGCGCCGATCGCCGTCTCGCCTTTCCCGTCGTTCCCGTGGCAGACCGCGCAATGATCCGCCCAGTGCGCCCGCGCGCTCGCCAGAACCTCCGGCGTGAGCGGCATCGGATTCCGGACGTCGCGCAGCTCCGGCGGCACCGCGAGGCGCCGCATCGTGCGCGCGACCCACGCTTCGATCGCGGTCGGCTCGCCGTGCGTGCTGAACCCGGTCCTCGTCATGGACGCGACCCAGACGGCGACGAGGACGATCGTGATTGCGACCGACAGGAAAATCTTCACACCGCGTTTCATGTCGCCGCGACGACCCTCCTCCCGCACTTCGGACAGGTCCCGGCGATCGCGCTGCGGATCTCCGGGTGGATCGTGCAGGTGAAGAGCGCCGCGTGCTCGTGGACGGGCGCTGCTGGCGCCGGCGACTGCGCCGGCTCGACGGCCATCTCCGGCGCCGCGCGCGCGACCGTGCCGGGAGGCTGCTCGTACCAGCCGGGATCGACGCCGGGCTCGACTCGGTCGCGCACCTTGACGATCGTGAACATGCCGCCCATGTCGATCGGCCCGAACGGCCCCACGCCTCCGCGCATCGGGATGCTGTTGCGCGGAATCGGCATCTGGTGCTCGGCCATCTCCCCCATTCCGGTCGCGCCCATGACCATCGCCCCCGGCACGAGCGCGTCGACGCGCGCCGGGATCTCGCCGAGGTGAATGCCGAGAAGATTCGGCAGGTCGTGTCCCATCTGGTTCATCAGATGATGCGTCTTATGGCAGTGAAAGCCCCAGTCGCCCGGGTTATCGGCGATGAGCTCGATGTCGCGCGTGGTGCCGACGGGGACGTTGACGCCGTTCTCGGGCCACCAGGCGCTCTCCGCGATCGGCCCCGCGTCCGTTCCGGTGACGTAGAACTTGTGGCCGTGAATGTGGATCGGGTGGGAGTTCATCGAAAGGTTCGCCAGGCGGATGCGGACGCGGTCGCCGCGCTCGACGACCATCGGCGTCGTCCCGGGAAAGACGCGGCCGTTCATCGTGAAGACGTTGAAGTCGAGCATCACGGTCGGATCGGGCGTCATCGTTCCCGGCTCGATGGCCCACTCGTGCAGCATGATCGCGAAATCGTGATCGACGCGCCGGACGCTCTCCTCGCGCGGATGGATCACGAACAGACCCTGCATTCCCATCCCGATCTGGACCATCTCGTCGAAATGAGGGTGGTACATCAGCGTTCCCGTCTGCCGGAGCGTGAACTCGTAGACGTACGTTTCGCCCGGCCCGATCTTCGGCTGATTGAGGCCGCTGATGCCGTCCATTCCGTTCGGCACGAGCACGCCGTGCCAGTGGACCGAGGTCCCCTCGGGGAGCCGGTTCGTGACGTAGATGCGAACGCGATCGCCCTCGAACGCCTCGATCGTCGGCCCCGGCATCTGGCCGTTGTAGCCGTAGCAGTTCACGACGAGGCCGGGAGCGAACTCGCGCCGCACCGGCTCGGCGACGAGGTGAAACACCTTCACGCCGTTCTCCATCCGCCACGGCAGGAGAGAGCCGTCGGGCATGACGAGCGCCGCGCGGCCGGAGCGGCGGCGCGCGGGCCGGAGCGGCCCCGTGTACGTCTCCCGTCCCTGTGCCGCGCCTTTCCGCGGCGCGAACACGCCGGCGGCCAGGCCGGCGATCGTCGAGAAGAGAGCTTTTCGTCGCGAAATCACGGTCAGTGGGCTCCTTCCCGCGGGCGCGCGGCGGGGGTCTCCATCGATTCGAACTCGAACGCGCTTCCGCCTCCGACGCCGTTGAGCGCGCGATCGAGATCGTTGCGGGCGGTCCAGTACTCGAGCTGCGCGTCGGCGTACTCGCGGCGGATCGCCGTCTCCTCCTCGCGCGCGGCGAGCAGGTCGTAGGTCCCGAGAAGCATCGAGTTGTGCTCGAGCTTGGTGAGCTCGACGATGCGGATCTGACGGGGGACGATCACGTCGCGGTAGTACTCGACGCGGGCGCGGGCGGCGAGGAGGCGCTGCCGCGCGATGCGCGCCTCGGAGGCGGCGTCGATCGTCAGCGCGGCGAGCGTCTGCTCGGCGCGCGCGAGAAGCGCCTCCGCGCGCGCCCGCCCGGCGGCGCCGCGATTGAAGATCGGGATCGGGAACTGGATACCCGGTCCGGTCGTCTTCTCGCCGCCGGCTTCGCGCTCGCGATGGACGTCGAGGACGACCTCCCCGATGTCTTCCAGTCGCGAAACCGGAAGGAGACGGCGCAGCGCCTCGAGCTCGCGCGCGGCGACGATCAGATCGAGCCGGCGCTCGGCGAGAGCGATTTCGATCTCGCTCAGGTCGGGCTCTTCCGCCGGAAGCGGAGGAAACTCCGCGGCGATCCGCCACGCGCGCGAGGCGTCCCGCAGGCCCATGGCGCGAACGAGCGCCTCGCGCGCGAGGAGCGCGTCCTCCTCGTCGCGCGCGAGCGTGAGTATGAGGCCTGGCGCCTCTCGAGATCGAGATCCGTGATGTTGCCCGCCTCGTGCTGGCGGATCGCGAGCTGCGCGGCCACGAGCGCCGCTTCCGTCGTCGTCCTGCTGAACGCGATGCGCCGTGTCGCCGCGAGCAGCCTCCAGTACGCGTCTCGTGCGTCGGCCGCGAAGGCGAGGATCTCGGCGGCGACCCGCCGGGTGTCCGCCTCGAACGCGACCCGCCCGGCGGCGCGACGCCGCGGGAGGAGCGCGAGGTCGAGGATCGACTGCGCGAGCGTGAGCTCGTATGGATGATGCGGCCGCCCGGGCGACCGCCATTCCAGCTCGAGGATCGGATTCGGAATCGTCGAGGCCTCGATGAGCTCCGCCCTCGCGATCGCGAGATCGGTCAGCATCAGCCGGACGCGCGGATTGTTCGCAAGGGCGACGGCGACGACGTCGTTCGGATCGAGCTCTTCGGCGAGGATCTCGTCCACGCGCGCGCCGACGTCGAGCTCGACGCCTCCGCGCTCGAGCACCGTCTCACGAACCGAGGAGAGGCCGGCATCGCGCGGGATTGTCGTGCAGGCGGTCGCGGCGAGCACCATCAGAACGAGAATCGGGGTTCTGAGGCTCATCGATGGGACTCTCCAGGCGGATGCTCGTGCCGCTCTTCGCGCGGCGGCTCGTGCCCCTCGTGCGCCTCTCCCGTGCCCTTCCGCGACTCGATCACGGAGATGGCCGCGGGTGCGTCGGCGCGGTCGGGAGCGAGTGTCGCGGCCGGATCGACGGCGGCGATCGCCGCGCTGGTCGACGGCGCGGCGGCGACGGGAAGCGACGGCGCCAGGGCGGGGCTCACTGGGCTCGAGCCGGGAACCGGTCCCCAGAGCCCTCCCGGAGGAATCGCGACGCCGGTCATCCCGTGCGCTGCGTGCTCCGGTTCGCCGGCCGCCGGCTCCGGCGCTGTGTGCTGCATCGACCCGTGCGGTGCGGTCGTCCCCGCGACGAGGTGCTGCGCGTGATCGGCCGATGCAGCTCGTGGCGCGGCATGGCCGGCCGCATGCTGGCCGGCCGCCGCCCGCGCCCCGCCGGTGTGAGCGACATCGTGGCCGGCGACCTCGTGCCCGGCGACCTCGTGGCCCGCGACCTGATGGTCGGCCGTCGTATGCTCCGGCATCTCGTGGTCCGCGATCTCGTGTGCCGCGACCTCGTGCTCCGCGGTCTCGTGCTCCGCATCCGACGTCGGGACGGTCGCCGGCGTTGCGTGACCGTCATCGCCGGCGCCATGTCCGTGACCCTCTTCGATCGTCAGTCCCTTCTCGACCGCCTCGGCATAGGCCGCCGCACTGCGGCTCGCAACCGTGTCGCGCCCGCCGCACGCGGCGAAGGCCAGCACGAATACGCATGCGGCGAGCAGAGAGATCCCGCGTGTCCAGGAGCTGGCGTAAAGAGGGAAACGTTTCATCGAAGGTTCTCCCGGTCGATCGGCCCCGCGGCGCATCGTGGCTCCGGACGGCGCCGCGCGTCAAGTCGCGAGGCGAGCTCGGGAATTTGCCAGCCCGGAAGAACGCTTCGCGAGACACCATGAAACGCGTCCTCTTTACCGTTCTCCTGGCTCTGCTCGCGCTCGGCCTCTTCGCCGAGACCGCGAAACACGCGAACGTCGTCATCGCCATCAAGGGGATGCATTGCGACGGCTGCGCGAAGGGCATCACCGCGATGCTCGAGCGGACCGAAGGCGTGATCGCCGCGAAGGTCAGCTTCGAGAAGCGCGAAGCCGACGTCACGTACGACTCCGAGGCCGTCTCGCCCGCGAAGATCGTCGACGCGATCGAGAAGCTGGGCTACGAGGCCGAAGTCAAGAAGTGAGCTGCACGCCAAGGCGCGCGAAATAGATCCCCACCCCGACGAGCGCGATGCCGCTGACGACCTCGGCGATCCGCGCGCCGCGACCGAGTCGCGCGATCCACCCCGCCGCCCGCCCCGCGAAGATCCCGAGCAGCAGGAAGGGGAGGCCGCGCCCGATTCCGTAAAAGAGAGCGAGCGCCGCGCCGTAGACCGGCCGCCCGACCGCGGCGGCGATCGTCAGGAGCAGCATCAGCGGTCCCGCCGAAGTCGTGAGCGTCGCGACGGTGTAGAGCAGACCGTACGCGAACGCGCCCAGGGCGCCGCCGCGGCGGGCGATGCGCGGATCATGGAGATGCCGCCGCAGCAGCGGCCCGGCCAACGCCGCGATGCCGGCGAGGATCGAGAAGATCGCAGCGGCCACAGCGAACGCCCCGCTCCAGCGCGCCACGAGGCGGCCGACCACCGCCGCGACCGTGCCGAGCACGAGAAGGCTGATCACGATCCCAACGAAAAACGCGGCGGCAATCCGGCGCGCGGAACGGAGGCGGTCGGCGCCCGCGTCCGCGCGCGATCCGACGTACGTCAGAATCCCCACACCCGCGGGGAGCGTGCATGGTCACGTGCTCGTCGAGAGCACGCCACCGGCGAGCGCGATGAGCAGCGCGATCAGCGGATACCGCTCGAGCGCGAAGGCGAGCGCGTCGAAGAGCTCGAACGCGTTCACTTCTCGACCACCGCGAACCCGACGTCCTCCAGCGTCGCCCTGATCGTCGCCGCGTCGACGCGGGCCGGATCGAACCGCACCGCGACCTGCTTCTCCGGGACGTCCGGAACGACGGCGCGGACGCCGGGCAGCGCCCCGAGAGCCTCGCGCATCGTGTTCGCGCACGCCTCACAGACCATGTTCGGGATGCGGAACGCGCGCTCGGCGACCGTGCCCGAATCGATCGCGCCGGCGGCGCGCTCCAGACGCATCCAGCGAATGCGCAGCGTGTTGAGCAGAATCGCGAAGATGCTCACGATCATGAAGACGATCGCGAGCAGAGGCGTGATGAAGCCGATCGCGGCCAGAATCATTCCGACGACGTTGAAGAGGACGGCGACGACGACGTTTCCCGTCATCGTCCGATAGCTCGCGGCGCCGAGCGTGAGAGCGCCGGCGACGTCCTCGATGTGGTCGCCCACGAGAATGACGCCGGCGGATTCGATCGCCACGTCCGTGCCGGCGCCGAGAGCGATGCCGACGTTCGCCTGCGCGAGGGCCGGGGCGTCGTTGATCCCGTCGCCCACCATCGCGACGACGGCGCCGTCCCGCTGCAGCCGCGCAATGGCAGCCACTTTCTCGGCGGGAAGAAGCTCCGCGATGACCTCGTCGACGCCGAGGCTCCGGCCGATCGCGCCGGCGACGGCGCGCGAGTCGCCGGTCAGCATCACCGTGCGCGCCCCGCGTGCTCTCAGCTTCGCGATGAGCCGGTCCGCCCCGCGCCGCGGCGTGTCCTGCAGCGCGAACAGCCCCAACGCCTCCCCTTCGACGGCTACGAGGACGATCGTCTTTCCTTCCTCGCCGAGCCGCTCCACCTCGCTAGCGAGAAACGGGGACACGCGCGCGCCCGCCTCGGCCAGGAACGACGGCTTCCCGACGACCACGCTCGCGCCGTTCACCACGCCCCGAGCGCCCTTCCCCGGCACGGCCTGAAACGCGTCGGCGCGGTAGCCTCGCGCGCCCTCGCGCTCCGTGTAGAACGCAATCGACCGCGCGAGCGGATGCTCCGACTCCGCCTCGACGGCACCGGCGAGTGCGAGCATCTCCTCGCGAGCCACGCCGGCAGCGACGACGTCGGTCACCGCCGGCCGGCCGTACGTCAGGGTTCCGGTCTTGTCCAGCACCACGGTCGTGACGCGCGAGAGCTCGTAGAACACTTCGCTCGCCTTGACCAGAAGCCCGATCGAGATCCCCCTCCCGCCCGCGATCGCGGCGAGCATCGGCGTGGTGATCCCCAGCGCGCACGGATACCCCATCACGATGGTCGTGAGCAGCACGACCGTCGCCGCGATCGCGTCGCCCGACGCGAAGAGCCACACGCCGAACGCCACGCCCGCC
This sequence comes from Thermoanaerobaculia bacterium, assembly GCA_050745405.1. Taxonomy (GTDB): domain Bacteria; phylum Acidobacteriota; class Thermoanaerobaculia; order Gp7-AA8; family Gp7-AA8; genus JBOGJQ01. The sequence goes on along the minus strand of JBOGJQ010000292.1, from coordinate 4,382 downwards.
ACGACGAACACGACGGGACCGTAGTAGTTCATGAGCCGGTCCGCGAGCAGCTCGATCGGCGGCTTCCGCTCGGCGATCTGCGTCATCAGACGGACGATCTGCGACAGGACGCTCTCGTAGCCGCGGCGCGTGACCCGCACGCGCAGCGCCCCGTCGAGATTCAGCGTGCCGCCGATGACGCTCGCTCCCGGTTCCTTCGTGCTCGGCACGGACTCTCCGGTGAAACTCGATTCGTCGACGCTTGCCTGCCCGTCGACGATCTCGCCGTCGAGCGGGATCCGCTCGCCCGGCCGGACGAGAATCGTCTCCCCCACACCCACTTCGCTCGTTAGAACGTCGACGGTCCGGCCGCCGCGCTGGACGCGCGCCCGTGCCGGTTGCAGCGACAGGAGCTTCCGGACCGCTTCCGAGGCCTTCTTGCGCGTGTCGAGCTTGAAGAAACCGAAAAAGAGGTGCAGCGCCATCAGCCAGCTCGCGACGGGAAGAAAGTTCGGCCACCGCGGGTCGAACAACGAGACCGCGCCGATCACGAACGCGCCCCACGCCCCGGTCGAGAGGAGCACGTTCGCGTTGATGACGCGCTGCCGGATCGCGAGGATCGTCTTGCGCAGAATCGGGTATCCGACCCAGAGCAGCACGAACGCGGCGATCCCGAAGCTGATCCATCCCCGCGTCGCCGACGGAAGGCGCAGGAGGTCGAGCGAGTCGACCAGGACGCTCACGATCGCGAGCACCATGCCGATCGCGCCGCGCCGCCGGATGAGACCGAAAATCGCTTCGTCGGTCGCGTACTGCTGCTGCTCGGTGGCGGAGACGTCGTAGCCCAGCCGCCGGACCGCCAGGGCGAGATCGTCGCGCCCTATCTTTTTCGGGTCGACCTCCACGAGAACGATGCCGTGCACGAGATTCACGAGCACGGAGTGAACGCCCTCGTAACGCTTGAGCGCCGTCTCCAGGCTCATCGTGCAGAACGAGCACATCAGCCCCGAAACCTTCATCTGGACGGTTTCAGTCGCCATGGAGAACCTGCTTTCCCGCCGCGCTCTCGATCGCATCGAGAATCGGGCAGGCGCTGGTCGGCCCTTCCCCCGAGCACGACCGCGTGATCTCGTCGAGCGCGCGCCGCATCACCCCGAGTGCCTCGATCTTCGCGTCGATGTCCACGATCTTCGCCTCGGCTTCGACCTTCACGTCGGCGCACGACCGCCTCGGGTCGAGGCGCAAGTCGAGCAGTTGTCGGACCTCGGCGAGAGTGAACCCCAGCTCCTGCGCCTGGCGGATGAAGCGGATCCGGCGCGCCGTCTGTTCGTCGTAGCGCCGAAAGCCGCGCGCGGGGCGGGCCGGGCGCTCGATCAGGCGCTTCCGTTCATAGAACCGCACCGTCTCCACGCCGACGCCCGCGGCGGCGGCGAGCTCGCTGATGGTCATCATGTTCGATCTCCGCCGGCAGGATAGCTTCCGTACCATGGTACGGAATCAAGCGGGGCACATTTTTGCACGGCCGGCTCGCTGACGAGGAGGCGCTCCGATGAACGACATGATGGACGGCATGATGGGCGGCATGATGGCCGGGATGTGGATCTGGTGGGCCGTCGGCGTCCTCCTGATCATTCTGCTCGTCGTCGTGATCGTCCGGCTCCTGAAGAAATAGAGCGCGTACGGGGGAACGATTGGACCGGATCGCCGAAGCGCTGCAGACGAGCGCCGGCATGCTGTGGAAGGCGCTCTGGGCGCTGATCTTCGGTTATCTGATCTCGGCGGGGATTCAGGTGATCGTCTCGCGCGAGCAGATGGCGCGCGTTCTCGGGCGGCGTGGGGCGAAGGAGGCGGCGCTCGCGGGATTTTTCGGATTCGTCTCCTCCTCCTGCTCGTTCGCCGCGCTCGCCGCCTCGCGCTCGGTCTTCGTCAAGGGAGCCCACGCGGCGAACGCGATCGCGTTCCTGATCGCCTCGACGAATCTCGTTCTCGAGCTCGGCATCGTGCTCTACGTTCTGCTCGGCTGGCATTTTCTCGCCGGAAATCTGCTCGTCGGCTGCCTCATGATCGTTTACGCGTACGTCCTGACGCGGCTGTGGCTGCCGCGCGGAACGGCGGAGCGGGCGTGCGCGCGCGCCGAGGAGCGGCTCGAGCACGAAGGAAGCGGCGAGACGGAGAAGGGGATGCGCTGGACCGACGCGCTGACGACGCGCGACGGGTGGCGGCGGATCACGGAGCGGTTCGTCGCCGAATGGCGGATGGTGTGGAAGGAGATCCTGTTCGGATTCACCGTCGCGGGATTGATTTCCGTGTATGTGCCGCAACGGTTCTGGGACGCCGTTCTGCTCGGCGGAGGGGATTCGCCGGGCTTCGGGGTCGTTCTCGAAAACGTTCTCGTCGCGCCGGTCATCGCGTTCTTCACCTTCATCGGCTCGATGGGCAACGTCCCGCTTGCGGCGATGCTCTGGTCGAAGGGGGCTTCGTTCGGCGGCGTGATGAGCTTCCTCGGCGCCGACCTCGTCGCAGCGACTGTTGTCTGGATTCACGCGAAGTACTACGGCTGGAGGTACGCCGGTTATGTCTCCCTGCTCCTCTACGCCAGCATGGTGGCCGCGGGCATCACCGTTCACTACCTCTTCCTCGCGATCGGAGTGCTGCCGACCGAGCGTCGCGCCCTCGCGGAAATGGTCGCCTTCCGCATCGACTACACGTTCTGGCTGAACGTCGTCTTCGTGACGCTGGCGGTGGCGCTGCTCGTGCTCCGCGCCCGTTCCCGCGCGGCGCGCGGCTGACGGGATCCAGCCTGCGCACTCGAGGCATTCACCGTCAGCGCCGCACCGGGCGGACGCGCGGCCGCGGCTCGAGGCGCGTCTCCCACACGCCGCGGCCGTGCGTCGCCGCAAAGAGCCGTCCGTCCGCACCGGCCGCGAGGTCGCGCACGATCACGGGCGGCAGGCCGTCGTTGAACGGCGCCCACGATGCACCGCCGTCGCGGCTGCGGAACACGCCGATGTCCGTCCCGATCACGAGCTCGCGCTCGTCGCGAGGGTCCACCCACATGACGTTTACGGGAATGTCCGGAAGATTCGCCTGAAGATCGGTCCACGTCGCGCCGCCGTCCGTCGAGGAGAAGACGTGCGAAGCGCGAAACCCGGAGAACGTCACCCACACGCGCTCCGGATACGCGCGATGGACGACGACGCTCGTGACGAACCGGTCCGGCAGGCCCGACGAGACGTCCACCCACGTTACGCCCCCGTCCGCCGAGCGCATCACCCTCCCCTCGGCCGATCCGGTGTAGATCATCGCCGGATCCGAGCGGGCGACGGCGATCGCACTGAGGACGTCGAAGCCGCCGCGGGTCAGATCGGTCTCGCCACCGGGTGTGGTCCACGCCGCGCCGGGCTCGCTCGCGATCCACAGGCGATACGTTCCGAAGTAGACACGGCTGTCGTGACCGTTCCCGACGAAAGGCGCGAGGAACCCGGTCCGATTCACGTCTTCGCCGAAAACTTCCGGCGTCGCGATCGTGTTTTCGAAGCTCCCTCCGTACTCGGTGAAGCAGTAGATCGTCGCGAAATAGTAATTCGCGCAGACGCGCGTCTCGTCGCGCGGGTCGATCCAGGGATCGCCGTAGTCGCCGATGATGATCTCGGTCCAGCCGCCGTCCTGCCGCCGGCGCACCTGCATGCCGTTGTCCTGCGTGCCGATGTAGAGGAGCCCTTCGATGCGCGGGTGGACGGCGATCCCGTAGATCTGCGTCAGCGACAGCGTCTCGTTGAGATGGCTGAACCGCGTTCCGCCGTCGCTCGACCGGTACAATCCTCCATCATTGCCGAGGAGAAACTCTCCTCCGGTGCCGGGGAGGAACGCGATGCTGAACTGGTCGGGATGTGTTTTCGAGCTCGCGTAGTGCGCCCGGCCCTCGGCATCGCGATTCCCCGTCAGGTTCGTCCACGTCGCGCCCCCGTCGGTGCTGCGGAAGAGATCGACGAATTGCCCGATGTACAGGACGTCGGCTTTCTCGGGGTGGGTCTCGAACAGGACGGCGCGCCCGCGAACCCCCTCGAACGGCTGCTCGCGCCACGTTTCTCCGTGGTCGTCGCTGATGTAGAAGAACGTGCCGAGACCGCCGTAGGCATAGGCGTAGATCCTTCCCACACGCGCGGGAGCTACGGCGAGACGGATCGTCACGTAGCGCGATGGATCTAGAGGCGCGGTGAACGCCAGCTCCCACGTCGTACCCGCGTCGAGCGATCGGTAGATCGTCGGCGGCCGATTCTCCGGGATGAGCGTCGGAAGCGCCGCGTACGCGATCGACGGCTCCGCCGGGTCGAAGGCGACGTCGGTCGGAAAGTTGCCGAGGCGCGCGGTCCAGGTGCGGCCGCCGTCGATCGACTGGAAGA
>JBOGJQ010000291.1:0-10157 GCA_050745405.1 Thermoanaerobaculia bacterium | reverse complement strand
GCGACACGCCCGGCGCGGCGGGCGGCGTGGTTGCGGGAGGAGGCTGCGGCCGCGGCGCTCGGGTCGCCGCGGCGACTTCCTCGGGCGGCGGCGGGACCGCGCCCGGCTCGATCAGCATCACGTTCATCGTTTCGGCGCGGCCGGTCCAGCGGAAGTCGAGCTCCGGAAGGGGGAGCGGTTCGCGCGTCGCGGCATCGTTGAGATCGGCGAGCTCCGTGAGAGGCACCGGCGGGACGCCGGGATCTGCGTTCGCCGCCCGTCGCGAGGCCATCTGGTGCGCTCCCCCGATGAGGAGATACACGCCGACGATCACCGCGGTGACGACGAGCGCCTGCCGCTCCCGGAAGAATTCGGTGATGCGGCCGCGCGCGGTGACCTCGCGCGTCGGGAAGTTCTTTTCGAGGATCGGCTTCGGATCGAAGCGGCGTCCGGTCTCCGGATCGGAGCCGCAGTAGGGGCAGATCCGGGCGGCGCCATCGATTTCCCGATGGCAGGCGACGCACGATTTTTGTTCGACCCTCATTCTCGACCCTGGAAGGATATGTCGACCAGGTGCGTCCCTTCGACCGGCCTGCCGTTCTGGGTCGCGGGACGGAAGCGCCAGCGCTGAATCGCGGCGACGAGCTCCGAGGTCGCGCCGGGGATCGTCTTCAGCACTTCGACCTCGCGAACGCGTCCGTCGGGGCCGATCCGCAGGCGGAATCGCGCCGTTCCCCGCGCGTCGATGTCGGGGAGCGGCTGCGAAATCGGCTCGGGACGGGTGCGGCGCCCGCCGCGCTCCTCCTCGGGTGCGGCCTTCTCGGCCGGCTCGGGAGCCGGACGGCGCGGCTGCGGGATCGGGGTCGGGCGGATCGTGCGCGGATCGATCGTGTCAGCGTCGGCGTTCCGCTCCGCGGCCTTCTGCGCCTGATCCGCGCGCTGCGCCATCCGGACGTAATGTTGCGACGGAAGCGCCGTCGTGTCGGATCGATTCTGCCCCGCGACCGCAGTCGTCGTTCCGGCGACCTGGGGCGCGGACGTGATCGAGCGGCCGACGGTCGTCGTCAGATCGACCGGAACGAGCCGCAGGTCCGTCACCTCGTCGGCATCCGGCAGCATCGGCGGGACCTCGTCCGTTCCGATGTCGGCTGGCTTTTTGTCTTCGGCCTTCTTACCGAGCTGCGAGACGAAGCCGCCGATCGCGAACGTCGCGAGGAGGAGCGCGGCGACGCCAGCGACGAGCATCACCTTCTTGAGCTTCTGGCGGCGCTCGGCGGAACGCTGCTCGTCGCGCTCTTCCATCTCGACGGCGCTCACCAGAGGCGACGGCGGAGGAGGCGCGACTTCCTGATCCCAATTACAGTAGGGACAGAGCCGTGCCACCGGATCGATGAGGCGCTCGCACCGGACGCACGGCTTCTTGTTCATCGGGACCTCGAAACTGCAACCGGCATACCGGGCTCAGCGCCGCGGATCGGCTCGCTCCGCACACGTCCGTCGCGCTTCGCGTAGACCCAATCTCCACGGATGACGAAGCCGTTCCAGCGGAGCCCGGTTGCGACGGCTGCCGCTTCACTTCCCCGGAGCGCGTACAGCGTTCCCGTCGTGGTGTCGAATGCCCATGTGCGGCCGTCGCGGCGGAAGACGCGATCTGCGCCCGTCGGCATCGATGCCGAGCTCGGCGAGAAGAGGCCGAGCCCGAGGAGTCCGCGCACGAATCCGCGGCCGATCGCCTGCGCGAGGGACTGCTTTCCCTCGATCCCGGCAGTCCGGCGCCGATTCGCGCTTTCGCATCCCGTCAAGACGACGTGGAACCACCGAATTCGTCCGCCCGCTGCGATTTCCACTTTTGGGGGTAGGAAATCAGGCTGTGTGGTTCCTCCTGTCATAGGAGGGCCACGACATGAAGACTCTACTCGCCTTATGTACCGCGCTTCTGCTCCTCTGCGAGATCGGGAATGCGCAAACTCTCCCGCGCCCTCAAACGGATCGAATCCTCATCACGACGGATGTGCCCGCCAAAGCCAGCATTCAATTGGCTGGCCGTGGTGTGAAGTTGTCCGAACGCCTTCAGTCGCCGCCGAGGACAGTTGGTATGGCGGAGATCGTGTGGCACGAGGTGGATCGCCGGACTGACCCACGTGGTGGTACCCACGTCTCCTATCGCCAGTTCCTCGTCGAACAGGGTCGGAAGACTGAACTCGTCGGGTCCGAGGTGCTCTTGCACTACACCAACGCCGGCACGCTCTGGGCGATCAACGGCGCGCAATTCACGAGTGTCGTGCCGGGAAACGAGCCGCGGTTCAGCGCAGCGGACGCAGTGGATCGGGCTCTGCTGCGGATCATCGCGGTAGACGCGAGGTTCCGCCCAGTTTCATGGGTCAACCTCGACCCGAGCGCGAGAGCCCATCGTGTCTCGCGCACGGAACTGAAGGTCGTCCAAACGAATGATGGTTTCCGCTACGCATTTTTCACGTTCGCAAACGCCGCCAACGGCGTTTACTACAGCGTGGTCATCGACGCTGAAACGGAAGAAATTCTCCAGATCAGCGAGGTGAACCCGCGCTCCAACTGCGCACCGACTGCGGGCGGACAGGCGGTGGCGGCCGAAGGTCATCCCGTTCGCGACGACCTTCGTAACGCGGGTGTGCGACGATCGGTAAACGCGCTCACGACGACCAACCGGCCGTCGCCGTTCACCCACGAGGGCCACTGGAACAATGGCCCGGCGATGTCGGTTTGGCAGGAGACAAACACCCAGGCGTTCAAATGCAATCAGAGCGCTGCCACGTCGTACACGCTGTTCCCGCTTCTGGCTGACGGAGGTCTCGTCAGCTATCGATTCCGGACAAATCACCCGGAGTGGAATGGATACGCGGCCGGTGACGCAATTCACCACACCAACGAAACGATGCGCGCTTTCGCTGATCTTGGGAGGAATGGATGGGACGGAGCGGGTGGTGACGCGAACGTCATCATCGAATCGACACGCTTTGGAGGCGCGGATTACGCCTATTTCCTGATCGATTCCGGCGGTGACCAGCGACTGCCTCCCGGACCCGTGCTCGGCATTGCTCCCGCCGACAGAATGTATAACGCCAGCGCCAGCCTCGATCACATCGGGCACGAGTGGGGCCATGGCGTCATCCACACGACGGCCAACTTTCCTTACAGTGGCACGGGCGCGGAGCTCCACGAAGGTTTCGCGGACGTCATCGGCCATGCGGTCGAGAAGTTGCGACAGAGTTGGGGCTCGGGCGTGGAACAGTCGGCCGACTGGCACATGCACGAAGACACCGCCACCAGCGGGTACGCTCGATCCGGCGAGGTGGATGATGGATCGGGTCACACGTGGACTGGTCCCAACGGCAGCCACTCGTTCAATGATCGGCTTCACAAAGACGACAATGACTTCGGGCTTTCCGCACACGACACCGGCAACATGTTGAGCGTCGTTTTTTACGTTCTTTCGGATGGTGAGTACAACCCGATCTGCAATCGAATCACTGTGATGGGGTGTGGTCAAAACGTGCCGGGGCTCGGGTTTCACACGACGGCGCAAATTATGTTCGATGCGATTCAGTTTTACCTTCCGTCGAATTCCACTTGGGAATACCTCGCTGATTACGTGTCGATGGCCGCGTTCGATCTCTACAACGATTGTCCGTTCTACGCGGCAGACTCGGAACAGGATGCGGTAAACCTGGCATTCAACGCGATCGGCTATCCGAGAATCGCGGCGCCTATTTCGTGCCCATGAGACCAACGTCGAGACCAGCGGTCCGCCGAAGCGCCATTCTCGTTCTGGCGTTCGGACTCGGATCGCCTTCACTCGAAGGCGCCGAGCCGCTTCTTCTGCTTCGCAGCTCCGATGGGCAGCAAGGGATCGTCCGATACGACCCCGACTCGGGCGTCACGTCCCCCGTTGCCTCCTTCCTTTACCGGGCGGGGCTGCTCAGTGGTCCGTGGGGAAGTCTCAGCCTTTCGGCAACCAGCGATCGCATCATCGCTCAGGGGGCGGCGTATTACGAGTTCGACGCCGAGTCCGGCCGCCTCCTCCGGCGATACGAGGCGCTCGGACCGGACTATCCCGGGTGGGGTTTCCGCGGTGTCTCCATCAACGCGCCTCTCGCCGACGAGCTGGGAATTGCGCCGGGCTACTACGGCACTCCGTTTTGTCCGCCGGGACCCGATCCCCGTGGCCGACTCTGCCAATTCCCCGAGCGCCCGTTTCCCGGCCACCCCGAGCCCAGCGACATCTTCGCGCACTACGTCTTTCTCAGGCGTGGCCTCGCTCCCGGCGACACAACGATCGAAATGGTGCAGTCCTTTTCTCCGCTGCCGATCAACTGGTGGGACCTTAGCCGGCTCGTCGCCCTCGACCGCTCGAGGAACAGGTTTCTTTTCCAGGTTCAGGGAAGTGCCCTCGATGGCGGCGGGGGGCGCCTGCACTACCTGACCGAAGCCGCGATCCTGAATGGCGCGGTGAGTGACGAGGCGGTGATCTCGGCCAAACGGATCGACGTCTCCGGTCGGGAAACATTCCGCTGGGTACAAAGCATGACCTTCGACGAATCGCGGGATGCGTTGTTCACCGTCTTCGAATATCCGCATCTGCAGTACGAGCGCCGGCTCATACGCTCTTCGCCGTTCGGGGAAAACGAGCACGAGGTTCGACGCTTTTCCCCCTCGGAGCACCTGGACGCGGTGGTCGCCGTTTCCGGCGTCCAGCCGCCGACGTATACGCAGGTCCTTCCTGCGATCGGAGAGGCGGCCGGCGTCAACGGGACGTACTGGCGCAGCGACGTCTGGATGTTCAATCCGGCGGACGATCCCGTGACCGTCGAGATCCGGCGTCTGATGAACCCGGCGGCCACACGCCGGTTCTCGCTCGGCGCCAAAGCTTCCTTGAAGATCAGCAACGCGATGCGTGAGCTCGGCGGCGGGCCCGCGGGCGACGGGATGCCGCTGGATGCTCTCATCATCGAGTCCGACTATCGCTCCGGTGCGCAGCTCGCCGTCTTCAGCCGGACCTGGACGACCGGAGAAGGCGACGGGACGTACGGGCAGAGCGTCCCGGCCGTTCCCTCGATGCTGGGTTACTCGAATCACCTGGCGAGCACCACCATCTCGCTGGACATGTCTGAGACGCAATCGGTCATTTTGCTCGATAAGCGGGAACCGGGACGCTTCCGCCACAACCTCGGCGTGGTGAACACGGGGGACGCCCCGCTCACGCTCCGGCTCCGGTACGGGCAGGTCACCAGCCACCCCGTGCCCGCGGAATTCGATCGTTTGCTCACACTCCCGCCGCGGACGATCCGGCAGTTCTCGCTCGAAGCCCTCTTCGACGAGGAGATCGTCTCGTTCGTCGCACCGCGCATCTGGTTGACCGGCGACCGGCCGGCGATCGTCTGGCTTTCGATGATCGACAACAAGACGGGCGATGCGAGCTTCATCCCGTTCTCACCCTATGGTATCGAGCCGGACGGGGAAGCGACGCATGTCTTTCCAGCGATCGCGCATACGCCAGGTGGTCACGGCACATTCTGGCGGACCGATGCCTACGGCGTCTTTTCGAATTGGGTCGCCGGCGGTTCTCCCCAACAGCCCGAGGCGACCTTTCATCCGGCGACGCCTGCATGCCCGGAGATCTCCTTCCGGCTCGAGCCGACGTTCGCCGCGGTCGTCAATGAGGACTACTCCGGTTGGAACGCACATCAGGGCTGGTTCACTGCCTTCGCGAATCTTGGACGGCAGGCGTGCTCCGCGGCGTCAGTTCACGGCGCGCTGGAGATCCGGACGGCATCGTGGATGAGCGCCTTCTCGCGGACGTACACCACGCGCGAAGACGGTGGGACGTACGGCGACATTCTGCCGCTCTATCCGCAGCACGGGTGGCCGTATCGCCACTTCGCGGGGATCGAAGTGGGGAGCCACGTCCGCGTGAACATCGGGCTCTATAACGGCACCGACGACTCTTCACGAATCGAGCTTCGGCTGTACGACGCATCCGGCAACCTCGTGGCAAACCGGGAGATCGAGCTCGCACCACGCGCATCCCTGCAGAAACCGCTCGAGGATTTGCTCGGCAGCGAGATCTCCGACGGGTTGTATGCTCTTTCCGTTCTGCCACTCGAAGAGCAGGGTGTCTGGCCGTATGTTTCGACTGTTGACAACGTCACGGGAGATCCCACGAACCTCTGGTGATTGTACCGGGGGTTCAGCGCCCCCCGATGGACTCGCTGACGAGACGTCCGTCGCGCATCGCGTAGAGCCATTCTCCACGGATGACGAACGCGTTCCAGCGGAGTCCGGTCGCGACCGGTTCCGCGTCGGCTCCCCGGATCGCGTACAGCGTTCCCGTCGTGCTGTCGAACGCCCACGTGCGGCCGTCGCGGCGGAAGACGCGGTCTGCGCCCGTCGGCATCGATGCCGAGCTCGGCGAGAAGAGGCCGAGCCCGAGGAGTCCGCGCACGAATCCGCGGCCGATCGCCTGCGCGAGCGATTGCTTTCCCTCGATCCGCCGGATCCGCTTCGCAGCCGGATCGGCGAGGACGAGCACCGCCCCGCGCGTCGCGTTCGCGGGCGCCTCGATCGCGAGATCGACCGGTGCCGCTCCGGCCGTGGTTCCGGTGCCGGCGGAGAGGTCGTCGAGCAGAATCGTGACGAGCCGTCCCGACCGCGGCACGACGAGGTACACGGTCCCGCTCTCGATCGCGATGCGGGACGCGAACGCCTCCGTCCGCCCCGATTCGATCCGCGCGAGCGTCGCCGGGTCGAAGCGCTCGATCGTCCCCGAGATCTGGTCGTAGACGATCGCCGCCCGTCCGTCGACGGCGAGCAGCGGCGAACCGGCGGCGACGGGTACCGAGCGGACCGATTCTCCTTCGATACGGATGAGCATACCGCCGCGCGTCGCGAGGAAGAGCGCCTCTCCGTCGAGCTCCGCGGCGACAGGCGCGCCCGGAACGTCGAACAGCGCGACCTCGCCGTCGCGCACGATCGCGACACGCTCGTCGACCGGATCGACGATCGCGACGATCCCGCCATCCTCGGCGGTCACGCCGAAGAGCGGGAAGCGAAGACCGGGGCGGTTCCACCGCTCCTCCATCGACGGAACGGCGACCGAGCGGATCGATCCCTCGTCCGCGACGACGATCTCACCCGCGGCGCCGGGAAGAAGAACCGCCGCCGCCGCGGGAGAGGCGAAGAGCGCGATTGCCGCGAAGCTCGCAACGAGCGGTTTCACGGCAGCACCTCGAGACGGAGCGGCTCGACGAGCAACTCGCCGTCCACGGCTCCGAGAACGCGGAACTCGAGGCGGTGCGCGCCGGGTGCGAACGAGCCGCGGAATGTCGCGGGAGTCTGGAATCGGACGCGCGTCGCGCCGAGATTGGCCGTCGCGAACGTCGTCGTCTCCTCAGTCCGCGCGACAGCAGAGTCGAAATCTGCGATCACCGAAAAACGGACTGCGTCGAGTGCCGCCCGGAGCTCGACGGCCTCGCGTTCCGCGAGAGCACGGCCGAGGAGGAAAAGCAGATCGGGGCGAGGATCGCGCACGACGCCGTCGCGGGCGGTCGCCAGAAGCGCTTGCGCTTCGGCGAAGGCAGCGCCGGATGCGGCGAGGCGCTGCTCGATTCGCGCGACCGCTGCCGGGTGTTCCCCCAGCTCCTCCGCGATCGCTGCCGCATCGTCCGGCCGTCCTTCGAGAACCGCGATTCTCGCTTTGAGGTACCGAACGGCCGGGTGGTCGCGGCGGCCGGCAGGCACCTGCGCGAGCGCGGCCGCCGCGCCCGAGATTTCTCCCTGTTCGACGAGGGCCACGACGTGCTGCATAGGCGAGCTCGCGGGGGGCGGAGCCGCGTTGCCGTCGCGGACGTGGTCCCCGTACTGATGGATCAGCGGCAGGACGTACGGGTTCGCCGCGAATGCCTCGGCGAACCATCGCTCCCGCTCCTCTGCCGAGCGGGCGAGGCGCGCGAGCGCCGCGAGGGCCGCCGGGTCGTCGCTCCGCCGCTCGAGGACGCGCTCGAACGCCGCGCGCGCCCCCGCCGCGTCGCCGCGCGCCTCGTGGTGGAGTCCGAGGCGGAGGAGCGCCCGATTCCGCACGGCGAGCCACGCCTCGGCGTCGCCACGCGCGCTCGAGAAGACTTCGAACTTCTCCACCTCCCGGATCTCCCTCCGCAATCGCTCGAACTCCGGCCCGTCCAGCGACGCGGCGATCTCTTCGAGCATCGCTCCGCCCTCGGCCGACAGCGGATCCGCGTCGAGAAGGGCGGACGCGAGGGTGTAGCGGTAGACGGCGAGGTCGAGCAGTGTCGCGGAAGAGGGATTGCGCCGAGCCGCATCCGTCGCGAGGGTGACGGCGTTCCGGGCCGCGCTCTCGGCCTTCGCCTCGAGATCGAGGACGTCCATCGCCGATGCGTAGAGGTTCCAGATCTTCGGCTCATCGCTGAGGTAGCGGAGCGCTTCCTCGAGCGCCGCGATCGCCTCGAGGGGACGGTCGAGCTTCGCGAGCGCGAGCCCGGTCCACGCGACGGCGCGGCCGTACGGATCGAGATTGCCTCCGGCTCGCGCCTCGGTCGCGGCGGCGCGGGCGGCCTCGAGGGCACTCTCGTAATGCTCGCGTGCGACGGCGTTTTCGGAGCGCGCGGCGTGGAGGTCTCCGAGATTGAGGTGCGCGGCGAGGCGATCGAAGTCGCTGCGCGCGCGCTCGAGAGCCTCTCGCGCGGCGGCGATCTCGTAGTCGCTCGTCACGCGCTCGGCCGGCTCGGCGAGGAGCGCCGGAAAGAGAAGCGCGATCGCGAGGAGTCTCATTCGGCGAAGTACCCCGTGCGCGCGGACGAGACCGAAGCGCCGCGCGCGGTCGTCTCGACGCGGATCGCGCGCCAGCCGGAAGCGCCGCCCGCACTCTGGTATGCGATCGTCCAGCGGCCGTCGATGGCGTCGAACAGGTGCTCGAGCGACACCGTCAGGCGGCGCGCCGTGGTCGCGGCGAGCGAGCCTCCTGTACGCGCGGCCACATCGCGCAGGAACGAGGTGCCGTCGCCGCGTCCGAGCACCAGGGCGTGAACGGTGAGGTCATCGACGGCGACGCGGTGGATCGCCGTTTCGCGGTCGAGCAGCGAATTCCGATCGTTTCCGTCGGAGATGACGATGGCGATCGTGCGCGAGTCCGGATCGATCGTGGCGAGGGCGTCGCGCAACGCCGTCCCGCCCGAGGCGTCGATGGCGCCGATCTCGGCGGCGTCGATCGGCCGTCCGACGCGATGGTTGAAGAGGACGATCTCCGCGGAATCGCCGGTCCGCAGGCGTCCGATCACGTTCTTCACCGCCGCCACCGCGGCCTCGAGCCGGCCGTCACTCATGCTCTGCGAGCGATCGATCAAGAAGACGAAGCGCGCGGGCAGGCGTCCGGGCGTCACTTCACGGACACGATGCTCGCCGCCATTCTCGAAAACGCGGAAGGAGGACGGCTCCGGATCGATCCAGCCGCGAATCTCGACCGGCACTTCGACCCAATCGATCGTGATCGCGGCGCCGGCGTCGATCGGGGCGGTGGCGATCTCGGCGCGCGCGTGATTCCTGTAGCCGTCCGTGTAGAGGTCCGCCGTGATCCGCCGCGCCCGCGTCCCGTCGCCGAAGTCGAAGAGGAGGCGGAGAGGCCGTTCGCGCAGAACGCCGGCCAGGGCGCCGTCGACGCGGATCTCGATGCGCTCGAATTTCGTCGCCGCCGTCTCGACGTCGATCACGCGTTCCCCCGCCACCGTCGTTCCCGCGGCGGGATGAACGATCCGGATGGCGTCGCCGCCGGCCGCGGGAAAGGCGACGAGGAGCAGCAGAAGGAAACGCGCCGGCATGCTCGTTCGAACGTGTAGTCAAAATAATGATATTTCGTCGTCAGTCGTCAGGAGCGCCGGAGGCGCGAAAGAGGGTAGCCGGTGGTGACGCCGCGGAGCGGCGGAACCACCGGATTGGGCGTTCATTTTTGACCCGGCCCCCGGAGGGGCCGCGCAATGGCGGCGCCCCTACCGGGGCGCAATCCCACGAGCTCCGGTATTCCGGTGGTTCCGGCCCTCCGGGCCGTCACCACCGGCTACCGTCTTCGGCGCCTCCGGCGCCACGCGAATTCGCCCCTTTTTCGATCGATACATTCTGACGGCTCACCTCAAGAG
>JBOGJQ010000290.1:0-1349 GCA_050745405.1 Thermoanaerobaculia bacterium | reverse complement strand
GCGGAAGTCGGTCGTCACCGCGAGATCCCGCGCCTGCCGGAGCTGATGCGGGAGCAGACCAGGCCACGTGCCATGCACGTGGCCGCCCGCGACCGGACCGCCGAAGGCGATCATCGCGCCCGCCGTTCCATGGTCGGTGCCGGCGGCACCCGTCTCGTACACGGCACGTCCGAACTCGGTCACCACCAGGACGACGACGCGGTCCATGCGCGTGCCGAGGTCCCGCCCGAACGCCGCGAGCGCGAGCCCGATCGGCTCGAAATCGAGCTGATTGTTGACGACCTGCGCCGAGTGCGTGTCGAAGTCCCCCTCGACGTCGATGAAGATGCACCGCGTCCCCATCTCCGCCGTGATGATCCTCGCGGCCTGGCGGAGACCGTCACCCGCCACCGAATCCGGGTAGACCGCGCCGTTCGCCGGAGGCTCGAAAAGCACCGGCGTGATCTTGAGCCGGCGGATCGCGTCGAGAGAGTCCGTGCCGAGCGCACCGACGTCGTCGATACGGCTCCGATAGATCGCGTCGAGCCGGTCTTCCGCCTCAGCCCGCCACCCCGTGGCGCGAAAGTCGAACTCGGACAGATCCTCCGCGACGAGGACCGCCTGCGGACCCTGCAGCGCGCGCGGCCGGAGACGCGAAAACGCCACGGCCTCCATCAGATCGATCCCGGGGAGCGGATCGAGGCAGCGTGCTAGGAAGCCGTTCGATCCCTTCACGCCGGGAGTGCCCGTCTCGACGAACTCCTGCGCGTCGAAGTGGGAGCGGCTCACGTCGTCGTTCCCCACGGCGTGAACGATGCCGAGCTGCCCGTCGTCCCAGAACGGCTTCAGCGGTGCGAGCGCCGGGTGCAGGCCGAAGTAGCCGTCGAGGTCGAGAACCGAGCCGCTTCCGCTTCCCGGCGGCGGGAGCGCGATCGTCGGCCGGACGCGGTAGTACTCGGAATCGCCATGGGGCGGACAGAGCGCGAGGCCGTCCGCGCCTCCGCGCAGGAAGAGGACCACGAGCACCGTGTCCCCCTCCCCGGCCGCCCGGGCGATCCGGCCGAACGCCGATCGCTCGGTCAGCGTCGCGCCGATGACGGCGAGCGCCGTTCCGGAGACAAACCGGCGGCGAGTCATTCGAGAGCTCATCGTCACCTCACCGCGAACTCGGGACTCGCGAGCAGCAGCCCGAGTGCCTTCCGCCAGTCTTCGAGCTCGCTCGATGGCGCGACGCCCGACACCTGATCGCGCGTCGCCGCACTGAGAGGCTCACCCAGAATCGAAGTCTCGAAGAGTGCGACGATCTCGTCCCTCATCATGAGGCGATCGCCGGAGGGTTCTTCCGACCGGGCCACCGGACGCCTCCGCGC
>JBOGJQ010000289.1:0-4339 GCA_050745405.1 Thermoanaerobaculia bacterium | reverse complement strand
GGGCGGCGCGGGCGGCGGCGGGCAGGGCGGCGGCGGGGGCGGAGCGGCGACGATCGGGGCGGCGAAAAGCATCGGCGCGAAGCCGAGGCCGAGAACGCCGCCGATGGGGCACGAATTGTTGTCGCTGCCGAGCATCGTCGCATTCAGGCGGACTCCCGCCGTCAGCGACCAGCCGCTCGTTCCGAACCAGTGACGCAGGCCCGTCGAGACGTAGACGATGTCGTCCGGCTCGCGGTCGGCGCCCTGGAAGAAGATCCCCGTGATCTCGCTGACCCAGTTCGTGGTCGCCCACCAGCTCACCGGGACGTTGAATCCAAGGTCGGCGCGAAGCTCGTCCGGGACGTCGTCGACGAAGGCGGGATCGAAACCGGGATCGTCGAAGTCGTCATCGCCGTCGGGGTCGCCGGTGAGTTTGTAGCTCGCGGCGAAGGTCGTAACCCCGCGCGACCAGTGGAGCCCGAGGCCCCAGTCCATCTCTTCCGAGGTGACGACTTCCTCTCCGGTTCCGAGGTCGGCGAAGAGGGAGAGGGCGACGCGATTCTCGCTCTCGAGCGGCGTGAGACGAAGTTTGGTGCCGAGGTGGAGATTGCCGATGCCGCTTTCATCGAACTCGCCGATCGTCAGGAACCCGTTGACGAACCCGGCCTGATCCCCCGCGTTGTTCTCGAGCATGATGTAGGGGATCGAGGCGACGATCTCCCACCGGTCCGTCAGTCCGTAGCCGAGCGAGAGCGAGAGGCGCGTGTCCTCGAGGGCCATGTCCGCGGGGTCGCGGCGGGAGGGCGGCGCGAACTCGGGCGCCGGTCCGGCCAGATAGTCGTAGTTGTTGACATAGATGCTGAACGACCACGCTCCCTGCCTCAGGGTATCGCCCGTGAGGGTCGTGAACAGGCCGAGCTCACCGGAAGTCGCTGGCGCGACGAATTGCACCTGGTCGGTGTAGCTGACCATCTGGGCCGACGCCGCCGGAACGACGAGGAGCGCCAGCGCCAGAAGCGGCGGGACGATACGGATCTTTCTTAACATTCACTTCCTCCTGACTAATCGCACGACCCCACGTCGGCGCACAACCGCCTCGGGGCACTTCCCGCAGCGGTCTACAAATCGTATGCCAGAGGTGCGCGAAATCCCCCCGATGTTAAGATTCCGAGCATCAGAAGCTTACTACACGATCCGCGACCCGGAGAACGACTCGATTTTGGAGTCGAAACGCCGCGCGGCCGTGGAGGAGACTCCCTTTTTATGACCTCGCGCGGGATCGCCGTCGCCCTCATGGTTCTCCTTCCGCTCGGCGCGTTCGGCCAGGACGTTCTGCCCCCGCTACCCCCCGAACCGGTCGTTCCGGCCGAAGAGGAGCTCGAGGAGCCGCCGGAATCCGAACCCGAGGACGTGGCGGAACCGGAACTGGAAGCCGAACCCGAACTCGAGCCGGAAACGCAGACCCCGCCGGCAGATCCCGCCGTCGTCCCGCCCGAGGGGGACGAGGCCGAGCCGGAACGGGAGGTGCCTGTCCCCGATCGCGATCCGATTTCCGATGCGAACATCTATCTTCCCGAAGGGGAGCTCGACATCAAGGTCCGTCGCCTGATCCGCAACTCCCTCTTCGAGGGGCAGGTCAACTACAACTTCGTCGACGGCGACGTCTCGACGTTCCTCCGCTACAAGTACTACGCGCGGAATTTCGCGTACAAGATTGGCGTGTTCGACGAGCTCGAGTTCGCCGAACTGGGCGGCGAGACCGACGAGTTCGATCGTGTCCGTGGCGGCCTCCTGCTCATCAGCTATCCCCGCGACTACGACACGCGCTACACGCTCCTCACGCAGGTCGACTCGCTCGCTTTCGGCGATCTGACGCGTCCCGACAACGACAAGACGAACGTCTATTTCAAGCTGGGCTATCAGCTCGGGACCGAGACCGACGAGCGGCTCAACTCGATCGTCGGCGAGAGCCGCGGCCGGATCATTCCGGTCCTGACGGCGTATCGCGACATCGGGCCCCAGCAGACCGGCTTCGCCGCCGCGCTCACCACGTCGATGGAGGGTCTCGGCAGCGATTTCGACTACATGAAGCTCGAAGCGGAACTGCTCAAGAGGTTCGATTACACGGACGAGTCGCTCCTGATGACGCGCGTTCACCTGGGGACGTTCCTGCAGAAAACGCGGGTCTCGGACGATCCGGAAGTCGAAGACTTCCTCGAGTTCCTCATCCCGCGGTACGAGCTCTTCAAACTCGGCGACCGGGACGCGCTGAAGGGGGTCGACTTCGACGAGCGCGGAACCGACGAGCTCCACGCGACGGCCGAGTACCTGCGGCCGGTCTTCCGGAACGAGAGGCACCGCTTTCTCGGCGCGCTGTTCCGCGACCTCTACTGGATCGCGTACAGCGGCGTCGGCGCGGCGGTGTTCGAGACGGAGGACCTCGTGGAGACGGACAGCTGGATCCTCGACGCGGGTCTCGGCTTCGAGGTCGGCATGCGCATCCGCGACTACGACATCATCCTGACGGCGATCTACGCGATGCCGGTCGTGAAGCCGGACCACATCGACGGAGGCGAGTTCCGCGTTTCCGCGCGCACGGTGCGCTGACTTACGCGACCGAGACGACGACGCGGACGCTGCGCACGCCCTCGATACGCCCGATGATCTCCGCCGCGGTGTCGCGCTGGATCTCGTTCTCGACCGTGCCGTAGAGCGTCACGATGCCGTGATCCGTGCGGACGCGGAGCTCCGCGCCGCGCAGAGCGCGCGCGAGCGCGAGACTGCGCTCCGCCTCGCTCGTGATCCGGTCGTCCGTCGGAAGCGGGACGATGCGGAGCATGTTCGCGACCGGAGCGTTCGGCAGGCGCGCGAGCCGGCGCTGGGCCGTCTCGAACGCGGCGCGATTGCGCACCTTGCCGCGGACGATCACGATGCCCTCGATGGGGACGATCCGCAGATCGTCGACCGGGACGCCGCGCAGAACCGCCCAGACCACGTCGGCCGTATCGGCCGCCCCGAGAGAGGCGGCCGGGAGAAGAGTCACCACCAGGGCGGCCGCCGCGAGCGGCGCCGCCAGTCGATTTTTCTTGGTCATGCCCTTATTTAGGGCAAGGGGCGTGCCATGCTTCGGGAGTGATAAGCGTCACGATTTCAAATACTTAGTACCTAGTCGCTCGTGAGCGAGTCGCTAGAAGCTCGTCGCTAGAAGCGCAGCAGCGCGCCGACGCCCCCGGACTCGTCGATCAGCGTCGCTCCCGCCGGGACGAAATCGACCTCGGCATCGTCGCGCTGCGCGGCGGCGATGAACTCCTCGACGAGCTCGACGGTCGCCACCGCTTCGCCGCATGCCGGACACCCGACGGGGATCGCTTCGCCCAGCGTTCCGCAGCTCGTGCACCGCCACCCGCGCGCCGAGGCGTTCTCGCCGATGACGAGGCGCGCGAGGCGCCTCTGGTTCACGGCGTCCACGACGCCGGCGAACCCGAGCGCGCCGCGGCCACCGGACTGGCTCGCTTCCTCGAGCTGGGCGAGGCGCTCGCGCAGCCGGAGCAGCTGATCCCCTTCGACGATCCGCCGGCACGCATCGACGACGTCCTCTTCGCCGCTCCGGATGTCGAGGTGGAGGATCCCGATGACGCGCTCCTCGACCCGTTTCGGAAGGAAGCTGCGGAAGTTCGCGAGGTTCCTCTCCTGGCCCGAAAGAATGAAGCGCTCGAACTCCGCCTTGTCGGCCATTCGGGTGACGAGGTCGGCGACCTCCTTGTGATGGCGGTCGATGTGGTCTTGGACGTGGCGCTGCATGTTCGCCTGGGACCAGCCGCCCTGATCGTGACGGCGCGGCATGTCCGGATCACTGAGGTCGATCTCGCTCAGGATGCGGCCGAACTCGAGCGCGAAGAGGCGCGCGTACTTCGCATCGACCATCGCGAGCGCGACGCGCGGGTTGCGCTGACGGATCGCGGCGAGCTGCCGCAGGTGCGGCCGGACGCCGATCGACAGCTCCGGCCGGACCGCGACCGGGAGTTGCAGAGGGATGAAGATGTCCTCGGTCGGACAGGCGAAGATCGCGACGCCCCGCGTCTCCGGCTGCAGATCGTGCTCCACGTACGACTCGATCTGGCGGATCCCCCGCTCGATCGCCGTGTCGTTGCCGTTTCCCTCGAGGTCCTCGCGGATGCGGTTCTTCTCGTTCTTGAGAAAGACGCGGATGCGGTCCTTCTGCGCCTCGTCGTTGCGGTTCGTATCGAGATAGAGGCTCAGGAACGGTCCGCTCGTCTGGTGCTGGGCGAGATCTCGAAGGCTGCTCTCCAACATGGTCGTTCTCCTTCCGTCAGGTCGTGCGCGGGGCCGAGGTGCACCT
>JBOGJQ010000288.1:0-9702 GCA_050745405.1 Thermoanaerobaculia bacterium | reverse complement strand
TCCTTCCTCGCTTCGCTCGTCAGGATGACGACGCTTGAGAGTCCGCAACAGGGTGCGAGCGACGGGCGACGAGCGACGGACGACGGGCGACGAACGACTACCCCTCGTGGGTCTTCCGATAGAGCTGGGTGATCGGAAGCTCGGTGGCTTCCTGCTCGGCGTCGAGGGCGACCATCTGCTCGAACGTGTCGAGGGCGGAGTGGATCTTGTTGCGGACCTCGCGGCGGGTGAGCTTCAGGTCCTGGATCTTCCGCTCGATATCGCCGACGCGGTCCATCGCCTGGGCGACGATGCGCTCGGAGAGGAGCTCGGCGTCCTTGACGATCAGCTCGGCCTCTTTCCGCGCGACCTGCTTCAGCTCCTCGGAAACGCGCTGGGCGGAGAGAAGCGTGTCCTTGAGGATCTGCTCGCGCTGGTTCTGCTCGGCGATCTCCTCGCGGAGCATCGCGTTCTCGCGGCTGAGCCGGTCCACGTCCTTGAGCAGCCGCTCGATTTCTTCGGCGACCAGGTGCAGGTAACCCCGGACCTCGTCGACGTCGAAGCCGCGCATCGCCCTGCCGAACGTCTGCTTCTGGATTTCGAGTGGCGTGAGGTCCAGCATCGCCCGTCCCTTCCTCTCCCGATTGTTCTTTGGAGTATAGCGCAGCGCCGTCAGAGCAGAGCCAGGCGCAGGAAGGTCCGGATGAAGTAGATCACCAGCAGAAGGAGAAGGGGCGACCAGTCGATCCCCGCGGTCTTCCACGGCGGCAGGAGCTTGCGGAAGGGGGCGAGGAGCGGCGCAAGAGCGCGCCCGAGGAACTCGCTGATCGCCTCGAGTGTCGTGAACACGCCGCGGTAGCGCCAGCGCCACGACGACCGCGAGGCGAAGAACAGGATCCACGACAGGATGACCCAGGCGAGGACGAGAAACTGGATGACACCGAAGATGATGTCGAGCGTCGAAACGAGCGAATAGACGAAGGCGCCGCCGACGCGGTTCATGTCCTCTCTCCGAAAAGTGCGCGTCCCAGCCGGATCATCGTGGCCCCCTCTTCGATCGCCACTTCGAAATCATCGCTCATTCCCATCGAGAGATCACGGCAACCCGGCCACGTCTCGCGCGCCCGCTCGCGCAGCTCGCGGAGCGTGCGGAAGAAGGGCCGGACACTCTCCCCCGGCAGCAGGGGCGGGATCGTCATGAGGCCGCGGAGCCGAAGCGATCGGTGGGCGTCGACCGCGCGGGCGACGGCCGCGATCTCCTCCGGCGCGACGCCGCTCTTCTGCATTTCGCCGCCGACGTTGACCTGGATCAGGACGTCGAGGGACTTCCCGGCGTCCTCGGCGTGGCGTCCGACTTTCTCCGCCAGCGCCTCCGAATCGATGGTCTGAATGCAGTCGAACAGCGCCACCGCTTCCTTCGCCTTGTTCGACTGGAGGTGGCCGATCAGATGCCACCGGGCTCGCCCGGCGGCGCGGGCGACCTTCTCGCGCGCCTCCTGGACGCGGTTCTCGCCGAGATCGCGCATTCCGGCGGCCAGCGCCGCTTCGACGAGATCGGGCCCGAAGGTTTTCGTCACGGCGATGAGGGTGACTTCCTCGCGCCGCCTTCCGCTCCGCGCGCACGCCGCCTCGACCTTCCCTTCGATCGCGGAGAGCCGCGCCGCGAGGTCAGCCGCCATCGAGCTCCTCCGTCCCGCTTCCGGCGCCGTCGACCGCCCGGTTCGCGAGGCGGTCCGCTTCCTTGTTCTCCGCCCGCAGGACGTGACGGATCGAGAAGCGGCCGAACTCGCGGCGCAGGCGCTGCGCCTCGAGAAAGAGCGGGATCAGGTTCGGGTGCTTCACGCGATATTCGCCGAGCATCTGCCGGACCAGGAGCTGGGAATCGGAGACGACCTCGATCGCGGTCGCGCCGCCCGCGCGGGCGAGGCGAAGCGCCTCGAGGAGACCGGAGTACTCGGCGACGTTGTTCGTCGTCTTGCCGAGAAAGCCCCAGGCGGCGACGCCGCGGCCGTCGTCGAAACGGACGAGCGCGCCCCAGCCGGCCGGCCCGGGGTTGCCGCGCGCGGCACCGTCGATGAACGCCGTCGCTTTCAGGAGGCGACCTTCTCGAGATAGTAGAACCGGCGGCAGCCGTCGCACGTCACGACCTCGCCCCGCCGGAGCTGCTGCAGGCTCTGCGCGCGCAGGCGCACGCGGCACTCGCCGCACGCCTGCCCGACGACGCGCGCGACCGCGACGCCCTGCCTCTGGCGCAGGATCTGGTGGAACTGGCGCCGGAGCGCGTCCGGAATCGCGGCCTCGATCTCCTCGGCCTTCGCCCGCGTCTCGTCCGCCTGGCGCCGCAGGTCGCCGAGCGAGCCCTGCCACTGCTCGTACTCGCGATCGTGCACCTCGACCAGCTCTGCCTCCCGTCCGCCCCGCGCGGCGAGCTCCTTCTCGATCTCCTCGAGCTCCGTCATCACCGCGAGCTCCGCATCCTCGAGCTCCTTGACCTGGCGGCGTGCGGTGTCGATCTCTTTCCAAGCGGCGGCGTACTGCGTCTGATTCTTCACCTGCATCAGCGCCGCCTGAAACTTCTTGAGGGTTTCCTGGGCGCTCTGCAGCTCGGCGTCGATCTGCCGGCGGCGTTTCCCGAGGTCCTCCTTTTTCTGCGTCAGTCCGGCGATCTCGTCGCGAAGCGCGCCCAAATCGCGCTCGACTGCCGCGTACGACTCCGGTTTGTCGCTGAGGGCGCGCTCGGTCTCCGCGAGCTGGCTCAGGACGGTCTGCAACTCCCACAACCGTTCGACGATCTGCCTCAAAGAACTCCTCCCCTGAAATGAAAAAGGGGCGTTCCAATATGGAACGCCCCTCGATCGAGCCGTGCGTGCGCCTCGGCCGCTTCGGGATCGACTCCGTTCCCGAAGCGGCGGCTCACCAGACAACTGTCCTTAG
Source organism: Thermoanaerobaculia bacterium (assembly GCA_050745405.1). GTDB lineage: Bacteria > Acidobacteriota > Thermoanaerobaculia > Gp7-AA8 > Gp7-AA8 > JBOGJQ01. Next base: position 6,789 of record JBOGJQ010000288.1, on the reverse strand, counting down.
GCGATTGCATGTCTTCTCTGGTGGGTCCACCAGGATTCGAACCTGGGACCTGCCGGTTATGAGCCGGTAGCTCTGACCGCTGAGCTATGGACCCCGATCCGCGATTCTATTGCACCGCGCTCGCGCTGCACCAGCGGCAATCCAAGAACCGGCATCACGGCGCGATTTATTCGGGCGCGAAAAAAAAGCCGGGCCTGAATGCTCAGGCCCGGCTGCCTCCGTCCGCACGTGGAGGAGGATCACTTGATCTCGACCTGGTCGCCGACGCGCATGGAGTAGCGCATCCGGACGATCTGCCCCGTCGCCGTCTGCGATTCGGCCGTCAGAACCCCGATCTCGCCGAGGACGATCCGGGGATTTCCCGCAATCGGGCTGTCTCGGTACACGGTCAGGAAGGTGCCCGGCTCGACCAGATCCGCCCGGCCGAGGTTCACCTCGACGACGGTCCCCTCGCCCAGCGCCTCGGAGTAGTCCTTCGCGTTCACGATGAATCCGTTCTGGCGGCCGCTCGGCGGCGCGCACACCCCGGGGAGCTCGGTCATGCGTGCGAGCGGGATCGGATGAACCGGCATCGGCTTGATCGCATCGCCCACCCGGATCGGCTCACACGCTTCCGTGACGATCGCCGTCGCCTGGGTTCCGTTGATGCAGAGGACACGGATGCGGCCGCGGTAGTCGTAGTGCTGCCCGACGACTTCCTCGGTCTCGGGGTGTTCGACGATGGGACCCGGCGTGACGACCATGTACGTCTCGCCGGCAACGACCGCCGACGGGTCGCCGAGCTCGACGTAGAGGATGTCCGGCTGGACGACGCCGTTGTCCTGTCTCTCGACATGCGGCGCCCATTTCACTTCGTAGTCTTCGAACGAGATGACGCGGTTCGGAAGGTTCTCGTCCGGATGGCCCAGGTAGCCAAAGCAGTAGATGTCGGACTCGTGGCCGAGCGCCCGCGGCGGCGTCAGCGGCTCGAGCGCCGCGGTCATCACCGGCTCGGCCGCGACCGGCTCCTCGATCTCGACCGCTTCGGTCACCATCTCGCCCGTCACCGGCTCACCCTGCACGAGCAGGGGATCGCCCGGATATATCCAGTGGGCGTCGGTGATGTAGGTGTTGTTCTCCCAGAGCTGCGGCCACAGATAGGGATCGCCGTAGTAGCGCTCCGCGAGCGCCCAGAGCGTATCGCCGCGCTCGATGATGTGGACCGTGCTTCCGGGAGGAAACGTGGCGGGATCGGGGGGGTTATACGCCGTCCAGTGATCTCCCACGATGTGCAGATCGCGCGGTGGGCTCGTCTGAGCGACCGCGCTCGCCGCCACCAGCATCGCGAGGACCGTAACCGAGAAACGCACACGCACCATGTTCCCCTCCCACTCGGGTTGCGGAAAGACCCCGGCTAAAGTTAGCCGAGTCGGCCGTAAACGTCAAATCGGCAGGGAGATGCGAGTCGGGAGTCCGTCATCCCGAGCGTTTAGCGAGGGATCAGGGACGGGTGGGGCGCGCGGGACGCGGCATCGTGGGTCGGCGGGAGAACGAATATTCGTCGACCCGCCGACCTGAGTCACTCCGTTTACGGATTTCCGCCCGACCCTGATCCCTCGCTCCGCTCGGGATGACGGCTACGCCCGGGCCGACTCCAGACTCCCCACTCGTATCTCCTATTCGAGGGCGGCGAGCGCCTCGCGCTCCATCTCCTCGAGGGCGCGTGCGTTCTTCTGATAGCTCCGCTTGACCTTCTTCACGTAACTCCGGGTCTCGCGGAAGGGAGGGATGCCGCCGTACCGCATCACGTTTCCCTCGCCGGCGTTGTAGGCGGCGATCATCTTCGTCTCGTTTCCCTTGAAGCGCTTCTCGAGGTACTTGAGATACCGCACGCCCGCGTCGACGTTCTGCTCCGGATCGTAGAGGTTCCGGGCGCCCATCCAGGCACCCGTTCGGGGCATGAGCTGCATCAGGCCGCGGGCACCGACGTGGGAGCGGGCGCGCGGCCGGAACCGCGACTCGTGCTCGATGATCGCGGCGACGAGCGCAGGATCGACGTCGTACTTTTCCGACTTCTCGCGGATCAGGTCACCGAAAGGCATTCCCTCGAAGAACTCCTCGCGGACCTGCTGCGACAGCAGGGCGAAATCCACGGGTTCTTTCTCAGGCTCGGCAGGCGCCGGGTCCGCGGCCCGGAGCAGCGACTCCGGGAGGATCGTGTCGACGAACAGGACGTTCTGCATCAGATCCGAGGTGCGGCGGACGAGGCTGTCGGGGGCGATCGCCGCCAGTTTGTAAACCGAATTCGCCGCGATCCCGTCGCGAACCTCCGCGACCACGCGCGAACCCTCGGGAGACTGCCGGACCACTTGGACCCCGTCGACGTCCTTCTGGACGAGGAACTGGACCTGGTCGAGCGCCTCCGTCACGCCACCAACCGAGAGAGCTGCGCCGAGGAGCAGCATCGCTGTCCTCTTCGATTTCGATCGAAACGCCCGCCTCTCCCTCCACCGCCGGTTTCTTTCCTTGGCGATCGCAAGTCGGATCGACAGGGCGTCGATCAGCTCGCGTCTGCGGTGTGCCATCGGTGTCGTGAACCTCCAAAAATTTATTTTGGATGAGTATCGGCCGTAGCCGGTGATGGGGAACGGCCTCAATCCGGCGTTTATTCACGACGCGGCGGCAAAAATGACACGAAGCAGCTAACCTATCTGGATTCAGACCTTTGGAGGAAGCTGGCGCTACGGAAATACCACTTTTTCGCGTTTCCGGATCAGCATCAGATTCCGGATGTAAACGAGGAGGCCGAAGCCCTGCCCGACGATGAACACGGGATCGCGCCGATGGATCGCGTAGATCGTCAGGATGAGCCCACCCATCAGCGAGAAGTACCAGAACCAGATGGGGACGACGCTCATCCGTTTCTTTTCGGACCAGATCCACTGGACGAGGAAACGAGCCGAGAAAGACGCCTGCCCAAGGAAACCGAACGCGATCCAGAAATCCCAGGTGGTCGGGTCGAGGCTCATTCGGAGCTCACCTCCTCGGCTTCGTAGCGCAGATTGCGAGAGCCCATCCAGCGAACGGCGAAGCAGTCGGCGAGGCCGCGGAGCGCGCGGTTCATGGCTCCGTACTTCGACACGCCGAACCGGCGTGGACGGTGATTGACGGGGATCTCGACGACGCGGTGCCCGTTCATGCGGACGAGCGTCGGAAGGAAGCGGTGTAGTCCAGCGAAGAGACGGACGCGATCGATCGCCTCCCGGCGGACGAGCTTGAGCGAGCAGCCGGTATCGGTGATGTGGTCGCGCGTGATGAGGTTTCTCACGCCGTTGCCGATCCGCGACTGGACGCGCTTCGCGAGCGAGTCCTTCCGGTTCACGCGGACGCCGATGACCATGTCGGCGCCGCTCGTCTCGAGCGTCCGGATCATCGCGGGGATGTCCGCGGGATCGTTCTGCAGGTCCGCGTCGAGCGAGACGACGAGGCGGCCGCGCGCGGCGCGCCAGCCGGCGTCGAGCGCGGCGCTTTGGCCGTGGTTCCGGTCGAGACGGACGATCCGCAGCATCGGGTATGCCGCGCGGCTCGCCTTGAGAACCTCGAGGCTCGCGTCCCGGCTCCCGTCGTCGACCGCGACGATCTCGAACGAGAGGCCGGTCGGAGCGAGTGCTCCGCGAATCTCCCCGAGGAGAATCGGGAGGTTGTCCGCTTCATTGAACACGGGAATGACGACGGACAGGTCGGTCACGACGGGAGTTTAACGTCGAACGCCGTCTCGAAGTTCGCCGCCGTGCGGCGGGCGACCTCGTCGAGCGGGACGTCCCACAGCGACGCGAGCAGCCGCGCGATCTCGACCACGTACGCGGGGCGATTCTCCTTTCCGCGATGCGGCACGGGCGCGAGGTACGGCGTATCGGTCTCGATCAGAACGCTCTCCGGCGGGAGGCGGCGCGCGACCTCGCGCAGGGGCTCCGCGGTCCGGAACGTGACGATCCCGGAGAACGAAATGAAGAATCCACGGTCCAGAAGCCGTCGGGCGACGTCCCAGCTCTCGGTGAACGAGTGAAGGACTCCGCGGACGCCCTTCGCCTCGTCCGAGGCGAGGAGCTCGAGCAGGTCGTCCGTCGATTCGCGGTTGTGGATGACGACGGGGAGATCGTGCTCGCGCGCGATCGCGAAATGGCGGAGAAGGACCTCGCGCTGCGTCTCACGGGGGGAGTGCATGTAGTGGTAGTCGAGACCGATCTCGCCGATCGCGACGACGCGCTCGTGCGCGGCGAGGGCGCGGATCGCGCTTTCGGCGGCGGCGTCGCAGTCGCGCGCCTCGTGCGGATGGAATCCGGCGGCCGCCCAGACGTCGTCGTGTGCCGCCGCGATTCCCGCCGCGCGCTCCGAGTCGGCCGCCGCGGTTCCGGGGACGAGGAAGCCGCGCACGCCCGCCTCGCGCGCGGCGGCGAGCGCCTCCGCCGCCCCGGCGTCATCCAGCATGGCGAGATGGCAGTGGCTGTCGATGAACCCGCTCATGCGCTCACGCCTTTTCGACGAGAAGCGAGAGGCCCATGCCGCCGGAGATGCAGAGCGTCGCGAGGCCCGTCCGCGCGTTCCGGACGGCCATCGCGTTCGCGAGCGTCGTCACGATCCGCGCTCCCGTCGCCCCGATCGGATGGCCGAGCGCGATCGCGCCGCCGTGGACGTTCAGCCTTTCCCGGTCGAGCTCGAGCTCCCGTTCGCACGCGATCACTTGCGCCGCGAACGCCTCGTTCAGCTCGACGAGGTCGACGTCGCCCAGCGAGATCCCCGCATCGCGAAGCAGCCGCTGCGTCGCGGGAACGGGACCGATGCCCATGATCCGCGGATCGACCGCCGCCTGGGCGTAGGCGCGCACCCGCACCGCCGGCCGCAGCCCATACTTCTTCACCGCCTCCGCGCTCGCCACGATCATCGCCGCCGCGCCATCGGTGATCCCGGATGAATTTCCGGCATGGACCGTGCCGCCCTCGCGGAAGACGGGCGCCAGCTTCGCCAGCCCTTCGACCGTCGCGTCCGGCCGAAGATGGTCGTCGCGATCGACGATCGTGACTCCCTTCTTCCCTCGAACCTCGACGGGAACGACCTCGTCGCGAAACGCGCCGGAGTCCCACGCGGCCTTCGCCTTCCGCTGCGAATCGACGGCGAATCGGTCCTGCTCGTCGCGCGTGATCGCATGCCGGTCCGCGAGCGTCTCGGCCGTCGCGCCCATCAAGTCCTCCGCGAGCGGGCAGAGAAAGCCGTCGCGGACCATTGCGTCCGTGAGCTCGCCGTCGCCCATGCGCAGTCCCCACCGCGCGCCCGTCAGAAGGTACGGCGTGTTCGACATCGATTCGACGCCGCCGGCGACGACGACCGCCGCGTTGCCGAGGCGGATCTCGTCGACCGCGTTGATGATCGCGCGCAGACCCGAGCCGCAGGCCTGATTCACCGTGTACGCCGGGATCTCATGCGCGAGGCCGCCGCGGATCGCGACTTGGCGCGCGACGTTCGGCCCCACGCCCGCCTGCCGCGCGTTCCCGTAAATCACGCCCTCCACCGCCTCGCGCGGCACGCCGCTCCGCTCGAGCGCCGCGGCCACGGCGCGCGTCCCGAGCTCGGCCGCCGTGAGCGACGCCAGCGCGCCGCCGAAACGCCCGATCGGCGTTCTCACCGGCGCGACGAGATAGATGTCTTCGCGGATTTCAGGCATGCGCGAGATTTCCCGTGAGCAGATCCGAAACGAGATTCCGATACGTCTCGACCGCCGCGATTATTTCGCTCTTCGCGATGCGCTCGGTCGCGGAATGCGCGTTCAGGATCGACCCCGGGCCGAACAGCAGCGGCCTGCCGAGCGCCGGCAGGTGCGGCACGTCCGTGTTGAACGCGACGACGGTCGACGGCTTCCCCTCGGGCACGACCATGCGCACCGGATCGTTGCCGAGAGCGCGCGTGATCGTGCCGCCGAACGGCGCGACGAGCGCCGCGAGACGCTCGCGGACGATCTCGAGCGGCTCGACGATCCGGAACAGGCACTCCGCCTCCGCGTACGCCGCGATGATGTTCGGCTTCTCTCCCCCACGGACGACCCCGACGTTCGGCGTCGCCGCTCCGAGCTCGGGGTCCGTCCCCCAGTCCGTCGCGTAGATCGCCGCGATGACGCTCGCGAGCTTCACGATCGCCGACTCCCCCCGCTCCGGATACGCCGAGTGCGCGGCGACGCCTTCGAACCGGATCGTCGCCGTCAGCGCTCCCTTCGAGGCGCGCGCGAACCGCGACTCGGTCGGCTCGCCGACGATCACGTACTCCGAACCGCGCCCCGCGAAGAAGCGGTTCGCCTCCTTCGCTCCGATCGAATCGGCTTCCTCGCCGACGACGAAGAGAAACGCGAAGTCGCGCAGCCCGCTCCCGAGCAGCGTCTCCCCCGCCGCGATCATCGCCGCGATGATCCCCTTCGTATCGCACGCGCCGCGCCCCACGATCTCCTCGGGCGTCTCGGACGAAGGAAAGAACGGCGGGACCGTGTCGAGATGGGAACAGAGGATCACCCGCGGCGTCCCGCCGGCCGAGGCGAAGAGATTGACGCGTCCCGGGGCTACCTCCTGCTCCTCGATCGTGAAGCCTCGGTCGCGGAGGAGCGACGCAAGCACGCGCTCGTGATCGAGCTCGCTCCCCGTGACCGAGGGGACGTCGATCAGCTCGCGCGCGAGACGAATCGGGTCGACCATGTTCGGAGTGTATCTCGCCGCCGGTAGTCGGTCGCCGGGGCCGGCGCCGGAGGCGCCGAAGAGGGTAGCCGGTGGT
>JBOGJQ010000287.1:0-9538 GCA_050745405.1 Thermoanaerobaculia bacterium | reverse complement strand
GGGCTAGGGGCTAGGGCTAGGGGGCTAGGGGAGTTGCCATCCTAGCCCCTAACCCTTAGCTTCTAGCGCCTCCATGATGCGCGTCGCCATCATCGGCCCCGTCTATCCCTACCGCGCCGGTATCGCGTACTGCACGACGCGCCTCGCCGAGGAGCTCGCGCGCGAGGACGAGGTGTGGGTCAGCTCGTTCAAGCGTCAGTATCCGAAGCGGTTCTATCCGGGCGGCGACGACGTCGATCCTTCCCTGCGCGACAGGACCCCTCCGAACGCCTGCTTCACGCTCGATGTCCTGAATCCCCTCACGTGGCTTTTCGAGGCGCGCTCGATCCGCCGCTTCAAGCCCGACGTCGTCGTGTTCGTCTGGTGGATCTGGGTGTGGGCCCTGCCGTACATCATCATCCGCAATCTCCTCGACCCGCGCACGCGCGTCGTCTTCCAGTGCCACAACGTCGGCGAGAAGGAGACGGCTTGGTGGAAGCGCTGGCTGGGCGCGCGCGCGATGTCGGGCGCCGACACCCTCGTCGTCCATGCCGCGAGCGAGGAAGAGGAAGCGCGGCGGCGGCTCGGCCGGAAAGCTCCACCGATCGCGCGCCTCGCGCTTCCGGTGCACGAGCTCGGGACGGGACGCGTCGATCGCGCCGGGGCGCGCCGGCGGCTCGGGTTCGCCGACGACGAGCGTCTCGTCCTCGCCTTCGGGCACGTCCGCCCGTTCAAGGGTCTCGACCTCGCTCTCCGCGCGTGGAGCGGCGTCCGCTCCGGCGCCCGGCTCCTGGTCGCGGGAGAGTTCTGGTGGGACGACGAGGCGACGTATCGCCGGATCGCCGCCGGGGAGGGGATCGAGGAGCGCGTCCGCTTCGAGCCGCGCTTCATTCCCGACGACGAGATCGCGCTCTGGTTCGGCGCGGCCGACGTCGTCCTCGCGCCGTATCGAGCCGAGGCGCAGAGCGGGGTCGTCCTGACGGCGTTCCACTTCGGACGGCCGGTGATCGCGACGACTGTCGGCGGCATCCCCGAAATCGTGGACGACGGCGTGAACGGGCTGCTGATTCCGCCGGAGAGCCCCGCTGCGATCGCGGCAGCCGTGGATCGCTTCTTCGAGAAGGAAGATCGCGTTTCGATGGAACGCGCCGCCGAGGCCGCCGCCGCGAAGCTCTCCTGGAGCGACTACGCGGCTGGACTGCGGAAGCTCGTCCAGCCCCTAGCTCCCTAGTCCCTAGCCCCTAGTCCCTCGCGCCAGTCCCAGCATCGCCCCGATGAGCGGAATCGCGTTCTGCCGATTGAACAGCAGCATCGTCCGGACGTTGCACTCGTGCGTGCAGCGGCATTCCCGCTCGTGTTTCGCCCGGTTGAACTCCGCGGCGGCCGCGCCGTCGCGGATCTTCGCGAAGTCGTACCCCGCCTCGCGAACGTTTCCGAGCTTCTGCGGGATCAGCTCGCAGCCGAAGACGTCGCCGTCCTCCGACAGGACGAACTCGCGCTCCCCGGCGTGGCAGAACCCCTCGAAGCCGCCGCCGCGCGCCTGCCGCGCGATGTACTCGGCGCGCTGCCTATTGATCTCGCGCCGCGCCCGGACGCGAAGGCCGCGCCACCCCGTCCGCACCTCGTCCGGCGGGTAACGGGAGTCGACGGTGCGCGAGACGCGCTCGTATCTGTCGATGTCGAGGTCCTGTTTGAGAGACGGATCGAGCGGGTTGCCGCGAATGAGGCCGATCGCGTGGTGGTTCGGCCGGTAGCGCTCCCAGATGAAATCGACGAACCGGTCGATCTCCTCCTGGTTGTCCTTCATGAAGACGGTCGTCACGCCCACGGTGAGATTCGGGAGACGCTTCGTGACAGCGAGGAGCGCTTCGAGCGTCGCGAGGGAGCGCTCGTAGAGACCGGGCACGCCGCGGACGCGGTCGTGGAACTCCTTGAATCCGTCGATGGAGACGGTGATTCCGAGAGAGAGGTCGGGCGAGATGCCGCAGATCGCCTCGGCGGCCCGGCACGTCGCCTCGGGCGCGTACCCGTTCGTCGGAATGGACGCCGTGAAGAAGCGCGTCCGCTCGAAATAGACGCGGATGATCTCCGGCAGGTCGCGGCGGAGGAACGGCTCGCCGCCCGAGATGAGAAGGAGGCGGATCGGCGGAAGCGTGCTCGCCAGGCGGTCGATCTCGTCGAGGGTCAGCTCGTTCGTCTTCTGGTTGATCGGGTAGAAGCAGTGTGCACACTTCGCGTTGCACGTCGACGTGACGAAGTGCGTCCACTGCGCGAGGGCATCGCCGCCCCCGGCCCAGTCGCGCGCGAGCGCCGCCGCGTGAGCGATCCGCGTGCGGCTCATGCGGCCACCTTCCCCGAGCCGGTGGCGAGCCAGGCTCCGACTCCCGCGCGGCGCGCGTCGAAGAAGCCGCGAATGCGCGCGATCTCTCCCGCGACGAACCACGGAAAGAGCATCACCGCATCGACGAAAAAGCCGGCGCGCGCCATCCGCACGAGCATGAGCCAGAGGTGCGGGAAAAGAAAGAGGAGAACTGGAAAGCGGACCAGAGCCCGGCCGGGACGGTCGAGCGCCGAGCGCGTCCAGAAGATCGTCCGGCCGCACGCGACCTGCTTGTCCCAGTAGGCATTCCAGTCGAGCCGCTCGTGCTGATGGAGGACCGTGATCGACGGCTCGAACCAGAGACGGCCGCCCCGCGCGAGAACGGAGAGGGCGAAGGCCGTGTCTTCGCCGGAGTTCGTCTCCGGGAACCGCAGCCCCTCGATCGCGGAGCGGCGGAAGACGACCGCCATCGTCGGCAGCGACGAGCGCTCGCCGGAAGAGCCGGCGATCCATTCCGAATGGTTCATGAAGTAGTCGAGTTTTCCGTATCGGCTCGAGCGTCCGTTGAGGATCCGGGCGCCGACCCCGGCGACCTCCGGGCGGGCATCGAGAGCCCGGCGCGCGCCGGCGAGCCATTCGCGCGAGGGGATGACGTCCGCGTCGAGAAACGCGACGAGATCGCCTCGGGCGGCCTCGAGGCCGGCGTTCCGCGCGCCGCCCGCATTGCGACGGGTCTCGCAGCGGATCACGCGCGCGCCCGCGCGCTCGGCCGCGGCGGCCGAGCCGTCGGTCGACGCGTCGTCGACCACGAGGATCTCCACCGGCGGCTCGCTTTGTGCGAGCGTCGCCGCGATGGCCGCGCCGACCGTCCGCTCGCCGTTCCGGCAGGGAATGATGACCGAGAGGGACATCCGATGCGGCAACGAGGGGGTGGTGAGGGGGATTCCCGGCCGTCAGTCGGTTAGTCAGCCGGCGACCTGAACCACGACCAGCGTGACGTCGTCGTTCTGGGGCACCGATCCGCGGAACTCCCAGATCGCGCGGAGCAGGTGGTCGCGGATGGATGGCGGCGTGCCGTCGGCGGCGGCAATTGCCGCCTCCAGTCGCGCGAACCCGAACGGCTCCCCCTCCGCATTCACCGCCTCATACGCGCCGTCGGTCTGGAGCACGAAGAGGTCTCCCGGACCGAACGGAACCGTCGTCTGAGCGAACCGGTCCGACAGACCGTTGCCGAGAGGAAGGGCCGACGTCTCGATGCGCTCGACGGCGCCGTCGCGTCTCCGGATGAAGAGGGGAGGGTGCCCGGCGCTCGTGAGCGTCGCCGTGGCCGTCGAGCGGTCGAGCAGGAGGATCGCGAGAGTGACGAGCATCCGGTGCTGGAGCGTCTGGCGCACCATGCGGTGCAGCCGCGCCATGACGGCCGCGGGATCGCCAAGGTCGTCGGCGAGGAGTGTCAGACCGCTGCGGACGCCGGAAAGAACGAGGCCCGAGGCGAGGCCGTGCCCCGCGACGTCGCCGGCCACGACGGCGAACCGATCTTCGTCGACGGGAAAGTAATCGTAGTAATCGCCGCCCACTTCGCTCGCGGGAAGCGACAGCGAGGCGATCGCGAGCCACTCGACGGCCGGCGCTTCGCGCGGAAGCATCGAGAGCTGGATCTGGCGCGCGAAGCCGAGCTCCTCGCGGATACGGATCTGCTCGACCGCGTCGACGCGCGCCTCACGCCATTCCCGGAGAAAGCGGCGCCGCGCGCGCCAGGTGAAGACGAGATTCACCGCGAGAGCGATCACCGCGTTGACGACGAGAGGCGCGACGAGCTCGCGCCCTCCCGGTGTCCCGAGCCAGAGCGCGGTCCCGGAGAGGGCGGCGCCCGTCGCGTAGAGCAGGATGGTCTGGGACGGAAGGAGCCGGATGAGAACGAGAAACCAGACGAACAGCGTCGCCGACGCGAGCGGCGCTTCCTCCTCGCCGAACGCCATCAGCGTCAGGAAGAGCCACTGGAAAAGGAGGTACGTGATCGTGAACGAGCGGAGACGCCGGCGGATGATCGCGGCGAGCTTCTCGCGGCGCGGCGCGGTCGTCCCTGGCGGACGGGCCGCGCGTCGGATCAGAAAAACGAGGACCGCGCTCCCGAGCCAGCCGGCGGTGCCGATGACGGCTTTGAGTCCACCCGGATCGGTGATGCCGTAAAAGAAGAGGCCGAACGCAATCGCGGCGAAGATCCAGCTCGCGAAGCGGAGCACACCGAGGTTCCGCGCGTCGAACTGGCGACGGACGGCTTCCTCCTCGCTGAGGCGGGCGCGCTCCTCGAGCGTGAACCCGGGCGGCAGCATCGCGCCGGAACTATACCGGAGCCGGCGAGGCGTCACGCGACCGTAACAGAGGCGCGTTGTATCCTTTGCGAAATCGAGAGGCCGCCGTCGGCGTTCCCCCCCACGAACCTCGTCCGAAAGGAGCTCACATGAAACGTGTTTTCGTCGCCGCGGTCATCGCGGCCTTCGCCGCCGTCGCGGCTTTCGCTCAGGAGCCGGTCTGGAAGATCGACTCGGCGCATTCGAGTGCCGAGTTCTCCGTCCGTCACATGATGGTGTCGAAGGTCAAAGGGCGCTTCGGGAAGGTGTCCGGGACCGTGACGGGCGATCTTTCGAAGCCCGAGACGGTCGTGATCGACGTGACGATCGACGCTTCGTCGATCGACACGGGCAACGAGAACCGCGACGAGCATCTCCGCAGCGCGGACTTCTTCGAAGTCGAGACGTACCCCACGATCACGTTCCGTTCGAAGCAGGTCGAGAAGGCCGGCGAGTGGTACCGCGTCACCGGCGATCTGACGATGCACGGCGTCACGCGGGAAGTGGTGCTCGACGTCGAAGGGCCGGCGGCGCCGGTCCGCGCCCGGAACACGCTCCGCAGCGGCGCGAGCGCGACCACGGAGCTCGACCGCACCGATTTCGGAGTGACGTGGAACCGCGCGCTCGATACGGGCGGCGTCGTGGTGAGCGAAGAAGTCGACGTCGAGATCGAGGTCGAGCTGGTTCAGCAGGTCGCCGAATAAGGATGTGGCCGGGGCGTCCTCGCCCCGGAACCCAAGCTGGAAGGGTTCCGGCCCGGGACGGCCCGGCCACAGACTACTGCGCGACCGGTCCCGCGCTCTCGGTCGGCAGGCCCGCCGCCTTCCAGGCGTCGAATCCCCCGGTCAGCGCGGCCGCGTCGGGGAATCCCTGCTGGTTCAGGATGAGCGCCGCACGGGCGCTCGTCTGTTCGGCGGGTCACGTACAGTACGCGACGATCTGCTTCCCCATCGGCAGCTCGCGCGCGCGCGCCGGCACGTCCTGCAGCGGAATGTTGATCGCGCCCCTCGCGTGCTCCACGGCGTAAGCCTGCGCGGAGCGGACGTCGACCAGGACGATGGCGCCGCTGTCGACGCCGGCCTGGACCGCCTGGACCGACATCCGCCGCGCATCCGCGGTTCCCGGCGGCTCGACCGCCGGCTCCGGCGCGGCCGTCGTCTGCGGCAATGACGCGCCGGGCTCCTGCGTCTCCCACGTTGCCGACGCCTCCTGCGGCTGCTCGGCGGTGCAGGCGACGAGCAGCAGCACGGCGGCGCCAGCGAGAATTCGACTCCTCATTGATACCTCCCGTTCCCGTATTCTCGGGTCAGTTTACGACGGCTCACCCGTTTTCGGCGATCCGTCTGGAGGAGTCTTTGCACTGCTGAGGGCGCCGATGATCGACGACCTCTGGTACAAGAACGCGCTCATCTACAGCCTCGACCTCGAGACCTTCATGGACGCCGATGGAAACGGCGTCGGGGATTTCGAGGGACTGATCCGCCGGCTCGACTACCTCGAGACGCTCGGGGTCGACGTGCTCTGGATCGCTCCGTTCCAGAAGACGCCGAATCGCGACAACGGCTATGACGTCTCCGACTTCTACACGGTCGACGAGCGTCACGGCACCGGAGGCGATTTCGTCGAGCTCGTTCAACAGGTCTCCAAGCGCGGGATGCGCGTCATCCTCGACCTCGTCGCGAACCACACCTCCGACGCGCATCCGTGGTTCCAGGCCAGCCGCAGCGATCCCTCGTCGAAGTACCGCGAGTGGTACGTCTGGTCCAGGAAGCGGCCGCCCGACTGGGACAAGGGGCTGGTCTTTCCCGGCGAGCAGAAGTCGACGTGGACGTGGGACCGGGAGGCCCGGGCGTACTACTTCCACCGGTTCTACGATTTCCAGCCGGACCTCAACATGGAGAACCCCGACGTCCGCGCGGAGGTCCTCCGGATGATCGGCTTCTGGACCCAGCTCGGCGCCTCGGGGTTCCGCGTGGACGCCCTCCCGTTCCTGATCGAAAAGCCGGCCGTCGATGGGGCGAAGAGCTCCCTCCGCTTCGAGTACCTCCGGGAGATCCGCTCGTTCCTGCAGTGGCGCGCGGGCGACGCGATCCTGCTCGGCGAGGCGAATGTCCTTCCCGAGGAGGCGGGACGCTACTTCAACGGCGGCAACGGCATCCACATGATGTTCAACTTCTGGGTGAACCAGCACCTCTTCTACGGCCTCGCCTCCCGCGACGTGCGCCCCCTGATCGCCGCGCTCCGCGCGACCCGGTCCCTGCCGCCGACGGCCCAGTGGGCGCAGTTCCTCCGGAACCACGACGAGCTCGACCTCGGTCGTCTCGCGCCCGAGCAGCGCGACGTCGTCTTCGAGCACTTCGGTCCCGATCCGGCGATGCAGCTCTACGACCGCGGCCTCCGCCGCCGTCTCGCCTCGATGCTCGGGGACCGCCCGCACCTCCACCTCGCGTACAGCGTCCTTTTCTCCCTCCCCGGAACGCCCGTGATCCGCTACGGCGACGAGATCGGGATGGGCGAGAACCTCGAGCTCAACGGACGGGATGCCGTCCGGACGCCGATGCAGTGGGCGAACGAGAGGTCCGCCGGGTTTTCGACCGCGGACCGCCTCGTCCACCCGGTGATCGCCGAGGGGCCGTTCGGGTATCCGCACGTGAATGTCGAGGATCAGCATCGCGACCCAAGCTCGCTCCTCCGGTGGATGCAGCGGATGATCCGCCTCCGGAAGGAGTGTCCGGAGATCGGGTGGGGAGAATGGGACGTTCTCCCTGCGCGCTCGCCGCACGTGCTGGCGATGGCATACGTCTGGCGCGGGAGCGCCGTGGTGGTCGTCCACAATTTCGACGAGCGCCCGCACGAAGTGCGCTTGCGGACGACCGTACCGGGTGGCGAGACGCTGATCGACCTCCTCGAAGAGAACGAGAGCCGCGCCGACGCCCGCGGCACCCACCGCCTGGCTGTCGACGCGCACGGCTACCGCTGGTTCCGCGCCGGGACGCTGAATTACGCCCTGCAGCGGGGGAGGACGGCGGAAGAGGGCGGGCGGCCGGCGAAGAAAAAATAGCCGCTGCTCATTTTGCCTGCTCACGCCGCGATAAACTTTCTCCGACCCGGCGCGTAAGAGCCGGTGGACACGCCCGTCCACTCCAATCGAAAGAGGAGATCTATGAGGAATCCACGCAGCCTGATTGCCCTGGCGATCGTCTGCCTGCTCGCTGCTCCAGCGTCGTTCGCTCAGAAGACGACGGAGGCGAAGTACCCGCAGGTCGACGTTCCGTACACGAAAATGGTTCTCGACAACGGCCTCACCCTCATCGTCCACGAGGACCACAAGGCGCCGATCGTGGCGGTCAACGTCTGGTACCACGTCGGCTCGAAGAACGAGCCGGAGGGGAGGAGCGGGTTCGCCCACCTGTTCGAGCACCTGATGTTCAACGGCTCGGAGAACGCGAACAGCGATTTCTTCCAGGTGCTCGAGCGGATCGGTGCGACGACGCTCAACGGCACGACGAACGAGGACCGGACGAACTACTTCCAGAACGTCCCGACCTCCGCCGTCGACACGGTCCTCTGGCTCGAATCCGACCGGATGGGACACCTGCTCGGCGCGATCGACCAGGCGAAGCTCGACGAGCAGCGCGGGGTCGTGCAGAACGAGAAGCGCTCCTACGAGAACCAGCCGTACGCGGTCGGCTACGAGCTCGCGACCGAGGCCGTCTATCCGGACGACCATCCGTACGGGCACACGGTGATCGGTTCGATGGACGATCTCAACGCCGCGGCGCTCGAGGACGTGAAGGAGTGGTTCAACCAGTACTACGGCGCCGCGAACGCGGTGATCGTCGTCGCGGGCGACATCACGCCCGAAGTCGCGAAGGCGAAAGTCGAGAAGTTCTTCGGCGACATCCCCCCGGGACCGCCGGTCCCGCGGTTCGAGGAGTGGCCGGCGAAGCGGAACGGCTCGCAGCGCGAGATCGCCGAGGACCGGGTCCCGCAGGTTCAGGTGACGAAGATCTGGAACGTACCGGGCGCCTTCACGCGCGAGAACGCGCTGCTCACGCTCCTGGGCGATGTTCTCGTCTCGGACAAGGCGTCGCGCCTGTACAAGCGGCTGGTCTACGACGATCAGATCGCGACGAACGTCGGCGCGTACGTCGACACGCGCGAGATCGGCGGCCTCTTCACGATCGAGTCGCTGGTCAAGCCGGGCGGCGATGCGGCGGCGGTCGAGAAGGCGATCCACGAGGAGCTCGACCGGCTTCTCGCGAGCGGTCCGACGGCGGCGGAGCTCGACCGCGTGAAGACGCAGTACTTCGCGAGCTTCGTCCGCGGTCTGGAGCGGATCGGCGGGTTCGGCGGGAAGTCGGACCTCCTCGCGCGCAGCCAGGTGTTCGGCGGCTCGCCGGAGGCGTACAAGCAGGATCTCGAGTGGATCCGCACCGCGACGCCCGCCGAGGTCCAGGCTGCCGGCAAGGAGTGGCTCACCGACGGGCTCTACACCCAGATCATCAAGCCGTTCCCGAATTACCGTCCCGCCGAGCAGGCGGCCGACCGGAGCACGATGCCCGAGCCGGGCACGCCTCCGGCGCCGGAGTTCCCGGCGATCGAGCGCGCCACGCTCTCGAACGGACTCGAAGTTCTCGTCGCGGAGCGGCACGGCGTGCCGGTGGTGAATTTCGACCTGCTCGTCGACGCCGGCTATGCCGCAGACCAGTTCGCGGAGCCCGGCACGGCGATGCTCGCCCTGAACATGCTGGACGAGGGGACCGAGACGCGGAACGCGATCGAGATCTCGACCGATCTCGCGCGCCTCGGATCCACGCTCTCGTCCGGGTCGAATCTCGACGTGTCGACCGTCTCCATGGCGGCGCTCGCGACGACTCTCGAGCCG
>JBOGJQ010000286.1:0-46845 GCA_050745405.1 Thermoanaerobaculia bacterium | reverse complement strand
GGACCTGCTCGACGGCGGCGTCGACGTGATCTACGACGACCGCGACGAACGCCCGGGCGTGAAGTTCAAGGACGCGGACCTGATCGGCTTCCCCCTGCGGATCGTCGTCGGGAAACGCAACCTCGCGAACGGCCAGATCGAGTGGAGCGCGCGGAAAGACCGGGAAAAGAAGCTCGGCACGGTCGAAGAGGTGACGCGCCAGGTCATCGACGCCGCGACGCCTTGACCTTCCCTCTGTACGTTCCTAGACTCGTCGCAACGGAATCGGTTTCCAACGCATCAGCAACGAACTGGCAGAGTTGGGAGAGTTCATGAAACGAGTCGGCACGCTGGTCGTCTTCGCAGTGCTCGTCTGTCTACCCGCCGCGGCGCAGAACACGGACCTGGAGTCACTCGCCGGTCTAACCTTCAATTTTCAGAACCCTGGGGCGAGATCGCTCGGAATGGGAGGGGCGTTCCTCGGACTCGCAGATGACGCTACCGCGGCCGAGGCGAACCCGGCGGGATTGACGATCCTGCGCTCGCCGGAGATTTCTCTCGAGCTGCGTAACTTCCGGATCGATACGCCGGTCACTGCCGGCGGTGAGTTCCCGAACTTCACGATCGAAGAATTCACCGGTCACAGCAATACTGCCGAGGTCTCGTTCGCGAGCTTCGTTTTTCCGCGCGATCGCTGGGCGGTTGCCGCGTACTACCACCGTCCGCTCTCGATCCGCAGCGACGTGAACATGGTTTACGAGTTCGATGCGCTGAACTTTCCGTTCATCCGGGAGCTGCCTCTGTGGTTCATTGCTCGCGGGGATCCGGTCGGCAGCGGCGGACCCATTGACCGCGAGGAGTGCATCCGTCTCAACGATGAAGATTTCGGAGCCTGCACTGGCTACGAGTTGAATCCCTATTTGACGGGTGTCGACATATCGCAGAAGACGTTCGGTATCGCGGGTGCGTATTCGTTCGGACCCGTATCTGTGGGCGCGGGCGTGCGATATCAACTGTTCGACCAGGCGGCCGCTCTGTTCCGCTATATCCACCAGGGAACGGTCCAAAGCGCACAACTGACCGAGATTCTCGTTCAGGCGACCGAGCTCGACGAGGAAGGCAATGCGCAGACCGAGAGCGCGATGACCTTCAATCTCGGCTTGAAGTGGAGCGTACGCGACGACCTCAGCGTCGGCGCGACTTACAAACATGGGGCCGAGTATCCGACCGCCGTCTTTCAACGCTTCGCGGCGGAGGGGCAGGTTTTCGACCAGGCGTTCGACACCACGTTTCATGTCCCCGATACGGCCGGTATCGGAGTCGCCTATCGGCCGATGCCCGTTCTGACGATCCTCGCCGACGCCGTCTTCGTCAGGTACTCGAATCTCACGGACGATTTCAAGTCGGCTTTTCCCGAGATCGACATCATCGAGCAGCCCTACGAGATCGATGACGCGCTCGAGTACCACCTCGGCGCCGAGTACTTTTTTCCCGGACGAACGTCGGTCGCCATCCGCGGAGGCTGGTGGCTCGAGCCGGCGCATGGCCTCGACTACGTCGGGCCCATTACGTGCGACGACGAGCGATTCGCTGAATCCGACAGGGTTCTCTGCTCCGCCAACCGCATGAGGTCCGAGGTCGTTTTCACCGGCGGCGAAGACCAGCACCATTTCACGGTCGGCGTCGGTCTCGCCTGGCCGAAGTTCCAGATCGACGCGGCGTACGACACCTCGGACGCGTTCAAGGTCGGATCGATCTCGGCGGTGTACCGGTTTTGAGTTGGCCGTTGTCCGTTGTCGGTTGTCCGTAGAGATTGAAGCCGACAACCGGCAACCGCCAACCGGCAACCGGCATCGCGTTGACATTTCCCCGGCCGGGCCGTACATTCCTCGCCGAAGCTGGAGTGATTTGGGGCCGCTTGCAACCAGCCTAAAAAAAGCTAAAGACCGCCGCTGACCGGACCTTCGCTTCTGAAGACGGAAAGGCCCCACGATTCGTGGGGCCTTTCGTTTTTCGGCCGGCGGCATCGGGGACGCCATGCAGGACTTCATCCAGACACTCGCCGATTCGCACGTCTACCTCTTCGACGGCGCGACGGGGACCATGCTCTATTCGCGCGGGTTCTTCATCAACAAGTGCTACGACGAGCTGAACCTGCGCGAGGAGAACGCCGTCCTCGCCATCCATCGCGCGTACCTCGAGGCCGGCGCGGAGATTCTCGAGACGAACACCTACGGCGCGAACCGGCCGAAGCTCACCGCCTTCGGCCTGGCCGACGATCTCCGCGCGATCAACCGCCGCGGCGCCGAGATCGCGCGGGAGGCCGCCGGCGAGTCCGCCTGGGTCGCCGGCGCCGTCGGCCCGCTGGGAATCCGGCTCGAGCCGTACGGCCCCACCGCGCTCGACGAAGCGCGCCAGATGTTCCGCGAGCAGATCGAGGGCCTCGTCGAGGGAGGGGTCGATCTCATCCTCCTCGAGACCTTCGCGAACATCGCCGAAGCCGAGCAGGCGATCCGCGCCGTCCGCGACGTTTCGTCCCTTCCGATCGTCGCGCAGATGACGATCGGCACCGACGGCCGCACCGCCTTCGGCGACCCGCCGGCCCTCCTCGCGCGCCGCCTCGACGCGGCCGGCGCCGACGTCGTGGGCCTCAACTGCTCGGTCGGTCCCGACGTCATGCTCGACGCCGTCGAGGAGATGGCCGCCGCCACGGCGAAGAAGATCTCCTGTCAACCGAACGCCGGCCTCCCGCGCGCGGTTCAGGGGCGGCAGATGTACATGGCTTCGCCCGATTACATGGCGAAGTACGCGAAGCGCCTGATCCACAAGGGCGTGAAGTTCATCGGCGGCTGCTGCGGCACGACGCCCGAGCACATCCGGATGATCGCCGACGCCGTGCGGCCGCTCTCGCCGCGGCGCCACCTCGTGATCGTCGAGTCGGAGACGCTGCGCAACGGGCAGCACGCGCCCGAGCCGGTCCCTGTCGCCGAGCGGTCGAACTGGGGAAAGAGGATCGCGAACGGCGAGTTCGTGACCACGATCGAGATCACGCCGCCGAAGGGGCCGGACGCGACGAAGATGCTCGAGGGCGTCCGCGCGATCCGCGACGCGGGCGTTCACGGCGTCAACGTCCCCGACGGGCCGCGCGCGCAGAACCGGATGGGGGCGATCGCCGTCGCGGTCCTCATCCAGCAGCAGGTCGGGATCGAGGCGATCCTCCACTACTGTTGCCGCGACCGGAACCTTCTCGGCATGCACTCGGACCTGCTCGGCTGCGCCGCGCTCGGGCTGCGCAACCTCCTCCTCATCACGGGCGACCCCCCGAAGATGGGACCGTATCCCGAGGCGACCGCCGTATTCGACATCGACTCGATCGGCCTCACGAACATGGTGGCGCTCATGAACCGCGGTCTCGATCTGGGCGGGCATCCGTTCGGACAGCCGACCGAGTTCACGATCGGCGTCGGCGTGAATCCGGGGCACCTCGATCTCGAGTACGAGCTCGGCCGCCTCGACTGGAAGGTGAAGGCGGGCGCCGAGTACGCGATCACGCAGCCCGTCTTCGACGTCGCGCAGCTCGAGCACTTCCTCCACCGGATCGAGGACTGGAACCTGCCGATCGTCGCCGGCATCTGGCCGCTGCTGTCGTACCGGAATGCGCAGTTCATGAACAACGAGGTGCCCGGCGTGTCCGTCCCCGAACCGGTCATGGACCGGATGCGCGTCGCGAGCGAGAAGAGCAAGGAGCACGCGCTGCACGAGGGCGTCGCGATCGCGCGCGAGACGCTGCTCGCGGTGCGCGACCGCGTCGCGGGCGTGCAGGTGTCGGCGCCGCTCGGCCGCGTCGACCTCGCGCTTCAGGTCTTCGACGGCCTGGTCGAAGGCGACGCCGCCGTGAAGACGGTCTCGTGAGCTCCCATCACCGCTCGAACGCGGAGCGCCGGAACGGCCCGCGGTCGCGGTAGAGGTCGAGACGCATCGCGCCGAAGTCCATCACGACGCGGAAGTTCTGCATGAAGTTCTGCCCGAGGATTCCGTAGGCGTTCGCCGTCTCGGACGCGTAGAGCGGGAGATTCTTGAACCGGCCGCCCCACGCGTCGATCCCGATCTCGACGTCTTCGATTTTCTCGCCGCGCTTGCGCGCGCCGCCGAGTCCCTGGAGCGTCGCGCCGTGATACCGGACGAAGCGGCGGATCGGCATCCCGTCCAGCAGCTCGAGGTTGAGGAACGTGACCTCGGATCCGGTGTCGACGACGAAGAGATACCAACCCTTCCTGTTGATCGTCGCCTGCACGAAAGGCCGGAAGCCGACGAAAAAGAGATTCTGGTCCGGGTCGGGACGGCGCATCGCGGGCGTCAGCGGCTGGAGCGAGAGGACCTCGCGGCGGAAGTCGAGCTCGATCCGGAACTCCTTGAGCAGGTTCGTCCCCAGCAGCAGGTCCATCCGGAAGGGCCGGCGGTTGCGCACGAAGAACTTCATCTCGTCGTCCGGCATGATCGCGACGGGAACGTTCGCGATCTCCAGCTCGCCGATGCGGAGCGAGTCGACGAGGCCGAAGCGGACGGGGATCGGCTCGCCGAGAAGCCCGAGGAACGTGCCGCGGAAGTCGCCGAGGCTGCGCACGGCCGCGGTCTCGGCCATCGTCTCCGAGACGATCGACATCACGGCGCCCGTGTCGATCACCGCGTCGACTCCCTCGCGGCCGTTCAGCGCCACGTCGATGCGGGGGATCTCGGGAGAGCCGATGCGCATGGGCACCGTCACCGTCCGCCGCACCGGAATGTCGAACGCCTGTACGCCGGCGAGAGCTTCGAGGTAATCGAAGTGCCACTGCCGGATGCCGACGCCGCTCTCGGAAGCGAGGAGCGACCATTCGAGAGCCGCGGCGTAGTTGTTCGCGAGGTATTCCGTCTGGGCGAGCGCCCAGGCGATGTCGCCGCGCTCGTCGAATGTCGGGCGCAGGTCGAGCGCCGCGCGGAGGTGCCGCCGCGCGTCCTCGAGCCGCCCCGCCGCGCTCTCGGAGCTACCGAGCGCCCACAGCTCCTTCGCCGACGGGCGCTCCTTCGCGTCGATCGTTCCGGCCCATTCGATCGCGCGGCCGAACTCCCCCGCCGCCTGCTGCTCGACGACGTTCGTTCCGTCCGGGCGCACGTCCGAAGGCACGATGAAGATCGGCGTCAGCGCGACCTCGTTGCGCAGCGAGCAACCCGCGATCGTGACCGCGAGCAGGAGAGCGAGCGTTGTACGCATCGTGATGTTTCGGACCTGCGACGCTTTCCGCCGCAACCCCGCCGCGCGATCGCGCCCTGCCAGACTCAGCGCGATCCGAAGCGTCATCTTTGGCACAGAAGGTGCGACCTCTTTGTCAAACCTTGGCAAAACCTCCGACGAATATGAGAACGCGATTCAAAGGCATCCTCTTCTTCGCAACCGCGGCCCTGCTCTCCGGCTGCTCGCAGAAGAGCGATCTGGAGAAGCGCACCGACGGCTACGACATCGTGCGCGAAGGACAGGCCGGAACCGTGGCGACTTCGCTCGACGGCACCGTTCCTCCGCTCACGACGACGAATCTCGACACGACGACGAACCTGACGCTGGTCGGTCCCACCACCGCCACGGTCACGACGACCGTCGTCCAGCAGGGGCCGGACAGCCTAGCCGACACGCTGGGTCTCAGGCCGCCGCCCCCTCGCCCGATGAGGACCACACCCCCCGCGGCCGCGCCGCGCCCGCCCCCGGCGCAACCGCGACCCCGGCCGGAGCCCGTCATGACACGGCGCCAGACAGAGCCGCGCCGCACCGCGCCCGAGCCGGAGACACCGCCCGAACCGGCGCCGCCCGAGCCGGTGCCGGAGGAGACGACCACCGCCGAGCGCGGAGACGAAGCGCCGCCGCCGGAGACGAAGGCTCCGCCGCCCGAGACGAAGGCTCCGCCGGAAACGAAGCAGCCGCCGCCACCGACCGACACGGCCACCCCTCCGCCTCCCGAAGAGCCGCCGGAGGAGAAGCCGCCGGAGCCGCCACCGCCCGACGACCAGCTGCGAGCTACGCACCGACTAGCTACCACCGACTAGCTCCCAGCTACCGACACGATAGAATGCGCGCCCATGCCGGCGGCGCTCTCGTTTCAGTCGCTCATCCTCCGGCTCCAGAACTTCTGGGCCGAGCGAGGGTGTGCGATCGAGCACCCGCTCGATCTCGAAGTCGGCGCGGGGACGATGCATCCGGCGACCTTCCTGCGCGTCCTCGGCCCGGAGCCGTGGAACGTCGCGTACGTCCAGCCCTCCCGCCGGCCGGCCGACGGGCGCTACGGCGAGAATCCGTTCCGTCTCGGAAAGCACTATCAGTATCAGGTCGTCCTGAAGCCGTCGCCGCTGGACGTTCAGGAGATCTACCTCGACTCGCTGCGCGCGATCGGGCTCGATCTGACGCGCCACGACATCCGGTTCGAGGAGGACAACTGGGAGTCGCCGACGCTCGGCGCGTGGGGCGTCGGATGGCAGGTGCTCCTCGACGGGATGGAGATCACCCAGGTCACGTACTTCCAGCAGGCGGGCGGCATCGATCTCGCGCCGGTGTCGGCGGAGATCACGTACGGACTCGAAAGGCTCACGATGTTCCTCAGCCGGCGCGATTCGGTGTTCGACATCGAGTGGGGCGGCGGCTTCGGATACGGCGCCGTGCGGAAGCAGGACGAGTACGAGTTCTCGAAGTACTACTTCGAAGTGGCGGACGTCCCGCTCCACTGGCGCCTGCTGGAGGACTACGAGAACGAGGCGAAGCGGTGTCTCGACGCGGAGCTCGTGCTTCCGGCGTACGACTGGACCCTGAAGTGCTCGCACATCTTCAATACCCTGGACGCGCGGGGCGCCGTGTCGGCGACCGAGCGCGTCGGGGTGATCAAGCGCGTCCGCGAGCTCGCCGTGGGCTGCGCCGGACAGTATCTCGAGGCGCGGCGGCGGCTCGGCTTCCCGCTCCTTCCGCCGGAGGAGCGCGAGAAGGCGCTCGCCGCGACGGCGACCTGACGACGACCCCGGAATGGCTCAGACGTACCTATTCGAAATTCTCCTCGAGGAGATTCCCGCCTGGATGCTTCCCGCGCGGCTGGACGCGCTGCGCGAGCGCCTCACGGGTCTCGTGCGCGAGTTCGCCGAACGGGATCCCGATCCGGCGACGATCGCGGTCGGCGCGACGTCACGCCGCATCTGGTTTCACCTTCGCGACCTTCCGGAGCGCCAGCCCGATCGCTCGGAAACGGTCAAGGGACCTTCGGCCCGAGCCGCCTTCGACGCGGAAGGGAACCCGACGCGCGCTCTCGACGGGTTTCTCCGCAAGAACGGCGCGACGCGCGAGCAGATCGCCGTCCGAGACGACTACGTCTGGCTCGAGCGGACGGTGACCGGCCGGACGATGGACGCCGCCCTTCGCGACGGCGTCCCCGCGATCGTCGAGAGCCTGCACTGGCCGAAGACGATGCGGTGGAGCGGCGGCGAGAAGAGCTACATCCGTCCGGTCCATTCCGTCGTTTCGATTCTCGACGGCAAGCTGCTGCCGCTGATGCTTCTCGGCGTCGAAGCCGGAACGACGGCGCGCGGCCATCGCGTCCTCGCGGATCGCGAGATCGAGGTCGGCGACTTCGCATCGTATCGCGACGGCCTCGCCGCGATGCACGTCGTCATCGATCCCGAGAATCGCGCGGCGGAGCTGCGGCGCCGGGCGACGTCGCTCGCGGCCGAAGCGGGCGGAACGCCGGGGAGCGACGGGTCGATCCTCGATCAGTGGACGTACCTCACCGAGGCGCCGGGAGTCGTCCGCGCCGAGTTCGATCCGGCCTTTCTCTCTCTGCCGTTCGAGGTTCTCGTCACGGTGATGCGCGTCCACCAGAAGCAGCTTCCGGTCTGGAAGGGCGATCGTCTGACGAGCTCGTTTCTCGCGGTGATGGATCAGACCGGCGATCCCGACGGAAACGTCGCGACCGGCAACGCGTTCGTCACGAACGCGCGCTTCGCCGACGCGAAGTTCTTCCACGAGACCGACCGCCGGCTCCCGCTCGAGGAGCGCGTCCCCGCTCTCGTCGGTCTCACGTTCCAGGAGAAGCTCGGGACGTATCTCGACAAGACGGAGCGGATCGTCGCCCTCGCCCGGGCGATCGCGGAGGAGCTCGACCTTCCCGACCGCGATGCGATCGAGCGCGCGGCACGCCTCGCGAAGGCCGATCTCGTCACGGAGATGGTCAAGGAGTTCACGGAACTCCAGGGAAAGATCGGAGGCATCTACGCGCGGGAAGAGGGCGCCCCCGCCGAGGTGTGGCAGGCGATCTACGATCACTATCTGCCGGTGAACGTCGAGGACGATCTCCCCCGCACGATCGGCGGCGCGGTCGTTTCGCTCGCCGACAAGATCGACACGCTGGCCGGATTTTTCCGGATCGGCATGAAGCCGACCGGATCGAAGGACCCCTTCGCGCTGCGGCGTGCCGGGCAGGGAGCGGTCCAGATCCTGCTCCAGCGGAAACCGTGGCGGCTCGAGCTTCCCGTTCAGCGTCTCGTCGAGCTCGCGCTCGACGTGCACGGCATCGACACGGACGCGCGCACGACGACTTCGGACGAGCTCCGCGACTTTCTCGGCGATCGCGTCCGGACGCTCATGGAGCACCCGCGCTACGGCGGCTTCGCCTACGACGAGATCGCGGCGGCGATGGAGTCGGGATGGCAGGGATCGCTGCCGGATCTCCAGGACCGCCTGACGGCGCTCCGGTCGGCACGGCGGTGGCCCGAATTTCTTTCGATCCTCGACGCGGCGAAGCGGATCCGGAACATCGCCGGAGAAGAGGCGTCGACGGCCGTCGACGACGCGCTGCTCGCGCATCCGACGGAGAAGCGGCTCGCCGACCTGAGCGCGGCGGTCGTCGAGCAGATCGACGAGCTTGTCGCGGCGAGGCAGTACGAGGCGGCGCTCGAGTCGTTCGCGGCGATGGCGCCGGAACTGGAGACATTCTTCGACGACGTGCTCGTCATGGTCGAGGACGAACGGGTCCGCAAGAACCGGATCGGGCTGCTCAACCGCGTCGGATTCGCCGCGCGACGGATCGCGGAGGTGACGCGGATCGTCGTCGATCGGCGGGATTACAATTCGCGCCCATGAAGAGGCGGTGGGGAGCGGTGGTTGCGATCGCCTCGGCTCTCGCGCTGGGCGCCTGCCGCGAAGCCGAGCCTCCGGCCCCTCGAGAAGCCGAGAAGCCGCTCCTGGTCGGCCACGAGGACAACCTCCTCTCCCTCGTGCGCGGCGCCGTCGTCACGCATCGCACCGGGGAAGCGCTGCTCCGCGCCTCGGCCGCCATGGCGATCGACGGGGATCCGCTCACATACTGGGCGACTCCTCCGGACGATCTCGAGGAGACGATGGTCGTCGCCCTCCCCGGACCGGCCGAGATCCGGCGCATCGGGATCTCGACGGGCGCGCTTCGCCCGGCGACCGCCGCCGGCATCGTCCGATTCGATGCCTCCACCGACGGAACCACCTTCGTCTCTCTCGGCGAGGTCCACGTCGAGGAGAAGGGAGAGACGTGGATCGACGTCACGCCGACGCGCGCGGTATTCGTGCGCGCCACGACGATCGCGCCGTTCCGTGACGGCGCGCGCTCGGTTCGCGTCGCGGATATCCTGGCGGCCGGCACGAACACCGACTCCGTCTCGAGGCCCGCGATCGAAGGCTTCTGGGAGATCAACGGGATGGCGGCGCACTTCCGGAGCGAAGGATCGACGGTTCGTGGCCTCGTCGCGGAACGCGAGCCGATGGCTCTCGACGGAGCGTGGCAGGGGCGTGTGATCCGCCTCGCCTGGACCCGCGGTGCCGAGCGCGGGGTCGCGGCGCTCGGCGTCGATGCGGCGTCCTCGCATCTCAACGGCGTCCTCTGGCATGTCCGGTCGCACCGACCCTTCTTCTGGACGACGTGGTTCGGGCAGTGGACGCCCGGCGGGGACGCACCCTCGGGAACGCCGACCGATCCCATGCGCGCCTTTCTCGATGCCGAGGGACGATATCCGCTCTACGCGCTCGAGTTCGACGGGCCTCGCCTCCGGCCGGGCAGCGAGCCCGCCGTCGAGCGGCTCGCCGCACTCATCGGAGAAAATGCGCCGCAGCGGTTTCGCTTCGTCGCCTACCATGCCGGGATGAAGAGCGCGGATGAGGACATGCGCCTGACCGAGGCCCGGCTCGGCGCGTTGCGCGACGCACTCCGCAAGGCCGGCGCCGATCCCGGGCGCGCCGCTTTCGTCCCCCGCGGGCGGGCCGCTCTCGTCAACGCGGACGCGGACGAGCTCCCATGGGCGCCGCTCCACGTCCTCCTGAACAATCGCATCGATCTGGAGCTCGTGCGCGAGTCCCGCCCCGACGGAGGAAGCTCATGAATCGATACGTCTACTACTTCGGCGACGGGAAGGCCGACGGCAACGCCGGAATGAAGAACCTTCTCGGCGGCAAAGGTGCCGGACTCGCCGAAATGACGAACATCGGCGTTCCCGTCCCGCCGGGATTCACGATCTCGACCGAGGCGTGCCTGCACTACTACCGCCACGGCGAGAAGCATCCCCCCGAGCTCGCGGATCAGGTGCGCGAAAGCCTCCGCCGCGTCGAGGAGTCGGTCGGCAAGCGGTTCGGCGACGAGCAGAAGGCGCTCCTCGTCTCTGTCCGATCGGGAGCGCGCGCCTCGATGCCGGGAATGATGGACACGATTCTGAACCTCGGCCTCAACGACACGACCGTCGAAGGACTCGCGACGAGGGCGAACGAGCGGTTCGCCTGGGACTCGTACCGGCGGTTCATCCAGATGTACTCCGACGTCGTCCTCGACATCGGTCGCGACCGGTTCGAGGAGAAGCTCGAGGAGACGCGCGAGCGCGCCGGCGTCGACACCGACCCGCAGATTCCCGCCGCCGACCTGCGAAAGCTCGTCGACGAGTACAAGACGATGGTGCGCGAGGCTTCCGGCGAGGAGTTCCCGCAGGACGTCGAGGCGCAGCTTTGGGGTGCGATCGGCGCCGTCTTCCGCTCCTGGAACAACCCGCGCGCGATCACCTATCGCCGTCTCAACGGCATCCCCGACGACTGGGGCACGGCGGTGAACGTCCAGTCGATGGTCTTCGGCAACCTCGGCGACGACTCCGCGACCGGCGTTGCCTTCACGCGCAATCCCTCGACCGGCGAGAAGCGCTTCTACGGCGAGTACCTCCCCAACGCGCAGGGCGAGGACGTCGTCGCCGGGATCCGGACTCCGTTCCCCATCTCGAAAGAGCAGTCGAACGGCGGCGGCCATTCGCTCGAGGAGTCGATGCCGGAGGTGTATCGGCGGCTCGTCGACGTCTATCAGAAGCTCGAGTCGCACTATCGCGACATGCAGGACATCGAGTTCACCATCGAGGGGGGGAAGCTCTACCTTCTCCAGACGCGAACGGGGAAGCGCACCGGCTTCGCGGCGGTGAAGGTCGCGAACGACATGTTCGACGAGGGGTTGATCGATCGCGACGAGGCGATCCGCCGCGTCGACGCCTCGCAGCTGGTTCAGCTCCTCGCGCCGATCTTCGACGCCGACGCGAAGGACAAGGCACTCGGCGAAGGGCGCCTCCTCGCGACGGGACTCGCCGCGGGACCCGGTGCCGCCACGGGACGGATCGCGTTCAGCGCCCAGCGCGCCGTCGAGATGGCGGGCGGACGCGAACCGGTGATCCTCGTGCGCGTCGAGACCTCGCCGGAGGACATCGCGGGGATGCACGCGTCGGTCGGAATCCTGACGACGCGCGGCGGCCTCACCTCGCACGCGGCGGTCGTCGCGCGCGGCATGGGGAAGTCGTGCATCGTCGGGTGCGGCGCGCTGCGCGTGGATTATGGCCGCAGCGAGCTGCGCGCGGAGAAGGGCACCGTGCTGAAGGAAGGCGACTGGCTTTCGATCGACGGGACGACCGGAGAAGTCCTCGGCGGAAAAGTCGAGACGCGCTCGTCGGAGATCATTCAGGTCCTGATCGAAGAATCGATGGACCGCGACGCATCGGAGGTCTATCGCGATTTCGACCGGCTCCTCCAGTGGGCCGACGAGATTCGGAAGCTCGGCGTGCGGACGAACGCCGACACGCCAGCGGACACGCGGGTCGCGCGCGCATTCGGCGCGGAAGGGATCGGCCTCTGCCGCACGGAGCACATGTTCTTCCAGGAAGACAGGATCATCGCGGTGCGCGAGATGATTCTCGCGCGCGACGCGGAGGGGCGGCGGCAGGCGCTGGCGAAGCTTCTGCCGTTCCAGAGGGAGGACTTCGCCGGGATTTTCCGCGCGCTCGACGGGATGCCGGCGACGATCCGCCTCCTCGACCCGCCGCTGCACGAGTTCCTGCCGCAGACCGAGGCGCAGATCTCGGCGCTCGCTCGCGATATGGGATGGGGGTTCATCGAGCTCCGCTCGAAGGTCCACCAGCTCACCGAGGTGAACCCGATGCTGGGACATCGCGGGTGCCGGCTGGGCATCACGTACCCCGAAGTGTACGAGATGCAGGTGCGGGCGATCTTCGAGGCCGCGGTCGAGGTGCGCAATGAAGGCGTCGAGGTCCGGCCCGAGGTCATGATCCCGCTGATCGGGACCTTGCGCGAGCTCACGATCCTGAAGGAGCTCGTGGTCCGTACCGCGAAGGAAGTCGTCGAGACTGCCGCGGTCGAGGTCCCGGTGATCGTCGGGACGATGATCGAGATTCCGCGAGCGGCTCTCCTCGCCGAGCAGATCGCCCCCGAGGCGGCATTCTTCTCGTTCGGTACGAACGACCTCACGCAGATGACGTTCGGCTACTCCCGCGACGACATCGGTTCGTTTCTTCCGGAGTACATCGAAAGGAAGATCCTGCCGCGCGATCCGTTCGCGTCGCTGGACGCGGACGGCGTGGGGCAGCTCGTCCGGCTCGGCACCGAGCGCGGCCGCGCGGGCAACCCGAAGCTCAAGGTCGGGATCTGCGGCGAGCACGGCGGCGACCCCGACTCGATCCGCTTCTTCCGCTCCTGCGGCCTCGATTACGTCTCGTGCTCGCCGTATCGCGTTCCGGTCGCGCGCCTCGCCGCCGCGCAGGCGGAGCTGGAGGCGCGGGAGAATGAGGCGTGATTCTGGTCGGCTAGTCGTTCGTTGCTCGTTGCTCGTCGGCCGTTCGCATACCACAGCGCTCGTCATCCTGAGCGAGGCGGCGCGGGTGGGCGTGAGCGAAGGATCTCCTCAGCCGGGTCTCAATGCGGCAGGTTGTCGCGAGTCGGAGTCGCGAATCAGGAGATCCGGAGCCTGCACTGAGGAGCGGCAGCGACGAAGTGTCGCTTCGCTCCTCAGGATGACGACGCGACTAGAGGCTGACCGGCGACTGGCAATCAGTGACAAGCGACGAGCGACGAGTAATTAGCAACCAGCAACGAGCCTACGCCCTCGGCGCGGGCGTCTTCTCGAGCTCCTCGACTCGGCGGAGCACCTTCTCGAGAAGGATCCAGAGCTGGTCGAGCCTCTCGTCGATCCGGTTGAACCGCGCGTCGAAATCGGCGTTCTCGATCTCCTCGATGAGATCGCGGAACTGCGGATCGGCCACGCCGGGGACCGGCGCGAGGACCGTGTCGTCGCCCAGCGTGCGCGGGTACATGACCTCGAGGATCTTCTCGATGGAGCTCTGCGGCGCGATGAGAGGAACGATGCGCAGACTCGTCGTCGACTCGAGGATGTCGACCGCTTCGAGGTCTGCCGGGTCGACCATGGCGACCTCGAGCGCGTCATCGACGAGACGGATCGGGATCGCGCGGCACTCCCGGGCGACGCGGCCGGGAAGACGGCGCGCCACCTTCTTCGGGATATCGATGTGCAGAAGGCTGATGCACGGGACGTCCATCTGCTTCGACAGAAACGCGGCGAGCACGTTTTCGTCGATGAACTTCAGGTCGACGAGCGTCGAGCCGAAGCGCTTGCCGGTCGCGCGCTGCTCGGCGAGGGCGACCTTCATCTGCACCTCGTCGATCAGGTTCGCGGCGAGAAGCATTTCGCCGAGGTTCTTCCTGTCCATGCCGCCTTCATTCTATCCCGCGCGGAAAAGGCACGAAAAAACCCCACCGCGCGGGTGGGGTCCTGCCGTGTTCCGCCGCGGAGCGTCAGTGCCGGCGCGCCGCGCGGAGCCCGCCGACCACGCCGAGGAGTCCGGCGATCGGCCGCAGGCCGAGCTTCCGGGCCGCGCCGCGCGTGACCTTCTGCGCCAGCCGGAAGCGGACCATCTTTCGAATCATCTTGAGCATGAAAGCCTGCCTCCTTACACCCTGAAAAACTGCAAGGGTGGAGCCAGGCACCGCGACGCGTAAACTCTGGTTTAACGCGAGTTGCTGGCGTCCTCAGCGGTCGGCCTCGAACTCGGACCGGAGCGCGCGCGACATCAGCCGCTGGATCGCGCTCCGCGGCGATTCCCGCTCGTACAGCACCCGGTCCATTTCCTCGGTGATCGGCATCTCGACGCCGAAGCGGGAGGCGAGCTCACGCGCGGCACGGCACGTCTTCACTCCTTCCGCGACGAGCCGCGTCTCGCGCAGGATCTCGTCGAGCTGTTTGCCGCTGCCGAGCGCCACGCCAACGCTCCGGTTGCGCGACAGAGCCCCCGTGCAGGTGAGGACGAGGTCGCCCATTCCGGCGAGTCCCGCGAACGTTTCAGGACGTCCGCCGCACGCAACGCCGAGACGGCGGATCTCGTGCAGGCCGCGTGTGATGAGAGCCGCGAGGGTGTTCGATCCGAGTCCCAATCCCTCGATGGCACCAGCCGCGATCGCGATGACGTTCTTGAGCGAGCCCCCGAGCTCGACGCCGGCCACGTCATCCGACCGGTAGAGGCGGAACGTGCCGCACGAAAACGCCTCCTGGACATTCGCCGCGAACGTCTCGTCTTCCGATGCGACGACGGCCGCCGTCGGATCGCCTCGCGAGACCTCGACCGCGAACGTCGGTCCCGACAGGACCGCGAACGCGCCGAGACGGTCCCCGAGAACGTCGCGGCTGACTTCCGAGATGCGCTGCAGCGACTCGATCTCGATCCCCTTCGTTGCCGAGACGATGCGCACCGGACGCGCCCACCGCGCGGCGAGCCGCTCGAGGACGCCGCGGTAGTGGTGGCTCGGCGTGACCATGACGACCGTCTCCGAATGCGCGGCTGCTTCGTCGAGATCGCTCGTGACGCGGACGTTCGCCGGGAACTGCGCGGCGGGGAGGTACACCGGATTGCTGCGCGACTGCTCGATCGCCTCGGCGACGCGCGGGTCGTGTGCCCAGAGAAGCACGTCGTGCTCGCAACGGCCGGCCAGCTCGGCCAGCGCCGATCCCCACGAGCCCGCTCCGACGACCGTCACTCTCACGCGCGTCCTCTCCTCACTTCGGAAACTTCGGCTCGGTGCCGTGCGCGAGACGCGCGATGTTCGCGTGATGCTTCAGGATGACGGCGATCGCGACGACGATGCTCGCGACGATCACCCACGCGCTCTCGCGCTCGATGAAGCGGAGAACCAGAGGCATGGTCGCAGCCGCGAGCATCGAGGCGAGGGAGACGAAGCGCGTCGCGATCTCGACGATGAGAAAAACGATGGCCGAGAAGAGGAACGCGCGCGGATCGAGCGCCAGAAAAACGCCGGCTGCGGTCGCGACGCCTTTTCCGCCGCGGAAGCCGAGCCAGACGGGGAACATGTGACCGAGAACCGCGGCGACGGCGGCGACGCCGATCCAGGCGCCCGCGGTCGTTTCCGCCGGCAGCGCGTCCGGCCGGAGCATCGCTTCGGCGAGGCGGACGGCGAGATATCCCTTCGCGCCGTCGAGCAGCAGCGCGACGAGCCCCGCCGGCTTGCCGACCGTCCGCGCGACGTTCGTCGCGCCGACGTTGCCGCTGCCCAGCGTGCGGATGTCCTTGCCGGAGGCGAGCCGCGCGACGAAAAAACTGAACGGAATGGATCCGATCGCGTACGCCGCGAGGACCACCAGGACGATCTCGCTCATCGCTTCATTGTAGTCGGCGGCCGGAACGCGTCAGATCCCCTCGGCCGCGTGTTCGACGTCGGCGATCAGATCTTCGATGTCCTCGATGCCGACCGAGATCCGCACGAGGCCCGGCGTGATCCCCAGCCGTTTCCGCGTCTCCGGCGGGACCGACGCGTGGGTCATCGTCTCCGGATGCGAGATCAGCGTCTCGACGCCGCCGAGCGACTCGGCGAGCGAGCAGAGGCGAACGCGGTTCAGGAACGTCTCCGCGTTCTCGCGCGAGCCGAGCTCGAACGCGATCATCCCGCCGAATCCGGCCATCTGTTTCCGGGCGAGACCGTGCTGCGGGTGCGACGGCAGCCCGGGATAAAAAACGCGCTTCATCTTCGGATGATTCGCCAGGTACTGCGCCATCGCCACGCCGTTCGCGTTGTGCCGTTCCATGCGCACGGCCAGAGTCTTGATCCCCCGCAGAACAAGGAACGAATCGAACGGCGAGAGGATGCCTCCCATCGCATTCTGCAGGAAGCCGATCCGCTCGCCGACTTCCGGGGAGCGGCAGATCACCGCGCCGCCGACCGAGTCGGAATGGCCGTTGAGGTACTTCGTCGTCGAGTGGACGACGACGTCCGCGCCGAGCTCGATCGGCCGCTGGAGGATGGGGGACGCGAAGGTGTTGTCGACGACGACCAGAATGTCGCGCCCGCGGACCGCCTCGGCGCACGCCGCGATGTCGGTCACGGTCATCATCGGGTTCGTCGGCGTCTCGAGGAAGAGCATCCGCGTCTTCTCACGGAGCGCCGCCCGCACCTGATCGAGATCGGCCGTGTCGACGTACGTGAACTCGAGGCCGTATTTCTCGAGGACGTGGTGGAACAGGCGGAACGTCCCGCCGTACATGTTCTCCGCGGCGACGACGTGATCGCCCTGGCGGAGCAGGGCCATGAGAGTCGTCGTCGCGGCCATGCCCGAGGCGAAGCAATGGCCGGTCGCGCCGCGCTCGAGAGCGGCGAGGTTCGCCTCGAGCACCGACCGCGTCGGGTTCTTCGTCCGCGCGTACTCGTAGCCCTTGTGCTCCCCGAGTTTCGGCTGGACGTACGTGGAGGTCTGAAAGATCGGGTAGGTGACCGCGCCCGTCTCGGGCTCGGGCTCCTGCCCCGCGTGAATGCATTCGGTCGAGATGCCCATGGCGATCTCCTTTCGCCGCGTCAGCGCCACTTCGAGTAGATGCCCTTCGACAGGTAGCGCTCGGCGCTGTCGGGGATGAGAGTGACGACGCGCTTTCCGGGCCCGAGCTGCTCGGCGAGCCGCACTGCGGCGACGACGTTCGCGCCGGACGACGACCCGGCGAGAATTCCTTCCTCGCGCGCGAGGCGGCCGACCATGGCGAACGCCGGCGGGTCCGGAATCATCACGATCTCGTCCGCCAGCTCCAGATCGAGGACTTCGGGGATGAACGACGCGCCGATCCCTTCGACCTCGTGAGGACCCGCCTCGCCGCCCCCGATGACGGAGCCTTGCGGCTCGACGACGACGGCGACCAGGTCCGCGCGCCGCTGCTTGAGGTACCGCACCGCTCCGGTGAACGTCCCTCCCGTTCCCGATCCCGACACGAACCCGTCGAGGCTCCCCTCCATCTGCTCCCAGATCTCGGGACCGGTCGTCTCGTAGTGCGCATCGGCGTTGAAACGGTTGCGGAACTGCTGCGGCAGATACGCGCCCGGCGTCGCAGCGGCGATCTCCTCCGCTTTCGCGATCGCTCCCTTCATGCCGTCGTCCTTCGGCGTGAGAACGACCTCGCCGCCGAGAGCACGCATGATCTCCCGCTTCTCGACCGAGAACTGCTCCGGCACGACGAGAATGACGCGATAGCCGAGTTGCACGCCCGCGAGCGCGAGAGCGATCCCGGTGTTCCCCGCCGTCGGCTCGACGATCGTCGCACCGGGGGCGAGCAGCCCCGCGCGCTCCGCGGAGCGGATCATCCCGATGCCGATCCGGTCCTTCACCGATCCGCCGGGGCTGAAGAACTCGAGCTTCGCGTAAATCGTCGCGCCGCCGCGCGGCGAGATGCGCCGCAGCTCGACCATCGGGGTGTTGCCGATGAGGTCGAGAACGGAGGCGGCGGGAGGGGAGAGGGAACGGCTCGTCAAAACGCGGCACATTCTATAGGACGTATGGGACACGTAGGACGAAGGAGTCCTATTGGTCCTATACGTCCTATACGTCCTATCCTCCCGACCGCAAAAAAAAGACAGGAACCGCGAACGGTCCCTGTCCTTGGACGAAAAAAGAGGTCGGCCCTAGACGAAGGCTCTCGACTGGGAGCGCCGCTGGGCGTAGCAGTCGCGGCAGTACACGGGCTTGCCGCTGACGGGAGTGAAGGGAACTTCCGTCGCGACGCCGCAGTTGTCGCAAGTGACGGAGACCATCTGCCGGCTCCCGCCGTTCCCGCCGGAGTCCCGCGAAGCCTTCCGTTTATCGCGGCAGTTCTTGCAGCGTTTCGGCTCGTTGGTGAAGCCGCGCTCAGCATAGAACGATTGCTCGCTCTTGGAAAAGAGGAAGTCGCCACCACACTCCACGCAGCTGAGAGTCTTGTCGTTGAATGTATCCATGGAAATCGAGTCTCCTACGTCGAAAAAGAAAACCGTGGGTCCGATGCCGCAGCTCGAATCGCGAGCGGGGTGCCGCGACGTGAGTTCCCCCGCGTTGGATGTCGTGATCCGTCGTCTGACGTCGAGATCACTCCCCCTTCCGAAATACGAGTCGAGTCCGCGGAGGAAGAACACATTGCATGATTCGCCGGATTGTCGAGTCGCTGTAAGTCCGCGTTTTAGCATAAGGTTCCTCTCGAAAGCAACGAACGCGGCCGCGTGTTGAGCCCGAGATGGCAGGCCCCGAAAACAGCCCCACGATCCGCGTCGGCCCGGCCGGCTGGAGCTACAAGGATTGGGAAGGGGTGGTCTATCCGGCCGGCGCGGGCAGCCGCTTCGACCGCCTCGCCTTTCTCGCCCATTACTTCGACACGATCGAGGTGAACTCGTCGTTCTACCGGGTGCCGCCCCCCACGCATGCGACGAGCTGGGTGCGGAGAACGGCCGGAAATCCCGCCTTCCGCTTCACCGCGAAGCTCTATCGCGGCTTCACGCACGACGAGAGGCCCGAGCCGGGCGACGCCGCCGCCTTCCGCCGCTTTCTCGATCCCCTCGCCGACGCCGGCCGCCTCGGCGCGGTTCTCGTCCAGTTTCCCTGGAGTTTCCGGAATACGCCCGAGGCGCTCGAGCGCATCGACACGCTCGCGTCGACATTCCGCGATTACCCGCTTGCCGTCGAAGTCCGTCACGCGAGCTTCGACGACGACGCCTTCCGTGCCTTCTGTGACGAGCACTCCCTCGCCACGGTGAACGTCGACCAGCCCCTGTTCAGCGACTCGATCGCCCCCGCCGCCGTGGCCACCGGACCACTCGGGTACGTCCGCTTCCACGGACGGAATTACCAGAAATGGTTCGCCCACGAGGAGTCGTGGGAACGGTACGATTACCTCTACGCGCCCGAGGAGCTGGAGCCGTGGGTCCGACGGATCCGGGAGCTCGCCGGCTCCGGCGACGTGTACGCAATTACGAATAACCATTTCCGCGGGCAAGCGATCGTCAACGCGGTCGAGCTGCGGGGAGCCCTGGGACAGGAGGGGGAAGTTCCGCCACCTCTGTTGGATGCGTATCCCGACCGGTTCCGTGGCTCGGCCCGTTCGGCAGGAAATTTGCTGGCTGAACAGGAACGGGAGTCCTGATGGCGGTCCAATCCGATGCCGTTCCCGCGAACGGGGGAAGTGCCGACGCCGACGGCCTGATCTTCGACCAGTACCAGGTCGAGAGGACGCTCGGGCGCGGCGCGATGGGGATCGTCTATCTCGCGCGGGACCTCCGCATCGGCCGCCTGGTGGCGCTCAAGACGCTGCCACGCGCGCGGCAGTTCGACTCGACCGCGGCCGAGGAAGCCTTCCTCCGGCGGTTCCGCCGGGAGGCGGAGCTGTGCGGTTCCCTCCTCCATCCGAACGTCGTCGCGCTCTACGACGTCGGGTGGGAGGGGCGGCGCATCAGCTATCTCGCGATGGAGTACGTCGAGGGGGAGTCGCTCCTTTCCCTGCTCCAGCGCGAAGGAAAGCTGCCGCTCGACGCCGCGGTCGGCATCGCGAGCGACGTGCTCACCGGACTCGCCTTCGCGCACGGCCGCGGCGTGATTCACCGCGACATCAAACCAGCCAACGTCCTGGTCACCGTCGAAGGGCGCGCGAAGATCGCCGACTTCGGCGTGGCGCGGTGGGCGCGCGACGGTGGCGCCGCGACGCTGACCGCCAAGAGCGAGATCATCGGAACGCCGTACTACATGTCTCCGGAGATGATTTCCAGCCAGCGCATCACCGCCGTGTCCGACCTCTTCTCGGTCGGCGTGCTGCTGTACGAGATGCTGACGGAGAAGAAGCCGTTCGAGGCGCCGTCGGTTCCGGACATTCTCTACGAGATCGTTCACACGCCCGCGCCCGACCTCGGCGTGGAGCGCGCCGATACTCCGCCGTGGCTGCGCGCGTACGTCCGGCGTCTTCTCGCAAAAGATCCGGCCGAGCGCTTCCCGTCGGCGGCCGAAGCGAACCGCGAGCTGCGGCGGCTCGCGCGCGTCGGCGACTTCGATACGAGCCCGGGGCTGACGCTCCCGCGCGCGGTGCCGGTCGTGTCGAATCTGAGCCCCGAGGACACGCCGACGACGCCGATCACGATCGAGGGGCCGTTCCGGCGCGCGCTCCGGCGGCTCGACACGGCCGTGCCGACGCCGCTCGGCATCGCGATCGTCGCGGTCGTGGCCGCACTGCTGCTGGTCCCCGTCGCTCTCCTGCAGCGCGAGCTCGAGGCGACGGACACGGCGATCGCCGCCGCGACTGCCGCGGAGGAAGTCGTCTCGCGCCGGGCGACGCTTCGCGAGGCGCGCCTCCTCTTCGAAGCGGGATCGTACGAGGAGAGCCTCGTCCTCTATCGCGAGTACCTCGGTCAGTATCCCTGGAGCGAAGCGGCACGAGACGGAGAGCGCGCCGTGCTGGAGGTGCTCGAGGCGAAACGCGCCGAGCACGAGCGGCGCGAGATGGAGGCGAAGGAGCGCTTCTGGCGCGCGCTGCAGGCGCGGCGCGAGCGCGACATGCAGGCCGCGACCGCCAGCTCCATGGCGGCGCAGTGACACCCGCGCCGCTATCTCCCCTTCTCCGTTTCGACTAACGTACGTCGCATGGCTCTGAACCGCCGCATCGTCGGCACGGCCGGTCACATCGACCACGGCAAGACCGCCCTGATCCGCGCCCTCACCGGCGTCGACACGGACCGCCTCCCCGAAGAAAAGCGCCGCGGCATCACGATCGACCTCGGCTTCGCGCACCTGGCTCTCGACGATGTCCAGATCGGGTTCGTCGACGTTCCCGGCCACGAGAGGTTCGTGCGGAACATGCACGCCGGCGTCGGCGGGATCGACGCGGCGCTCCTCGTCGTCGCCGCGGACGAATCGATCGAGCCCCAGACGCGCGAGCATTTCGACATCTGCCGCCTCCTCCGCATCCCGACCGGCGTCGTCGCGATCACGAAGACGGATCTCGTGGAGCCGGAGATCGTCGAGCTCGTGCGGCTCGAAGTCGAAGAGATGGTCCGCGACAGCTTTCTCGCGGGGCGGCCGATCGTGGCGACGAGCGCCGCGACCGGCGCCGGCATCGCGGAGCTCCGCGGCGCACTGGGGTCCGTTCTCGCGGCGGCTCCGGCGCGCGACGCGGAAGGACGCGTCTTCCGTCTTCCGATCGACCGCGCCTTCACGATGCGTGGCTTCGGCTCGGTCGTCACCGGAACGACGATCAGCGGCGCGGTCGGCGAGGGAGACGAGCTCGAGATTCTACCCGCGGGAACGCGGACGCGCGCGCGCAACATCCAGGTCCACGGCGCGCCGCGCCAGCGCGCCGAGGCGGGCGAGCGCACGTCGATCAATCTGGCCGACGTGCCGGTCGACGCGCTCGCGCGCGGCCAGCAGCTCGCGGCGCCGGCGGCGCTCCGCCCCTCGACCCTCCTCACCGCCGATCTCGAGCTTCTCGCCGGAGCGCCTCCCCTCCGGAACGAAACGCGCGTGCGTCTGCACCTCCACGCCGCCGAAGTCATGGCCAAGGTGCGGATCGTCGCCGGCGCCGATCGCGAGATCGTGCCGGGCGGAAGGGCCGCCGTGCAGTTCCATCTCGAGACCCCGGCCGTCGCCCTCGCCGGCGATCGGTTCGTCATCCGTCGCTACTCGCCGCCGCGGACGATCGGCGGCGGCGCGATTCTCGATCCGCTCCTGCGAAAGCTGAAGGGCGGCCAGGCCGCGGACGTCGTCGCGACGCTCCGCTCGGCCGAGCTGGCTCCGCGCGTCGCCGTCCTCGCGCGTCTCGCGGGCGCCAGCGGCATCTCGATCGCCGATCTGCGCGCGCGCACCGGAATCACGGCGACGCGGCTCGACGCGGAGCTCGAATCGCCGCCCGAGGATTGCGTCGCGATCGGCCGCGGCGCGTCGCGCCGCTTCGTTCACGCGAACGTCCTCCGGCGCGTCCGCACGGCCGCGATGGAAGTCCTGCAGGAGTTCTTTCGCGCGAACCGGACGGCGCTCGGCATGCCGAAGAGCGCCTTTCTCCAGAAGGTGCGTCTCGAAGGCGCCGATCCGGAGCTCGTGCAGTTCGCCCTCGGCGAGCTCGAACGGGAGTCGATCGCGCGCGTCTCCGGCGATCTCGTCGATGTGCCCGGGCGGTCGCAGGGCCTCGCCGGCGCCGAAGGAGAGCTCGCGCGGGCGATCGAAGACCGTTTCCGGGAGGCGGGGCTCGCGCCACCGCCCGTGTCGGAGCTGATCCGCTCGATCCCGCAGCGGCCGAAGACGATCGAAGGGGTGGTCGGCTATCTCGCGCGCTCCGGCGTGCTCGTGCGGCTCGCGGAGAACGTCTACCTCCACCGCGAGGTGCTGGCGGAGGCGCGCCGGCGCGCGGCGGCGCACCGCGGCCAAATGGTCGACGTCGCCTTCTTCAAGGACCTCTACGGGATTTCGAGGAAGGTCGTCATTCCGCTGCTCGAGCACTTCGACCGCGCCGGCGTGACGAGGAGGATTGGCGACCATCGCGAGATCGTAGGGCGGGAGGAGTGACGTCCGTGTAATCGCCCGGGACGCGGAAGAGCGCCGCGGGCACGCGCTTGGTCTCGATGCCGACGAGCCGGCGTTGCGCGAGCGTCTCGCCCCCTTCCCACTGTATGACGCTGCGATCGGAGACGGGAAATCCTTCGAGGCTCATCAGCGTGCGATGGACGTGGCGCATGACGCCGGCCCAGGGCTCGTCGATCGGATCGGAGGCGATCCACATCCGGAGGAAGTCGGGCGTGACGAGCGGCTCGCGCGAGATCCAGAGCTCGCGCGTATAGCCGCCGAGCTCCATCACCCACTTCTCCGCTTCGACGCCGGCGATCGTGCCGATTTCGTCGGTGCGGCGGATCGAGACGGCGCGGATGGTGGCGGGGACGGGTTGCGCGAGCTGGCGTCTCCGCCGCTGCACGAGGTCGTCGAGCGGGACGGTTCGCGTCGTCTTCGCGATGTCGTCGACCCACGTGACGGTCTTCGCGTCGAGGTCGAACAGGCGCCACCGGTCGAGCTCGTCCGTCATCCGGACCTGCGAGCCGGAGACGACGATGCGATGGAGCAGCGCGCGGGTGGGAGGATGGGAGCTTGCGCGGATCGTCAGCACGGTCGCTTCGACCGTGGGACCGCGCGCGGGGCGGGGGGCGGGGCGGGCGGCGGAGGGAGGAAGCGACGGCGGGTTCGCGCAGGCGACGAGGAGCGCGGCGCCGAGGACCGCGCCGGACATCCTCATTCTTTCGCCTCGAACCAGCTCCGTCCCCACCCGGTGTCGACCGCGAGCGGGACCGCCAGAGGAAAAATGCTCTCCATCGTGCTCCTCACGACCGGCTCCACCCGCGCGATGTCCCGCTCCGGCACCTCGACCACGATCTCGTCATGCACGGTCAGAAGCATCTGCGCCGATGGCGCCTCGCTCGCGAGCACGCCGTCGAGGCGGACCATCGCGAGCTTGAGAAGGTCCGCGGCCGTTCCCTGGATCGGCGCGTTCGTCGCCATCCGTTCCGCGTTTCCGCGCACCGTCCACGAGCGGTTGTGAATCTCCGGGATGTACCGCACCCGGCCGAACAGCGTCGTGACCTTCCCCGTGCGCCGCGCTTCGTCGAGCGTGCGGTCGAGGTAATCACGGATCGTCGGGTACCGCGCGAAATAGGATTCGATGAACTCCTTCGCCTCCCCCTGCGAGATGTTCAACTCGTGCGCCAGGCGGAAGGCGGACATTCCGTAGAGAACGCCGAAGTTGAT
The DNA here is from genome assembly GCA_050745405.1 of Thermoanaerobaculia bacterium. GTDB lineage: Bacteria > Acidobacteriota > Thermoanaerobaculia > Gp7-AA8 > Gp7-AA8 > JBOGJQ01. The sequence continues at coordinate 22,447 of JBOGJQ010000286.1, read as the reverse complement.
CGTTTTCGACGCGCGCCGCTGCTCCGGGGTCACCTCGTCCTCCGGCCGGTTGAAGATCTTCGCGGCCGTCGCCCTGTGGATGTCGACGCCGCGGCGGAACGCGTCGATCAGATCCGCGTCCTCGGTCATGTGCGCCAGCACCCGGCGCTCGATCTGCGAGTAGTCCGCGCCGAGCAGGACGTTGCCCTCGTCCGCGATGAACGCGCGGCGGATCGCCCGCCCCGACTCGGTGCGGATCGGAATGTTCTGCAGGTTCGGATCGGACGAGGAGAGGCGGCCGGTCGCCGCGACCGCCTGATTGAACGTCGTGTGCACGCGACCGTCCTCGCCGACGAGTTGCGGGAGCGCGTCGACGTAGGTCGACTTCAGCTTGTGCAGCTCCCGGTGCTCGAGGATGAGGCGCGGCACCGCGTAGCCATGGGAGGCGAGTTCCTTGAGCACCTCCATTCCCGTCGACGCGCTCTTCGTCTTCTGCGTCTTCTTCAGAGCCGGGTACTGCAGCTTCTCGAAGAGGATCGTCGCGAGCTGCTGCGGCGAGTTGATGTTGAACTCCTGACCGGCCTCCGCGTAGATCTCCTTCTCCACGGCGGCGAGCTGCGCGCCCATCGAGGCGGACATTTCCGCGAGCAGGTCGACGTCGATCCGGATCCCGCGGTGCTCCATCCGCGCGAGAACGGGGATGAGAGGGAGCTCGATCTCGTCGTAGATCTTCCTCAGCTCTGGATCGCCCGCGAGCTGCGGCTCGAGCTCGCGCCAGAGGCAGACCGCCATCTCCGCTTTTTCGCCGAGGTATTCGCACGCGGGGCCGTCGAGCGTGAATACCATCAGCGCCTTGTAGAGGTCCTTCCGGCTGATCACGTCGCGGCGCAGGCGCTCGCGCGCGAGAATCTCGAGCGTGTGTCCGTACGCGCCCGGCTGCAGCACGTAGGAGGCGATCATCGAATCGTCGAAATTCTCCGGCAGCGGCCACCCCGCCCCCTGGAGCTTCCGCAGCTCGGCCTTCACGTCGTGCGCGAGAAAGCGGCGGCCGGAGCCGAGGAGGGCCCGCACGTCGTCGCGCAGCGCGTCGGTCGCCCCGAGGCGGTTCGCGAGCGGGGCGACGATCGCCCGTCCCGGCTCGGCCGAGAGCGTGACCGCCTCGAGGTCGTGTCCGGTCCCGTCAGGCTCGAAGTGGAGCGCGATGGGATCCGCGGCCGCCGCGAGCCAGGCGGCGAGCTCCTCGTGCGTCGCCACAGAGTGCCACGTCCGCTCGACCTTCCGGGTCTCCTCCGGCAGGAACTCCTGCAGCAGCGAATGAAACTCGAGCCGCGAGAACAGCTCGTGCAGCTTCCCGCGGTCCGGCTCGCGCCGGCGGAACGCCTCGAAGTCGACGGAGACGGGAAGATCGCACTGGATCCGGACGAGGTCGCGCGAGAGAAACGCCTTGTCGCGGTTCTCCGTGAGCGCCTTCCGCTGCGACGGCTTCTTCACGTCGTCGATCCGCGCGTACAGCGCGTCGATCGACCCGAACTCCTCGATGAGCGCTTTCGCCGATTTCTCGCCGATCCCCGGAACACCCGGGATGTTGTCGATCGCGTCGCCCCAGAGTGCCATGACGTCGACGACCTTCTCCGGCGGCAGACCGAACGCCTCGCGCACGCCGTCGCCGTCGTACAGCACCTCGCGTCCGGTGTGGTAGAGCAGAATCCCGTTGCCGACGAGCTGGAAGAAGTCCTTGTCGGACGTCGCGATGACCACTTCCCATCCCGCGTCCCGCCCGCGGCACGCGATCGTGCCGATCACGTCGTCCGCCTCGTAGTCCGTGATGTCGTCGAGGATCGGGATGCCGAGACCTTCGATCGCCTGCCGCACGAGCGGAACCTGAACGGACAGATCGTCCGGCATCGGCTTCCTGTCCTTCTTGTAATCGACGTACTGCTGGAGGCGGAACGTCGGCGTCCCGACGTCGAAGGCGACGGCAACGGCGTCCGGCTCGTGATCCTTGAGCAGCTTCCGGAGCATCTGGATGAAGCCGTAGACGGCGTTGGTCGCCATCCCCGACGACGTCGTCAGGCCGCGGATCGCGTAGTAGGACCGGTACAGGTTGTTCGAGCCGTCGATGAGAAAGAGGCGTCCGCGGTAGGCGCTCATGGGAGCTGGATTGTATCGGGGCCCAAAAACATTCGCAGCCGCGATTGCTCACGGCTGCGAAGTCGGACCACTGCGGCAATTTGGAGGGGCTTTAAAGGGAAGTCCTAAAAGAACAATCGTCCAAAATCGGTCCAATCATCGATGCGGGACCGCAGCGGCCACTTAGCGCGAACATTCAGGCTGGATTCGCGCGGCACGGTCTCGAAACCACGACTCGAGATCGTTTGCATGATGAGGGCGTGTTCTGCACGAAGCGGGCCAGTGGAGGGAGGACGTAGGACCAATAGGACCCGCCGCCCACCCGTCCTATACGTCCTATATGTCCTATACGTCCTATGCGTCCCATATGTCCTAATACGAGAAATTCTTGCCTTCCCTCCCGCAACTTTTTCCATCTCTTAGCGGCTCTCCGGGAAATTCATCTTCCGCAGGAGCTCCTGAAACCGCGGATCGGCGCGGACCGGATCGAGCGAGGGGTCCACTTTGAGGTTGAGCATCAGGTTCGAGCGGATCCCATACGCGTGCTCCAGGTCGGTCAGCGCGCGTTCCGGGTGTCCCAGGGCGATCTCGATCCGCGCGAACTCGTAGGGGTCGATGTAGTTCTCTCGCGCCTCAGCGCGCAGGATCCGGAGGATGCGTTCGGCTTCCTCGCGGCGGCCCGCCTTCGCGTAGGCGTATGCGCGGAAGCCGAGCGTCTCGAACGAGCGGTTCGAGAGCTCGTGGGCCCGGTCGATCGCGCGAATCCCCTCCTCGAGCCGCCCCTGGAGAAGAAGCGCCCACCCGAGGGCGAGATGGCCGCGCGCGTAGGCCGGGTCCATCGCGATGGCCTTCCGGTAGATCTCGACGGCGCGGTCGTACCGGCGTGCGAGGAAGTAGGGCGAGCCGACGGCGGCCTGGATCGGCGTCGAGAGGGGATCGAGACGCGAGGCGGCGATGCGATGCTCGATCGCTTCGTCGAAGCGTCCGAGGAGCATGAGGAAACCGCCGTACCAGTGATGCGCGACCGCGTAGCTCGGGCTGAGCTCGAGCGCGGCGCGGTACTCCTTCTCCGCCGCGTCCCAGTTCCAATCGTAGTTCTGCAGTGCGTAGGCGAGGGAGGTGTGCGCCTCGGCGAGAGTCGGGTCGAGCTCGAGGGCGCGGAGCGCCGCGGCCTTGGCGACCGGGAACGTGTCGCTCGGTGGCCGGTCGGCATAGGTGCCGAGGAGGTTGTGAGCGTCGGCGAGGCCCGCGTGCGCGAGGGCGAACGAGGGATCGAGCGCGATCGCCTTCTCGAAGGACGCGATCGCCTTCGTGAATCCCTCGCGCGTCCGCTCGTTCCAGTGATGCCGTCCCTCGAGGTACAGCCGGTGCGCCTCGGGACTGGCCGACACCTGCCGCGCGTCCGTGATCGCGGTCCGCAGCTCCTCGGCGATCTGCGCGACCATCTGCTGCTCGAGGGCCAGCAAACTCCGCGTCGGACGGCGGTACGTCTCTCCCCAGATGCGGTGCCCCGCGGTCACGTCGATCAGTTCCGTGCGCACCTGAACGCCGTCGCCCGCGGTTTCGATCGACCCGGTCACGACGGCGTCCGCCCCGAGGGCGCGCCCGACGCGACGGGGATCGAGCGACGAGTCGCGGTAGCGATAGGCGCTGCTGCGCGCGATGACGCGGAGGTGAGGAAGACGCGACAGCTCCTGGATCAGCGAGTCGGTCATGCCGTCGGCGATGGCGAGCCACTCCTCGTCCGCCTCGAACGGCAGGACGGCGACGCGCTCGTACGACCGCGTCTCCCCGCGCTGCGCGATGATCCACGCACCGGCCGCGAGCAGAGTCGCGATCAGAAGGAGGCCCGCTCCGATCCGCCGCATTCCGCGCGGAATCGACAGGCCGACCGACTCCTCCGGAGGGGAGCGGAACGACAGCACCGGGAGCGTCCGTGTGACGCGGCGGACGCGCGCGGCCTCGAGCTCCCGCCGCACGCCTTCGAGCGCGCCGAGAAGCTCGCCCGCGCTCTGGAAGCGCTCCGTCCGTTCCTTCCGCAGCAGGCGCATGACGATCCGCTCGAGCTCTTCGGGCACGCTGCGGTTCACCCGCCGCAGCGGCGGGATCGAGACCTTCTCCGCGCCCGCGGCGGCGTCGCGCTCGAAGGGGACCTCTCCCGCGAGCAGCTCGTAGAGCACGACCCCGAGGCTGAACAGATCGCTCCGCGCGTCGGCCTTCGCGCCGACGATCAGCTCCGGCGCCGTGTACGGAAGCGTGCCGTACATGACGCCCGCTTCGCTCCCCTCACCGCGGCGCCGCAACAGGCGCGCGACCCCGAAGTCGAGCACCTTCACGTACCCGTCGTCGCGCACCATGATGTTCTCGGGCTTGATGTCCCTGTGGATGACGCCGACCTCGTGCGCGGCGGCGAGAGCCTCGGTCACCGCGACGGCGACGTGGACCGCGTCGAGGACCGACAGCGGAGGGCCCGAGTCCATCAGCTCGCGGAGCGTTCGTCCGTCGACGAACTCGGTCACCATGTAGTCCGTCTCGCCGTCCGCACCGAGATCGTAGATCGTGATGATCGCGGGGTGGGACAGGGACGAGACCACGCGCGCCTCGCGCTGGAAGGCGCGCCGGCGGGCCGGATCGTCGAGGGCGCTCGAGGGGAGGACTTTGAGCGCGACCTCCCGGCCGAGCCGCTCGTCCTCGGCCAGGTAGACCTCCCCCATGCCCCCCGCACCCAAGGCCTTGAGAATCCGATACTGCGCGATCGTTCGCGTCGTCACGGTTCGGGATTTCGGACCGAAGGCACGCTAACTGAACGGTCGCGTGGACGCAAGGAGGGCCGCCGGGTGTCCACTAGAATGCGCGGCGGCACTCGAGGAGGGACGTTGGAACCGTTGGAGATCGCAATCCAGGCGGCACGCGTCGGCGCCGACATCCTGCTGGGACACTGGCAGCAGCTCGGCAAAGAGCACGCGCACGTCAAGGCGCGGAACGATTGGGTCTCGCGCGCGGATCGCGAGAGCGAGGCCGCGATCATCGAGTTCATCCACGACGTCTGTCCGCACGACGTCTGCCTCGGGGAAGAGGGAGGACGACAGGCCCTCGCCGGCGCCTCGAGCTCGAAGCGCGTCTGGGTCATCGATCCGCTCGACGGCACGTCGAATTACCTGCAGCACTTCCCCTTCTGGAGCGTGTCGATCGCGCTGCGCGACGGCGACGAAACCGTGGTGGGCGTCGTTCACGATCCCCTGCGCGACGACATGTTCGCCACCGAGAAGGGCGGCGGCGCGTTCCGCAACGAAGTTCGGATGACGGTCAGCGCGCAGCAGACGCTCGAAGGATCGTTCCTCGCCACCGGGTTTCCCTTTCGCGCGCAGAAGTTCGTCAGCGCGTACGTCCGCATCTTCGAAGACGTCGTCCGGACGGCGAAGGGGGTACGGCGCGCCGGATCGGCCGCGCTCGACCTCGCGTACACCGCCGCCGGGATCTTCGACGGGTTCTTCGAGGTCCATCTCGCGCCGTGGGACGTCGCCGCGGGCGCCCTCCTCGTGCGCGAAGCGGGAGGCGTCGTGAGCGACTTCGGCGGCGGGGAACGGTTCTGGGAGCGCGGCAACATCATCGGCGCGTCGGCCGGCGTTCACCGCGGCCTCCTCGACACGATCGCGCGCCACACGACCGAGGACGATCTCGACCGATGAGACGCCGACCGCTGCCGAAGTCGTTCTATCGTGGCGAACCCGTCGCCATCGCGCGCGCCCTTCTCGGATGCGTCCTCCAGCGTCGCGTGGACGGTGATCTCCTGACGGCGAGAATCGTGGAGACCGAGGCGTATCTCGGCGCGAACGATCCCGCGAGCCACGCGCGCCGCGGACTGCGCAGCCAGCGGAACGAGTCGATGTATCTCCCCGGCGGCCACGCCTACGTCTATTTCACGTACGGCATGCACTACTGCCTCAACGTCGTCACGGGCGAGGCGGACGTCGCGGAAGCGGTGCTTCTCCGCGCCGCGCAGCCGCTCGAAGGGATCGAGCGGATCCGGCGCAACCGGCCGAAGACGCGACGGGAGTTCGATCTTCTTTCCGGACCGGGGCGCCTCTGCATGGGCCTCGAGATCGACCGCGCCCTCGACGGCGTCTCGTTCGCGAGCGAAGAGCTCTCGATCGCCGCGCGGGACACCGACCTCGCCGAGGACGACATCGCCGTCTCCCCGCGCGTCGGCGTCGAAGGCGCGGGCGAGGCCGCCGTCTGGCCGCTCCGCTTCTTCCTCGCCGGCAACCGCTACGTCTCCATGCCGCGAAGCTGGCGCGGCACACCGGCCATCGAATCCGAGGAAAGTCGCTAGTTGCTCGTCGTCAGTCGTCAGTCGTCGGTGAGCAAACCACGCGCGGCGTCATCCTGAGGAGCGAAGCGACGAAGGATCTCCTCAGCTGCGACTCAGACTCGCGACCGACTCCGATCTTGAGACGCGGCTGAGGAGATCCTCCGCTCACACCCACCCACACCACCTCGCTCAGGATGACGAGCGGCGTAGTAGGCGACTGGCGTCTGGCGACGAGCGACGGGCGACGAGCGACGAGCGACCTATCCGAACAGCCGCTTGAAGCGCTCGACGAAGTCCCCTTTGTGCTCCATCAACTGCTCCATCTCGCCGGCGTCGAAGAAAACGCCGCCGCACGATCTGCAGCGGTCGAGCGAGACGCCCTGGTACTCGTACTCCTCCATGTCCATCCCGCACTTCGGGCACTTCATCCAGTGAAGCTCGCGGAGGCGTGTTTTCTCCTCGTCGGCCATTTGCGCCTCACGGGCGGCCTGCTCGCGACGGCGCCGCTCGACCTCCTGGCGCGCGAAGTACTCTTCCTCCGGGTCGTTGGGCTTCATGGTCGACATCCTCCTCGCCGTCCTCGATTGTAGCGCTTCACATGCAGGATTCCACGAGCGACCAGGCGCGGCCGCGGTGGATCGGCGGAGCGACAGCGGGATGCAGAATTTCGCGAAGGATGACCGCGCTGTCGACGAGCCGGGGTCCCGGGCGGTTGAAGAACTGGTTGCCATCGGCCGCGTAGACGGCTCCATCGCGGACCGCGCGCAGCGATCTCCAGTTCGAATCGCGGCCGAGAACGGCCGCCTCACGCTCGATCCGCTCGAGAGAAAAGCCGCAGGGAATCAGAATGATCACGTCGGGATCGGCCGCGGCGACCTCGCCGATCCCGATCCAGGATGAGGACACCGCGGAGCGGCCGAGTTGCTCGTCGCCTCCCGCGATCCGGACGAGCTCCGGCATCCAGTTTCCGGCGAGCATGAGCGGATCGAGCCACTCGAGGCAGACGACGCGCGGCCGGCGTGCGACGCGCGCGATCGAGCTTCGCACCCGCTCGAGCGCGTCTTCCATGAGCGCGACGCAGCGCTCCGCCGAGGCCGGAACCTCGAGTGCTGCGCCGACGGCGCGGATGTCCGCGAGCACGCCGGCGAGATCGGTGGGACGAAGAGCGATGAGCCTCGACGTCCCGCGGAGCGCGAATCCGAGAGCCTCTTCGACGTCGGCGAGGGACACGGCGCAGACGTCGCACTGTACCTGCGTGATCACGTGCGTGGGCCGCAGGAGCTCGAGCATTCTCCGGTCGATCTCGTACACGCCGAGTGCGTTCTCCAGAATTCGCGTCACATCCGCGTGAATCTGGGCCGACCAGCCTCCGATCCGGATCTTCGACCGCGTCAGGGCTGGCAGGCGTGCGACTTCCGGCGGGAAGTCGCATTGGTGAGATCTTCCGACGAGCTCCTCGCCGAGGCCGAGCGCGTGGACGATCTCCGTCGCGCTCGGCAGCAGCGAAACGATGCGTCTCACGGGGCGAGCGGTCGGTCACTGGCGAGACGCGTCTCGATCCAGGTCCATGCGCCGAAGAAGATTCCGGCGAACACGATATCCCCGGCGAGCTGCCACGCGAGAAACGGCAGAGCGGCGAGGTAGCAGGCGACCAGGCCGCCGAGCGTCGGCGGGTACAGCTCGCTCACGGTCCACATCCAGAAGTTCGTCGTCAAGTAGAAAAGGACCGCCGAGGCTCCGGCGCCGCCGAAAATCGCGCGTGGACTGGAGCCGTGTCTCCCGACGACGAGTCCGATCACCACGCTCGCGGCGAAGGAGCCGTAAACGACCGGCATGCCGGAGTGGAAGCCCCAGCCGGTCACGAGCTCGAGTAGAAGGTCGCCGAGGAACAGCGCGCCGAGCGGAATCCCGAACGCGAGCAGCGGCCGGCGCCCCAGCTTCGCTCCTCCCAGCAGAGCCATCGCGCCGATGGGCGTGAAGTTCCACGGATGAGGAACGAGGCGAAGAAGGACTCCCGCGGCGAGGAAGAGGAAAACGAGGAAAAAACGGCTGGTGTTCTTCATCATCGCCTCCTATCGCACCTTCACGCGGATTCCGACGGCGACGCGGCGTCCGGGCGACGGGTAGCCGAACACCTCCTCGTACTGGCGATCCGCCGCGTTTTCGACCTTGAGGTACGGCGTAATCCCCGACGCGAAGTCGCGCTCCACGACGAGATCGATCGTCGTCACGGCCTCGGCGAGGACCCGGCCGAAGGGAAAGAGGTCCGTCACGTCCGCGCGCTCGCCCGTATGGAGGACGGCGGCGCTGGCGCTCCACCCGAAGTCGCTCCAGCGCAGCCACGCCGAGCCGCTGTGCTCCGGGCGGCGGAGAAACGTGAGGCCGGTGTCCGCATCCTCCGTGTCGAGATACGTGTAGCTGAGCGAGGCCGTCACGTTCCGGCCGAGCCGGTGCTCGGCGCCGAGCTCGACACCTTGCGCGATCCCCGCGCCGACGTTCTCGAACCGATTCGTCGTGTTGTCGTACACGATCAGCTCGTCGAAGTCGTTCCGGAACGCGGTGACCGAAACCCGTCCCCGGCCGTGCGCGCGCTCGTAGCCGAGCTCGAAGCTCGTCGACCGCTCGGCGTCGAGCGCCGGATTCCCGAAAAACGGCAGATAGAGCTCGCCCACCGCGGGAGCGCGGAACGCCCGGCCGTAGCCGGCGCGGACCTTGTGTGGGCCCGCGATCCACGCCAGCGACGCCCGCGGCGAGAGCTCGCCGCCGAACGTGTCGAAGTGGTCCCAGCGCAGGCCGGCGTTCGCTTCGAGGACGCCGACGGGCAGCCGCACCGAGAAGCGGTCTTCGACGAAAATCCCTTCCGCCTGCCGCCGCGCCTCGTCGAGCGCGACGCCATAGGTCGACCGATCCTCCACGTCGGCGTCCTCCCATTCGACGCCCGCGCTCACGGCATGAAGCCCGAGGTCGAACCGCGCCACGCCGGACACCCTCTGCACGAGGACGTCCGTCACCGCTTCCGTGCGGCCGAATGGATCCTCGGGGTCTTCGAACCTGTCCGTCCGCTCGAGACGCGACACGGTGAGGTCGTACGTTCCACGCCCGGCGCGGAGCGTGAGGGGGATCGCGATCTCGAGCTCCTCGCCGTCTTCGCGCCGCTGGAGGCGCGGCTCGAACGCCGTTCCGGAAGCGTTCACGCTACGAGGAATCCCGACGTCGTAGACGAGAACGCGCCCGCGCACGCCGGCCGCGAGCTGCTCGTGCGGAGACCAGCGGACGTCAGCGTGTCCCGAAGTCTGCTCGTATTCGTCGTTCTCGGCGAAGCCCTCATCGCTGCGCGTCTCGAACGAGCCCACGAAGCGCAGCGCTCCGAGCGAGCCCGCACCCGAGACGCTCCCGTTGAACAGTCCCCGCTCACCGCCGAGCAGGTCGGCGATGAGGAACGAAGCGTCGCGCGCGGTGAGAACCTGTACGACCCCGCTCACGGCATCGGTACCGTAGAGTGCCGAGAACGGCCCGCGGACGACTTCGACGCGCTCGACTCCCGCCGTCGAAAAGCGTCCCCAGTCGAACCCGGAAAAATACGGATTGTTCAGCTCGATGCCGTTCCATAGGACGAGCGTCTGCTTCGAGCTTCCTCCGCGCGTGAACAGCGAGGCGATCTTGCCTGGCGACCCTGTGCGCGCCACGCTGACTCCCGGAACGAGGCGCAGCACGTCGGCGAGATCGCGCGCGGCGAGCGTCTCGATCTGCTCGCGCGTGATCACCGTGACGGCGGCCGGCACCGTCTCCACGGTCTCTTCGGCTGCCGACGCCGTCACGACGATCTCGTGATGGACTTTCGGGACGGCAGCTTCTTCGGGGCGATCGTCCGCGGCGGACGCGGGGATGGCGTGAGCAGTGGCGAGAGTGAGAGTGAGGAAAAGGACGTGGATTGTGGACGGCACGGCGACGACTCCTTTCGCTTCCCTCCGAAGCGGTCAATGGGGAAACGAGGAGCCGTGAGGCCGTCCTCGCACCCCGGAGGATTGGGTCATGGGCCGAAGCGGTCGGTCTCCTGGCTTCCGAGTCGTCCTCCCCACGCTTCCCTTCCCACCGCGGATGCGCGGCAGTGGGGATCCCGCTTCACGGGATCGCTGCGTGAGTCGTCGTCGGTAACAGTGGCGGGGGCCGCGCCGGATTCTCACCGGCTTCCCGGAGCGCGTCGCGCTCGCTACACCACATCGGCTCGTGTGGCAAAGAACAGGGACGGGATTGTAGCTCGTCGAGTGGCTGGTATCTAGTGGCTGGTATCTAGTGGCTGGTATCTAGAAGCTGGTAGCTGGGCTGGTAGACGCCTACTAGCTACTAGCTACTAGCTACTAGATACTAGCTACTAGATACTAGCTACTAGATACTAGATACTTGATCCCGCCATGGTCCTCTTCAACTACGCGACCAAGGAAATCACCGCGAAGATCGTCTATTACGGGCCGGGGCTCTGCGGGAAAACCACGAACCTGCAGTTCATCTACGACTCGCTTCCGTCGAACAACAAGAGCAAGATGCTCTCGCTCGCGACGAAGCAGGACCGCACGCTCTTCTTCGATTTCCTCCCTCTCGACCTCGGCAGAATCCGGGGCATGCGCACGAAGCTGCAGCTCTACACCGTGCCGGGGCAGGTCTACTACAACTCGACGCGACAACTCGTGCTCAAGGGCGCGGACGGCGTCGTCTTCGTGGCCGACAGCCAGGCCTCGGCTCTCGACGCGAATCTCGAGAGCTGGCAGAACCTCGACGACAACCTCAAACGGCAGGGGATCCGGTTGCGCGAGATCCCGATCGTCATCCAGTACAACAAGCGCGACCTGCCGAACGTCCTCCCCGTCGCCGAGATCGACGCGGCGCTCAACAAGCTCGGGGCGCCCTCCTTCGAGTCCGTCGCAACGACCGGCATCGGCGTCGAGGGAACGCTCAAGGGAATCACGCAGGGCGTGCTCGAACACCTCGTTCGCAAATACGGGCTGCAGGGAGCCGAGACGCTCGAGCGCGAGATCCGGCCGCTCAACCCGCCGAAGCACGCCGCCGCGGCCGGGCCCGAGGAGACGATCTGGACCGAGGACAACGTCCTCGCCGCCGAGCAGGAGGAGAGCGTGTTTCCCGAAGCCGCTCCGGAGCCCGCACCTTCTTACGTCGTCGAGGACGACTCCGGCGAGACGCTGCCGACCGTCCCGACCGAGCTCGTTGCGGCGCCTCCGGCGGCGGGTGGCGAGGCCGCGGCCGCGGAACCCGAGCGCCGGGTTGCGCTCCCCTCGCTCGAGATCGACCTCGAGAATCTCCTCCCGCCGCCGGCCGTGGAGCGCCGCGCCACCGACGGCCTCGTTCGCGAAATCACGGTTCCTCTGACCCTCTCGCTCGACGAGATCAGGGAACACTCCCGCCTTCGTCTGAAGGTCGTCATCGAGGTGAACCTCACGCCCTGATGCGGCCCGGCCGGGGGAAATGGTGCCCCCGGCGACCCTGTTGGACTCGTTGTCGTCCGAAAAACCGGAGGAGTGGCCGAGTGGTTTAAGGCAGCGGTCTTGAAAACCGCCGTACCGGGCGACCGGTACCGTGGGTTCGAATCCCACCTCCTCCGCCAGGGCACCGTAGAATGCGCGGCGGGAACAAACGCGCCGCCGCATCGCTTTTCGTGACGAGCCGGAGAGATGGGAGAGTGGCTTAATCCAGCGGTTTGCTAAACCGCCGTATCGGCTTAAACCGGTACCGGGGGTTCGAATCCCCCTCTCTCCGCCACCTTTTACTCCCCTACTAGATCGATCTTTCGCAGAGGCGCCGACGCCGGCCCGTTGAGGAGCGACCCGTCCGCGTCGAAGCGCGAGCCGTGGCAGGGGCAGTCCCACGACTGCTCGGCCGCGTTCCAGCGCACGTCGCACCCGAGGTGCGGGCAGACGGCCGTCAGGAGCCGGAGCTCGCCGGAAGCCGTCCGCGACGCGGCGAGCTTCTCCCCCTCGATCTCGACGATCTTCCCCTCCCCTTTCGCGATCGCCTCGAGCCCTCCCCGTTCGACGCCGGCGCGGGTGAGGCGGTCGAGCGCGAGGCGCTTCGGGTACTCGACGTTCTCGCGCACGTACTCGGGGACCGACTCGAGGGAAGGGATCCGCGCCGGAGCGAAGAGCTCCCGCCATTCCGAATCGCGGCCGGCGAGGAGGTCCGCGAGCATCAGCGCGGAGAACGTGCCGAACGTCATCCCCTGGCCGGAGTAGCCGGTCGCGACCCAGACGTGTCCGGTGAGCGGAACGCGGCCGATGTAGGGCAGTCCGTCGGGCGGCTCGATGATCTGGCCGGACCAGTGGTGTTCGATCCGCCGCACGCCGAATTTCGACTCGACCCATCGGGAGATCGCGGCGACTTTCTCGCGCGTGTCGACCTCGATGCCGGTCCGGTGATCCTCGCCGCCGGCGATCACCCACGTGTCGGTGCCGCTGGTCCAGGTCCGGACGTAGTGATAGGGATCTTCGGTGTCCCAGAAGAGCGCCTTCTCGATCGCGATCGTCGGGCGTCCGGCGACGGCGTAGCTGCGCGCAGCGGGAAGCTTCGTCTGCAGGACGCCGCGCTGATTGACGGGGACGTTCGCGCACACGAGAACGTCGCGCGCGCGGATGGTCCCTCGCGCGGTGCGGACGATCGCGGGCTCGCCGTCCTCGACCTCGATCGCGCGCGTCTGCTCGAGAAGAGTCGCGCCCTCGCGCGCGGTGGCCGTGGCGAGGGCGCGGAGGAACCGCAACGGGTGGAACTGCGCCTGCCGGTCCAGACGCACCGCGCCGGCGGCGCGGAACGGCAGCGGGACCTCCGTCGTGAACGTCGCGGCCACGCCCGCGGCTCGCGCGGCGTCGGCCTCGCGCCGGAGATCGTCCGCTTCCTCCTCGTTCTCGGTGTAGAGGAATCCGGGAACGACCTCGAACGAGCAGTCGATGCGCTCGCGCGTCGCGATCGAGGCGATCGCGTCGATCGCGCGGCGGGAGGCGCGCGCGACGAGAAGAGCGGCGTCGCGTCCCTCTTCGCGCGCGATGGCCGCGTACCGCGCGTCGATCTGCTCCGTGAGGTGCGCCGTCGTGTGTCCCGTCTCTCCCGCTCCGATCCCTCGCGCCTCGACGAGAACGACCCGGCGTCCGTCGCGCGCGAGAAGGTAGGCGGCGACGACGCCGGAGATGCCGCCGCCGACGATGGCGACGTCCGTCTCCATGTCCCCGGAAAGGGACGGAAACTTTTGCTCGGCGGAAGTGGCAATCCAGATCGATTCGCTCATGACGAAAGTTCTTTCGCGCGCGGGTCGCGCGCCCGGTGGGAGCAAGAAGCATGCGGAGCGTCGCCGAAACCGCGCGTTCGTGGCACATGTGTTGCTCGCCTCACGAATGCGCTTCACGGTGAACCTCGCCGGCAGCTTTCGCCCGCGACTGGGTGCATATCCGAGGTTGGCTGGGGGCCACAGAGCACGAGAGACCAAGGAGGCTTTATGGCGCAGACCAGTTCCCGTGGATTCGCATCCATGGACCCCGACAAACAGAAAGAGATCGCGCGAAAGGGAGGGCGGGCAGCCCACGCGAAGGGAACGGCCCACGAGTTCACTCCCGACGAGGCGCGTGCCGCGGGACGCAAAGGCGGCGAGGTCGTCTCGAGGAATCGCGAGCACATGGCGACGATCGGACGCCGCGGCGGCGAACGGCGCGGGCAGAAGCGCGCCACGGGCGGCGACGGGCGTCAGGCGCAGCCGGCAGGGCAGACGGAATCCGCTGCCGGAACCGAAACCGCGCGCGCGCTTCCGCGTCCGGACCGCGGCGATCGCGAGCTCGAGATCTACCGCGAACGCGAACACCAGCGCTGACGGACTTGATCTCGCGCGCGCAGGTCCGCAGACTCTGAGGGAGTGAGAGCGGATCGCGACGTGTTTCTCGCCCGCGCCGGCGCGCGGATCGCCGACGTCTGCGAGCGATGGTTTCCGGACGCCTTCGTCTTCGCGCTCGCTGCCGTCATTCTCGTGTTCGCGCTCGGCCTGGGTCTGGGCGAAAGGCCGGCCACGCTCGTCGAGGCATTCGGAGAAGGGTTCTGGGTTCTCGTTCCCTTCACGATGCAGATGGCGCTCATCATCATCGGCGGGTTCGTCGTCGCGAGCTCCCGTCCCGTGAGCCGCGTCATCGAGCGCCTCGCCGCCGTTCCCGCCACCCCACGCGGCGCCGTCGCGTGGGTCGCCCTGTTCGCGATGACGACCTCGCTCCTGTCGTGGGGCTTCTCGCTCATCTTCACGGGGCTTCTCGTCCGCGCCGTCGTCCGCCGCCTCGACGTCGACTATCGCGCCATCGGCGGCGCCGCGTACCTCGGCCTCGGCGCCGTGTGGGCTCTCGGCTTTTCCTCCTCGGCCGCCCTCCTTCAGGCCACGCCCACCGCGATCCCTCCGGACTTGCTGAAGGTCACCGGCGTCGTCCCGCTCTCGCAGACGATCTTTCTCTGGCAGAACGTCGCCCTCGCCGCGATCCTCATCGCGGTCGGCGTCGCCGTCGCGTGGGTTTCCTATCCGGCGAGGCGCGAGCCGCGCACGTTCGCGTCGATCGGCGTCGTCTACGAGCCCCTGGTCGTCGACGAGACTCCCGGCCGCTCGCCCGCGGACCGCATCGAGAACGCGCCGATCCTCTCGATTCTCGTCGCCGCCCTCATGTTCGCATTCCTCTTCCTCCGGATCCGCGACCGAGGTCCGGTCGCGGCGCTCGACCTGAACACGTTCAACCTCGCGTTTCTCGCGACCGGTCTCCTGCTCCACTGGCGCCCGCGGTCGTTCCTGCGCGCCGTCGCCCGCTCCGTTCCGGCCGTCGCCGGAGTGCTCATCCAGTTCCCGTTCTACGGCGGCGTCTTCGGCCTCATCTCGAAGACGTCGATCCAGGAGTCGCTCGCGGACGTCTTCGTCGCCGTCACCTCGCCCGCGACGTTCAACCTCGTGGTCGCGACGTACTCGATGCTGCTCGATCTCTTCATTCCGTCCGGCGGCGGGAAGTGGGTCGTCGAAGCGCCCTACGTCATGGCCGCCGCGAATACATGGCAGCAGCACCTCGGGTGGACGATCCAGACCTACAACGCGGCCGAGGGGCTCGCGAACCTGATGAATCCCTTCTGGATGCTCCCGCTCATGGGCATCCTGAACGTTCGCGCCCGCGACCTCGCAGGCTACTCGATCCTCCAGCTCCTCTGTCAGCTCCCGCTGGTTCTCTTTCTCTGCTGGCTCTTCGCGCAGACGCTTCCGTGGATTCCGCCGGTGATGCCGTAGCGTCTTGGGCGTCTTGAGCGTCTTGGGCGTCTTGAGCGTCTTGGGCGTCTTGGGCGTCCTGGCGTCTTGGGCGTCTTGGGCGTCCTGGGCGTCTGGAGCGTCTGAGGCGTCTGGAACGTCGTCATCCTGAGCGAGGTCGGATGGGTGGGTGTGAGCGAAGGATCTCCTCAGCCGCGTCTCAATCCGGCAATGTCTCGCGAGTCGGAGTCGCAGCTGAGGAGATCCTTCCTCGCTTCGCTCGTCAGGATGACGAGGACCGGGGGAGCGCCGTCCGGACGCCCCATACCCCCAAGACGCCCAAGACGCTCAAGACGCTCAAGACGCCCTAGACGCTCGAGACGCTCGAGACGCATCAAGCTCTTTGGCACGAGCAAGTTACGACCATTGTTTCCGGCATGAGGAATGCACTAAATAACTCTCCCCACCCTTCCCGGACGGGTCCGGCAGAGTGGAGAAAAACGGCCATGCAGACCCTCGAGTGCGGCGACACGATCCCCGACGATAAACGCGCCTTCTATGAAAGGTGCATCGACATTCTGCGCGAGGCGGAGCTCGAGTTCCTCGTGGGCGGCGCGTATGCGATCGAGCTCTACACCGGCCTCAGGCGGCCGACGAAGGACTTCGACATCTTCATGCAGCGCGAGGACATCGAGCGCGCGCTCGCCATGCTCGACGCGCACGGGTATCGCGCCGAGTTCACCTATCCCCACTGGCTCGCGAAGGCCTTCGACGGGGAGCACTTCATCGACATCATCCACAGCTCGGGCAACGGCGTCGCTCCGGTCGACGACGTCTGGTTCGAGTACGCGCGCACCGGCATCGTCTTCGATCGTCCGGTTCTTCTCTGCCCGCCCGAGGAGTCGATCTGGTCGAAGGCGTTCATCATGGAGAGGGAGCGGTACGACGGCGCGGACATCGCGCACCTAATCGAGTCGCGCGGACCCGAGCTCGACTGGCGGCGGCTCCTGCAGCGGTTCGGGCCGCACTGGCGCGTCCTGTTCGCGCACCTGATCCTCGTGGGGTACATCTACCCGAGCCGCCGCGACGTCGTTCCGGCATGGCTGATGCGTACCCTATGCGAGCGGCTGGCGGCGGAGGTGAACGACGCGCCCGTGCCGCACGAGGTCTGCCGCGGCACGGTGCTGTCGCGGGCGCAGTATCTCGCCGATCTCGCGGCGGGGGAGTTCGCGGACGGCCGCCTCGCGCCGTGGGGACTGATGACGACCGAAGACATCGAGCACTGGACGCGGGCGATCGAGAAGGAGAAATGACGTGGCGCAGGACGGCGTGATGCGCGTGGCTGCCGTCGGAGACGTGCACTGCGGGAAGGGATCCGAAGGGGAGCTGCACCCGCTGTTCGCCGAGGCGGCGAGAAAGGCGGATGTGCTGCTTCTTCTCGGCGACCTGACGAACTACGGGACACCGGAGGAGTTCTCGCTTCTCGTCACCGAGCTCGAGCCCGCGTTGCGGATGAAGATCCTCGCCGTTCTCGGCAACCACGATTTCGAATCGGGGCAGCAGGACGAGGGGCGGCGAATTCTCGAGGCCGCGGGCATCAAGGTCCTCGACGGCGAAGCCGCCGAGATCGACGGTGTCGGATTCGCGGGCGTGAAGGGATTCGTCGGCGGCTTCGGCCGGCGCGAGCTCACGCCGTGGGGCGAGGCGAGCATCAAGCACCTCGTGCAGGAGACGATTCAGGAAGGGCTGAAGCTCGAATCCGCCCTCTCCCGCCTCCGGACCGAGCACCGCGTCGTCCTCCTTCATTACTCCCCGATTCAGGCGACGATCCAGGGCGAGCCGCTCGAGATCGCGCCGTTCCTCGGATCGTCGCGTCTCGAAGAGCCCGTCGACCGCTACCGCGCCACCGTCGTTTTCCACGGCCACGCCCATCACGGCGCTCTCGAAGGACGCACGAAGGGGAACGTTCCCGTCTACAACGTCGCGCTCCCGCTGCTCCGGAGGACGTGGACCGACTCCCTCCCGATCCGCATCTTCGATCTCACGCCCTCCGCCGCGGCGCATTGACGAGCTGACGGCTACTCGCGATCGGTTATAGTCAATCCAATCTTGAACACCGGCCGCCCGTCGCCCGCAGCTCATTCGACCGTCGATGCTGCCGCCCGCGAGACGCTGCTTCGCGCGCCGTTCGGGATCTGTCACCTCGGCGACGACGACGCGATCGCTTTCGCGAATCCGGCGCTCGCGCTGATGCTCGGTTTCCGCTCGACGAACGACCTCGTCGCGACGCGGCGCGGCTCGACCCTGTTTCACGAGGACTCCCCCGCGGCCTCCGTCGAGGCGCTCGGCGCGGGCCGCCTCTCGTTCGAGGGGGCGGAAGCTCTCCTCGCCGGCCGCGACGGCGCGCCGGTGCTCGCCTCGATCGACGGCACGCGCTTCACCGCCGACGGCGGCGGCGGCGGATGGATCCTCTATTTCCGCGAAGCGGCGAAGGAGAAGGAGCGCGAGACCGAGCTCGCCCGCACCCTGGCCGAGCTCGAGAACACGATCCAGACGATCCCCGATATTCTCTACACCCTCGACGTCGAGGCGCGGCTGGTCCGCTGGAACCGCAAGCTCGAGACGGCCACGGGGTGGTCGGCCGAGGAGCTGCGCGACCGTCCCGGTTTCGAGCTCTTTCCCGAAACGGAGAAGCGGACCTTCGCCAAGGCGATCATGGATGCGTTCGCGACCGGATACGCGGAGTTCGAGACGCGCCTTCTCGCACGCGACGGGCGCACGATCCCGTACCAATGGACGGCCGTCCCCCTCGAGGACGCGACGGGAAAGGTGATCGGCCTCGCCGGCGCGGGCCGCGACTTCTCGGAATGGAAGCGCAACGAGGAGGCACGCGCGCACCTCGAGGAGCTCATCCGGAATCGCGCGCGGGAATGGCAGCTCACGTTCGACGCGATCGAGTCGCCCATCGTGATCGCCGATGCGGAGGGGCGGCTCGTCCGGCTCAACCGCGCCGCGCGCGACCTGATCGCCGCCGACATTCCGTTCCGCGAGCTCGTCGGACGGAACCTCGCCGAGTTCGCCGATCGCGAGCCGTGGAACGCGTTCCTCCAGCTCAGCACCTCTCCCACCGAATCCCCGTCCGGTGACGCGTACGACGCGTTCACGCAGAAGACCTGGCACGTCGCCCGCGCCGGACTCGGATCGATCGGCCGCACTGACGTCGAAGGCGACGTCTCGATCCTCATCGGCCGCGACATCACGCGCATGCTCGAGCTTCAGGAAACGGCGCGGAAGAATCAGGTCATGTCCGCGGTCGGCCAGCTCATCGTCGGCGTCGCCCACGAAGTCCGCAATCCGATCTTCGGCATTTCCGCGACACTCGACGCGTTCGAGGCGAGCTTCGCGGTCGACGAAGATTCGCGCCAGTTCTTCGAAGTACTCCGCGGCGAGATCGGCCGGCTCAGTGAGCTCATGCAGGAGCTCCTCGACTACGGCCGCCCCGCCCGGATGGAGCTCCACGATGGCCGGCTCGCCGACGTGGTCGCGGAGGCCGTGCGCGCGTGCGACCGCTCGGCCGAGCGCGCGCAGGTCCGGATCGCGAACCAGGTCCCTCCCGACCTCCCCCTCGTTCCGATCGACCGCAGCCGTCTCGCCCAGGTGTTCCAGAACCTGATCGAGAACGCGGTTCAGTTCTCTCCGGCGGGCGGCGCGGTCACCATCGTGGCGGAAGTCGCTGAAGACGACGGCCGCCCCGCTATCGCCGCCTCCGTCCTCGATCAGGGAAAGGGGTTCCCGCCGGGCGACCTCGACCGGATTTTCGAGCCGTTCTTCACGCGCCGCCGCGGGGGAACGGGGCTCGGCCTCTCCATCGTCCACCGGATCGTCGATGAGCACGGCGGCACGATCGAGGCGGCGAACCGCCCCGAGGGAGGCGCCCGGATGACTGTTTTCCTCCCGATTTCCGAATCCGGTCCGAACGGCGGCTAGCGCCTGAGGCTCAGGCGGCCTCTTCCCTGCACCCCGCTCTCAGGCTACAGTCACGACGTGCCGAAGACCCGTATCCTCCTCGTCGACGACGAACCGGCTATCCGCTTCGGCATCCAGCGCTTCCTTCAGTCCCACGACTTCGAGGTCGAGGCGGTCGACACGTGCGAGCGCGCGCAGGGCGCGTTCGCGCTCCACCGTCCGGATCTCGTGATCGTCGACTACATGCTCCCGGACGGAAACGCGCTCGAGCTTCTCCCCCGCTTCAAGACGATGGACTCGACGGTCCCCGTTCTCGTGCTGACGGGCCACGGCACGATCGATCTCGCCGTGCGCGCGATCAAGGAAGGAGCCGATCAGTTCCTCACCAAGCCCGTCGAGCTGCCGGCGCTGATGGTGATGATCGAGCGGATCCTCGAGAACGAGCGGAACCGGAAAAGCCGCATCGTCGGCGAGTCGCGCGAGGCGCGCGAAGCGATCGACCCGTTCATCGGGACGAGCGCCACGATCCGCGACTTCGAGCAGCAGGTCCGGAAAATCATCAATAGCGACAGCCCGATCCTGCTTCACGGCGAGACTGGAACCGGCAAGGGCGTTCTCGCGAAGTGGCTCCACCAGAACAGCCCGCGCGCCGGCGAGGCCTTCGTCGACCTGAACTGCGCGGGGCTGACGCGCGAGTTCCTCGAGACAGAGCTCTTCGGGCACGAGAAGGGGGCATTCACCGGCGCCATCCAGATGAAGCGCGGCCTGCTCGAGGTCGCGCACAAGGGAACGATTTTTCTCGACGAGATCGGCGACGTCGATGCCCAGATCCAGCCGAAGCTCCTCAAAGTCCTCGAGGAGAAGCGCTTCCGTCGCGTCGGCGACGTGAAGGACAAGGTCGTCGACGTCCGGCTCATCGCCGCCACCCACGTCGATCTCGCCCTCGCCATCAGCGAGGGGCGGTTCCGCAGCGACCTCTACTTCCGCATCAATACGATCCCGCTCACGATCCCTTCTCTCCGCGAGCGGCCCGAGGACATTCGCGTCATCGCCGAGTTCTTCCTCCTCCAACTCGCGCGCGGTCGCGGCAAGACCGATATCCGGTTTTCGGCCGACGCTCTCCGCGCGCTTCAGGGCTACTCCTGGCCGGGCAACATCCGCGAGCTCCGCACCGTGATCGAGCGCGCGGTCCTCCTCGCGGACGGGCCCGTGATCGAGAGCCATCTCCTCCGCTTCGAGTTCACGGCGCCTCCCGGCTCGGCCGGTATCGACACGAACCTCACCCTGGAGGAGATCGAAAAGCTCCACATCGAAAAGGTGCTCGGCGAAGAGCACGGGAAGGTCGAGCAGGCCGCCCGCCGCCTCGGCATTCCCCGCAGCTCGCTCTACCAGAAGCTGAAGCGATTCGGGATCCGGACGTCCAGAAGCTAGACGGATTCCATCCCGATATCAGATTGCGTCGGGTGCGCCCGGGCGCCCATTCCTCGTCAACCCATTCTATTTACTTTACTTAGACGAAGCCGCCGCGGCGGCACCTCGCTTGCGGTTAGACCGCGGCAGCCATGGTGACTGTTCCCGCCGAAACCGCCCCGAGAATGCTCGTGATCGATGACGAGCCGACGATCCGGTTCGCGATCCAGAACTACTTCGCGCGCCAGGGATTCAGCGTCGACTGCGCCCAGGAGTTGGAAGAGGCGGAAGCGATGATGGCGAACGTCCACTACGACATCGTGATCGCCGACCTTCGTCTCACGGGCGTGCACGGTTCGGAAGGGCTCGAGATCATCCGCTTCGTGCGCGAGCGCCATCCGGCGACGCGCGTCATTCTTCTCACCGCGTACGGATCCCCCGAGCTCGAGGCCGCAGCGATCCGTTACGGCGTCGATTCGTTCCTGCAGAAGCCGAAACCGCTTGCCGAGCTCGCCGCCGTGGTCGAGGACGTCCGGGGAGCGGCATGAGCGAGACGCTTCTCGACACGATCCTCGCGCCCGGCGGGCTGCGCATGACGCTGCAGCCGATCTTCGACATGAGCGACGGGCGGCAGCGGGTCTTCGCCGTCGAGTGTCTCGCCCGCGGGCCGGCGGGAACGAACCTGGAGCGCGCCGACATTCTCTTCGACTACGTCCGCCGGAAAAAGGAAGAAGCGACGGTGGATCGCGCGTGCGTCATGGCGGGTCTGGTCGCGGCGCGCTCGATCCCCGAGTCGGTGCGCATCAACGTAAACGTTCATGCGTCGACCCTCGGCCGCGACGCCGCCTTCGCCGAGTTCGTCGCGGATGCGGCCGAGGCCTGCGGCATCGCCCCCGAGCGCGTGGTCGTCGAAATCGTCGAGCACTCCCCCTACTGGGACGGGTCGACGTTCCGCCGGACGCTCGAGGCGATCCGCGCCGCCGGCATGGCCGTGGCGCTCGACGACGTCGGCACGGGCTTTTCGAATTACGGCATGATGATCGACTGCCACCCGCAGTTCCTCAAGATCGACCGCTACATCGTGAGCGGCTGCGACGGTGACCCGTACCGGCACGCCGTGCTCGAGTCGATCCAGCAGCTCACGCGCCGGACGGGAGCGCGCATCATCGCCGAGGGGATCGAGCGAGCCGAGGAGCTGGCGGTCCTGCTCGGAGTCGGCATGAGCCTGATGCAGGGATATCTTCTGTCCCGGAACCGCACGAGCGAGGATCTCGCCAGCAGCGGCATTTTCGAGCCGCGCCCCCACCTCTGGCGTCCGGCGCCCGGTGCCGGCCCCGTCGAGTCCTGGGCGTCCTGAGCGTCGTCATCCCGAGCGGAGCGAGGGATCAGGGTCGGGCGGG
>JBOGJQ010000285.1:0-14369 GCA_050745405.1 Thermoanaerobaculia bacterium | reverse complement strand
GCGTTAATCTGCGAAATCTGCGGCTCCCGTTCCCCTCTAGCTGACGACGGCAATCTCCGCGCTGTCCACGACCTCGATGCCGAGCGACTCCATCTCGGCGAAGGCCCGATCGATGTCGCCGGGCTGGAGCTCGACGCCGCGGCAGGCGTCGCGGATGACGTGAGTGCGGAACCCGAGACTCACGGCGTCGCGCGCCGACCAGAGAACGCAGTAGTCCGTGGCGAGACCGGCGAGCCAGACGTCGGTCACGCCGCGGTCGCGGACGTACTGCTCGAGCCCCGTCTCCTTCCGCCGCGCGTTGTCGAAGAACGTGCTGTAGCTGTCGATCCGCGGATCGGTCCCCTTCCGTATGACCGTCTCGATGCGAGAGGTGTCGAGGTCCGGATGGAACTCCGCCCCCCAGGATCCTTGAACGCAGTGGTCCGGCCAGAGGATCTGCTCGAGGCCGCCGAGGTCGACGAGGTCTCCCGGCTTCTTCCCGGGGTGATTCGAGGCGAAGCTGCCGTGGTCGGGCGGATGCCAGTCCTGGGTCGCGATGACGAGATCGAAGAGCGGCTGCACGCGATTGATCACGGGGACGACCGCGGCGCCGTCGCGCGTCGGCAGGGCGCCGCCCGGAATGAAGTCGTTCTGAACGTCGACGAGGACGAGAGCGGGTTTCATGACCTTCCTCACAGCGCCGCAGGGGGGCGCATCGAAAGAATCAACTCCATTTTGCGATCGTACAGTCCCTTCTCGAGTCCGGCCGGATAGCGGTGCGGATTGAGAAAGCGCTTGATCCCGCCGTGGAAGCGTTCCATGTCGCGCTCGAGGCGGGTCCGGATCGCGGGGAGGGCGGGCAGCTCGCCCACGCGCTTCCCTTTCCGCATGACGGGCACGAGGAGCTCTTCGTGCGAGGCGGATGCCGGAAGGACCTTGCGGCGGGTCGGGTCCACCGGATCGACGATCGTGACGTCGCCGTCGGGCGGATGGAGCTCGTCGTAGATGACGTCGCCGGCGTACTCGCCGTCGCGTGCGTAGCGGCGCGCCCGGAGGAGGCCGGGATTCGAGGTCTTCGCGACCTGCTCGGAGATCTTGATGCGCGGCTCCCACGCGCCGCCGTCGCGGCGGATCGCGTTGAGCTTGTAGACGCCGCCGAGCGCAGGCTGGTCCCACGCGGTGACGAGACGCGTGCCGACGCCCCAGAGATCGATCTTCGCCCCCTGCTCTTTGAGCGACTCGATGAGGTGTTCGTCGAGATCGTTGCTCGCCGCGATCGAAGCGCCGGCGAAGCCGTCCTCGTCGAGGATCCTGCGGGCCTCGATGCTGAGGTAGGCGAGGTCGCCCGAGTCGAGGCGGATCCCGGCGAGCTGCGCCCCCTGCTCGCGCAGCTTCCGTCCGATCGCGACCGCCTTCCGGACGCCCTCGAGCGAGTCGTACGTGTCGACGAGGAGGATCGCGTTGTTCGGCATCGCGCCCGCGAACGCCTCGAACGCCTCGTCTTCGCTGTCGAAGGCCATGATGAAGCTGTGCGCGAGCGTCCCGGCGACCGGGATGCCGTACACGTGCCCCGCGAGGACGTGCGAGGTCGCCGCGCATCCGCCGGCGTACGCCGCGCGGGACGCGCTGAGCGCGCCGTCGAAGCCGTGCGCGCGCCGCAGGCCGAACTCCATCACCTTGTCGCCGCGCGCGGCGTGAACGACGCGCGCCGCCTTCGTCGCGATCAGCGACTGGAAATTGATGATGTTGAGCAGAGCGCTCTCGACGATCTGCGCCTCGAGCAGCGGCCCCGACACGCGCACCAGCGGCTCCTGCGGAAACACGACGGTTCCCTCGGGAATCGCGTCGACGTCGCACGAGAAGCGGATGTCGCCGAGGTGGTGGAGGAAGTCGGAGGAAAAGAGAGCGCGGCCGTCGTTGCCGCGGAGCGTCTCGAGGTAGGCGAGCGCGCCGTCGTCGAACCGGAGCGATTCGAGAAACTCGACCGCGGGCGCGAGGCCGCACGCGACCGTGAAGCCGCCGCCGAAGGGATTCTCGCGGAACGTCAGACTGAACGATGCCTCCGCCCCGGCCATCCCGCGCTTCCAGTACGCGTAGGCCATCGTGAGCTCGTACAGGTCGGTGACGAGTCCGCTCATCGCTCGATCGTATCGCGAGGGAACGCGATTCGCATCGTTCTCGTAGCTGGTAGCTAGTAGCTAGGAGGCTCTACTGGCTACTAGCTACTAGCTACTAGCTACCAGCTACTAGCTACTTGTTGACAGGAGGCCATATGAAGATCCGATCTCGTGCATTTACCGACCGCGAGGCGATTCCGCCTCGATACACCTGTGATGGCGAGAACGTTTCACCGCCTTTCGAGTTCGAGAGCATTCCGGGCGGGACGAAGAGCCTGGCTCTGCTCGTCGACGACCCGGATGCGCCGGGCGGGACGTTTCTCCACTGGCTCGTCTGGAACATCCCGCCGGACACGACGGCGATCGAAGAGAAGGCCGGGCGCGCCGGCGGAGTGCTTCCGGACGGAGCCGTGGAGGGAACGAACGGCTTCGGCGAAACGGGATGGGGCGGTCCGTGCCCGCCGAAGGGGCGGCATCGGTACGAGTTCCACCTCTACGCGCTGAAGGCGCCGCTCGATCTCCCCCCGGGAGCGAAGCGCGACGCCTTCGAGCGGGCGATCGACGGGATCGTGCTCGAGCACGTCAGCGTCAGCGGAACGTACGAGCGCCAGCTCGCCGGAGCGCGGCGTTAACCAAATTTTTCCCGGGTGCGGTCATGTAACCGCTTTCGGAGCCGGAATTCCTCTTTCAGGCCGCGATGCGCTGCCGTAAAATTGACAACGTCCACGGTCTCAGCCGTCGCAGTCTTTGAAAGGAGGACGCCATGACCCCGAAAGAGCTTCGCTCCACGCGTATTCGGCTTCACTGGAGCATCCCTGAGCTCGCGGGGCAGCTCCGCGTCCCCGCCTCGCTTCTCGAACGATGGGAACGCGGCGAGGTCCAGATCCCGAGCGACGAGGAGGCGCGTATCGAGCGCCTCATCAGCGACGTCGATCGCTCGCGCCAGGCCCGCGCCCTCCCCCGTCCTGAAGCACGGCCCTGAAAAGGGCCCTCCGCCCTTGCTCGGGAATTCGCGCGCCCGAACGGTGTTAGACTTTGTCTAAATGAGGGACGAGCGCACGATTCTCGAAGAGCACGGCGTCCAGCCGTCGGCCCAGCGGGTCGCGGTCGCCGAGTACGTGCTCCACACCGACGACCATCCGTCGGCCGACCAGGTCTGGGCGGAAGTGAAGACGAGCTTTCCGATGATCTCCCGCGCGACCGTCTACAACACGCTCCACCTCTTCGTCGAAAAGGGACTGCTCCGCGAGCTGCACCTCGCCGAGGGGAAGGTGGTGTACGACGCGAAGCTGGAGCCGCATCATCACTTCATCGAGGAGAAGAGCGGCCGCATCCACGATGTCGCGTGGGACCGCGTCCAGGTGTGCAACCTCGAGCGTCTGCGCGAGTACGACGTCGACGATTACCAGGTCGTGATGCGGGGGAAGCTCCGCAGGACCTGATTTTTTGCCTGCTTTCTAGACTTTGTCCAGCAATAGACAAATATCAAAACAAGAAGGAGAACAGACCGCATGCTCACCGTTGGAGACAAGCTTCCGCAGTTCCACCTCAAAGCCGCCGTCAGCCTCGAGAAGGGGAAGGAGTTCACCGAGATCACGAACGAGACCTACGCCGGCAAGTGGCAGGTCCTCTTTTTCTGGCCGAAGGACTTCACGTTCATCTGCCCGACGGAGATCGCGGAGTTCGGCAAGCGAAGCGCCGATTTCGCCGACCGCGATGCCCAGATCCTCGGCGGCTCCACCGACCAGGAGTACGTCCATCACGCGTGGCGGACGCATCATTCCGATCTGAAGGACCTCCCCTTCCCGATGCTCGCCGACACGAAGGGCGAGCTGAGCGAGGCGCTCGGGATCCTGCACAAGGAGGAGGGCGTCTGCCTCCGCGCGACGTTCCTCGTCGACCCCGAGGGGATCATCCGCCACGTGAGCGTGCACGATCTGTCGGTCGGCCGGAACGTCGACGAGGTGCTCCGGACGCTCGACGCGCTGCAGACGGACGAGCTCTGCCCCTGCAACTGGACCCGGGGCGAGAAGACGCTCGGGGCGGCGTGAGGAGCGGGACGATGCGAACGCTCGAACAGATCCGCGGCTCGCTCGCCGAGCCGGCGAAGGACACGAAGCTGAACCTGCAGGCGGTGCTCGGGTCTTCGAGCCTGACGCCGGCGCAGCTCTGGGGGACGGCGGTCGCTTCGGCGATCGCCTCCCGCAACGCGGAGCTGCGCGAGGCGATCGTGGAGGCGGCGCGCGCCGAGGTGGGCGCGGAGGCGATCGATGATGCGATGGCGGCCGCGTCGCTGATGGCGATGAACAACGTCTACTACCGTTTCCGCCACATGATCGGGAAGGAGACGTACGCGCAGAAGCCGGCGCGGCTCCGGATGCAGAGGATCGCGAAACCGGCGACGAACAAGGCGGACTTCGAGCTCTTCTGTCTCGCGGTCAGCGCGATCAACGGCTGCGAGGCATGCGTCCGCTCGCACGAGGCGGTGGTCCGCGAGGGCGGGCTCACGGAAGACCAGGTGCACGATGCCGTGCGCGTCGCGGCGGTGATTCACGCGGCGGCGGTCTCGGCGGAGATCCCGGTCGACACCGCGGTCGTCGCGTAGCCGTCAGGGGGGAACGGGTCCACAGATTACACAGATTTACACAGATTAAAACCAGCAAAACCAATCTGTGTAATCTGTGGACCGTTCCCCGTCGGTCAGCGGCAGGACCACATTCCCCGCCGCGCGTCGCGGGCCTCGCGCTCGGCGTCGCGGAACCGGTTCGCGTCGCGATGGCGCGCCCTGCGGAAGACTTCCGCGTGTCCCTCGCGCAACAGCCAGAGATTGACGTTCCCGTCGTCGTACACGAGCGCGAGCGTGCGGCCGTAGTCGTCGCGGCCGTGGCGCTCGAGGCGGACGCTCGCGCCGTCCACGCGCTCGCGCAGGGCGCGCGTCGCCTCGCGCGCGCCGCAGTCGGGGCGCCCCTTGCCGTAATTCATCTCGGGCGCGTCGATGCCGAAAAGGCGGACGCGCTCCTCGCCGCCGGCTCCGCGCACGACGACCGTGTCGCCGTCCGTGACGCGCACGACGTGCACCGGCTCGTCCGACGCGTTTCCGCACGCGACGAGAGCGAGCATGAGAAGACCCGCGAGCGACCTCACGAATCTATTCTAGCTACGAGCTACCAGCTACCAGCTACTGAAATCGCAACTCGCTCGCCCGGATCGTCCGCTCCCACAGCGTCCGTCCGTCGACGTCGTGGAGACGCATCGTGAGGACGCGATCCGTCCGCGGCCCGCTGAACGCGAGCGTCGCGTAGTTGTGGCCGACGACGAGCGTCCCGGGAACGACGAGCGGATGGTCGGCTCCCTCGCGCGGCGCGCCGAACCCCGCGGTGAGAGGGCTCGTCGTCAGGTCGTAGAGCGGATACATCCCCTCCGGCTGGTCGCGCATCAGAATGCCGTGGTGGCGGTCGCCGCTCACGAACACGACGCCCTCGATGCGCGCGTCGCCCAGGAAGCGAAGGAGCCGTTCGTAGTCGACGAAGTTCGCGAGCGCTTCGTCGCCGCCGGCGCGGTTCAGGACCTGGTTCCCGTTCACCACGATCTTGAACGGCGCGTCCGACGAGGCGAGCGACTCCATCAGCCATGCGAGCTGCTCGTCGCCGAGCATCGTCTTCTCCGATCCGGGAGGGAGGTCGTTCGGCGAGCGGTGATAGCGGTCGTCGAGGAGGAAGAAGTCGACGTCCGCCCACGTGATCTTCTGAAAGACGCCGGGCGTCTCGGGCGTGCCGAGCGTGCGCGGGGTCCAATAGTCGTCGAAGATCTCGAGGGCGACCTCCTTCATCGGATAGGTCCGGTCGGAGTTGTTCGGGCCGTAGTCGTGGTCGTCCCACGTCGCGTAGTGATGCGTCGCGGCGAGGAGCGGCTGCAGTTCCTCGAGAGCGCGCGTGTGCGCGTAACGGTAGCGCATCCCCGACTCGCTCTCCCAGTCCGCCTCGCGGTAGTAGACGTTGTCGCCGATCCAGAGCATGAGGTCCGGCGCCGCCGCGGCGATCGTCTCGAAGATGCGCATGTCGCTGCCGTACGGTGTGCCGGGGCGGTCGAACGGCGGATCGTTGACGTAGGCACACGAGCCGACGGCGACGGTGAACCGCGGCGGGTCGGCGCGCCACCGCCACATCGGCTGCGTGCGGAAGCGCGTCGGATAGTCGAGCGCGACGCGGCCGCCGTCGAGATAGACCTCATACTCGTATGTCGTTCCGAAGGCCAGCCGCGGAAGGACGAACGTCGCGATCCGGTCGCCCGCCTCCGAAGTCACGACGGGCGCGGAAAGACGCGCCGTCTCCGGCTTCCCCTCCACCCAATAGCGGACCTGCGCCTCGGTGGGCTCCACCGTCTGCACCCAGATAATCGACTCGGTGATCTCGCCGTACCCGACCATCGGCCCCGACTGGAGGAGCGTGGCGGGCTCGGGCGGAGCCTGCGCGGTGAGGGGAAGGGCTAAGACGAGAGCCAGGAGGATGCTGCGAATCATGGCCGCGAGTTTATCGCGGAGGAAAGAGAACGGGAGCCGCAGATTACGCAGATTACGCAGATTGGTTTTGTTGGAGTTGACCCGGTTTCGTGGACACCTGACGATACAGGGAGGAGTCCACATGCCGAGATATTCACCCGAGTTTCGAAGACAGCTGGTCGAGCTGGTCCGGCGCGGCCGATCGCCGGAGCAGCTGAGTCGGGAGTTTGAACCTTCGGCGCAGTCGATCCGTACGTGGGTTCACGAGGCGGATCGCGACGAGCGGCGTCAGACCAAGCCGCTGACGGGCAACGAGCGAGAGGAGCTCGCACGACTTCGCCGTGAGAACCGGCGGCTGAAGGAAGAGCGCGAGATCCTGTCAAAAGCCGCGGCCTGGTTCGCTCAGGAGACGCAGAGCAAACCGAACGGATCTTCCGATTCGTGAGAGCGAACCAGGCCTTGCACTCCATCTCGCTGATGTGCCGCGTCCTTGGCGTCTCGAGGAGCGGTTACTACGCGTGGACGACGCGGGCGCCGTCTGCGCGAGCGAAGGAGAACCAAAAGCTTCAGCAAAGGGTGGAAGCGATTCATCGATGGTCGCACGGGACCTACGGAGCACCGCGGATTCACGCCGAGCTCCAGGCTGAGGGAACCGCCGTTGGCCGCAAGCGTGTCGCCCGGCTGATGGTTGCGGCGAACTTGGCGGGCGTGACCCGCCGCAGATGGACCACGACAACCCGCCGCGATCCCTCGGCGCGGCCGGCGCCGGACTTGGTCGATCGCGACTTCCGGGCTTCAGGACCCAACCAGCTTTGGGTCGCCGACGTGACCTACGTACCTACGTCGACGGGTTTTCTCTATCTCGCAGTCGTCATGGATGTGTGGAGCCGCAAGATCGTCGGATGGTCCATGCAATCCCATCTCGAGACCACGCTCGTTCTCGATGCGCTTGAGATGGCTGTGCAGCGAAGACGACCAAAGCGGGACGTCATTCATCATTCCGACCAAGGCTCGCAGTACACGTCGCTTGCCTTCGGCTCGCGGTGTCGCGAGGCTGGTATTCGCCCCTCGATGGGATCCGTGGGTGACTGCTACGACAACCCGATGTGTGAAAGCTTCTTCGCGACGCTGGAATGCGAGCTGCTCGACCGAACGTCCTTTCCCGATCATTCCGAAGCAAGAGCCGCGATCTTCGACTTCATCGAGGGCTGGTATAACCCTCATCGTCGTCACTCGGGGATCAGCTACCATTCCCCCGTCAGCTACGAGCGCGCCATGCAGGAGAGTGCCTGACACAAATACCGACCTGTCCACTGAACCGGGGCAATCCCATGTTGTAATCTGCGTCATTCTGCGTAATCTGCGGCTCGGTCTTCCATGGTTGGCAAACGGGGAGATCCGCGGTAAAAAGAAGGATCCCCATGCAGGTGCCCGACTCGCGCCGGACGGCGCGGTACATCCCGGAGCCCCCTCTGACGTGCCGGTTCGGCCGGGACGAGGTGGCGATCTGTAACTTCGGCCGCGACGGCGCGCAGATCGAGCACGACGCGCCGCTCGCGGTGAGCCGAGGAGCGTTCTCGCTTTCGCCTGGGCCGGTGGGGGTGCCGCTCGAGGTGGCGGGGGAAGTCATCTGGAGCCGCCTGTTGCCGAGCGTCGCCGATCCGGCGAAGTACCGCTACCGTTCCGGGATCCGGTTCGATCCGGCTGGACGCTACGAGGCCGAGCGCGTGTTCGAGCTTCTCGTCGGCGCCGGCCGCGCGCGTCCCGACACGGAATCGCTCGAGAGGAAGCGCCGCGCGCTCGAATCGCGCGCCGCGGCGACGCAGTCGCAGATGTTCCTGCGGGCGGTCTCGCCCGTCTCGCGCGTGCCGCCCGACACGGCGAAGCGCATCCGCGACGCGCACGAGCGCCTCGCCGCCGACGCCGCCGAGCGCGCGCGCTGGGACGCTCTCGGTAATGCCTCTCTGATTCGCGACCCCGAGCGGCGCGATCGCTATCGCGACGCCCTGGCCGTCTGGGAGTACCTCGATCACGAGATCGATCTCGAAATCGTCGCGCGGGTGATCCGCACTCTGCTCTGATCCCGCGCGGCACCATGACTCGGAGGTCCGCATGCACACGCTCGCGAAGAGCTTCGCCCTTCTTTTTCTGGCCGCGCCGCTCCTCGCGCACACCGTGACGCCGACGACCCTGCAGATCGAAGCGGGCCAGCAGGCGACGTTCAATGTGACCGGATGCCAGGCGAGCCTCACCGCGACGAGCGCGAACTCGGGCGTGGCGACCGTGAACCCTCCCGGGCCGCTCACTGCGACCGCGCAGACGTTCACCGTGAGCGGCGTCGCCGCGGGGACCACCCACATCACCGTCACGTGGCAGGGCCTCGACCCCTACTACTGCAGCGACAACGAGAGCGCGCGCGTCGACGTCACCGTGACCGCGTCCGCCCAGCCGGAAGTCATCGTCGCCTCGCTCCCCCGCGGCCTCGCCCAGGAGACGAATATGGCCGGCGCGGTCGAGCAGTTCACGCTGGCGAACGTCGGCGACGCGGCGACCACCGTCACGCTCGCGCAGGGCGGCGCATTCACCGGGTATGACCTCTCTCCGACGACGGCCGCGCTCCAGCCCGGCGCGCAGCAGACGTTCACGATCACGGGCCGCGCGCAGCCGCAGGGGTTCTTCGAAGGATTCGTCACCGTCACCGGCGCGGGCGTCCCGCCCGGCACGACCATTCCCGTCCGCCTCGTCTCGGCGAACCGTCCCTCCGAACCGCCGAGTCCCCGCCCCGCAACGAACCGCGTCGACGTCGGCGCCGCGCCCGGCGAGCCGCAGACCGGGACGGTCACGTTCGTGAACGACGGCCCCGGCACGGTCCGAGGGGTGTTCGCCTCGGACGTCCCGTGGATCATCCCGCCGACGGGCGTCTTCCAGTTCGCCGGCTTCGGCTCGGCGACGGTCGAGTTCCAGATCGACCTCTCTCTCCGTCCGCCCGATACGGCGGCGACGGGCAATCTTTCCCTCCAATACCTGCTGAGCCCGCAGGGAAAGACCGCCTGGCCGATCGCCATGAACGGCTCGACCGGTGTCTCGACCACGCTCGTCACGATCGTGTCGACGCAGACGCCGCCCCCGACCGACGCCGTGATCCCGCCTCTCGGCACCGGCGAAATCGCGCTCTTCGCCCCGAGCATCGGCCGCGTTCGCGGCGCCTCGGGGCAGTACATCTCCGATCTCGCGGTCACGAGCCTCAGCCGGGTCGCCGACGTGCGAAGCGTCAGCCTCTACTTCACGCCGATCGGCGGCGCGAGCAAACAGGTGACGCTCCCCGGCGTCTCGCGCTCCCTCGCCTCCCCGCTCGGCGATCTCGTCAAGAGCGCCTTCGAAGCCGATTCGCAGCTCGGAAGCCTGCAGGTCCGCAGCGTCGACATCGCGAACATCGGCGTCGCCGCGAACATCTTCATCTCCGACAACGAGCTCGGGAGCTTCGGCACCGCGATCCCGATCTTCCGCTCCGACCGGAGCGCGACGCCCGGCGAGCGTCTCGTCCTGAGCGGCCTGCAGAAGGACGCGGACGTCTACACGAATTTTTACGTGCAGGAGACGAGCGGAACGCCGGCGCGCGTTCGCGCGAGCTGGCTCGGCCCGACGGGCGTGGTGCTCGGCAGCACGAGCGTCGACGTCCCCGGTTTCGGCGTCTCGTTTCTCGGGAACGCGCTCCCGCCGGGCGCCGTCGCCGCCGTCCTCGAGCTCGACACCGGCTCCGGCGGCGCCTTCAGCGCGTACGCCACCGGCCAGGACACGCGCAGCGAGGACTTCTGGGCCACTCCCGACTGGGCGAGCTACTACGACTGGAACGGCGCGGAGCAGTTGCTCATCCCGATCGCCGGATCGACTCCCGGCGCGAACAACACGAACTTCCGCACCGATCTGGCGGTCTCGAACGCCGGGACGACCCTGGCGACGGCGACGCTCCGCTACCGCACCGTCGCCGGACTCGTCGTCGACCGCGTCGTGCAGCTCACCGCCGGCGAAACGCGCGTGTACGAGGACGTCGCGCGCTCTCTGTTCGAGACGACGGAGGACTCGATCGGCTACATCGTCTTCACGCCGTTGATCGGAACCGGAACGATGCGCGTCACGAGCCGGACGTACAATCTCGTTCCCGACACCGGCGCGACGTTCGGCACGGGCGTGCCGGCGATCCCCGTCTCGGCCGTCCTCCAGCCAGGCGGTCTGCGGCGGATCGGCGGATTCGACGACGCATCGATCGAGACGTTCGTCGCCGGAACGCCCGCCACATTCCGGACGAACCTCGGTCTCGTCGAGGTCGGCGGCCAGCCGGCCACCGTCCGCGTCACCCTCCACTACCGCGTGCCGTCGAGCCGCGTCACGGCGATCGGATCGGCGAGCAAGGAGTACGCGCTGGCGGCGAACCAGTTCGTGAACGTCAGCCGCATCGCGAACGACATCCTCGGGGCGTTCCGCCAAAGCCTCGGCGACCTGCGCAACCTGCAGATCGACATCGAGATCGTCGCGGGAACGGGCTCGGTGCTGCCGTTCATCACGACCGTCGACAACGGGACGGGGGATTCGATTCTGCGGACGGAGTGATTGAGGCGAGTCGGGAGTCCGTCATCCCGAGCGTAGCGAGGGATCAGGGTCGGGCGGGAAACTCTGATCGGAGGACTCAGGTCGGCGGGACGACGAAGATTCGCTCTCCCGCCGATCGACGCCGCCGCGTCACGCGCGTCCCACCCGTCCCTGATCCCACGCTAAACGCTCGGGATGACGGGCGACTCCCGACTCGTGACTCCTGACTCCCGACTCCCGACTCGACTCTATCGGTTCCGCACGCGCAGATCGTTGCGGACGTGCGTCACGCCCGGGATGTCGTCGACCGCGTCCTCGGCGGCCCAGCGCATCTCGCGCGTCGCGACGGTCCCCCCGAGAGTGACCTCGCCGTTCTGGACGTCGATCTCGATGTCGGTCGCGTCGACCCAGCCGTGCGCCTCGAGGCGGTCGTGGACCTCGTCCGCGATCCGCTCGTCGGACCGCCGGTAGCCGCTCGGGCCGCGGCCGGCCCACGGTCCGCGCTCGGTCGACGGCGCCATCCCTTCGCCTTCCTCGATCTCGTGCGGCTCGAGCGTTCCGCGGGGGCTCCCGATGCGATTGTCGACCTGGAACCCGCCGGCGTACGTGCCGCCGCCGCTCGTCCCGAACGCGCCGCCGTGGCCTTCGAACAGACCGTATGCCGCGCCGCGATGCGCGGCCTCGTCGTAGCCCTGGTCGGTCGCCGAGCGTTTTTCGCGCGGCGGGGCGCTCCCCTCGAGATCCCAGTCGATGCCGCGCGTGCTCGAGCGCCTCTCGCGCTCCCGCTCGCGATCCTGATCCGTGCGTTCGCGGTTCGCCATGATCCGTCCCTCCGACCGTTTTCAGTGCAACGCGCTTGCCTTGCCCCCTCGTGTATCCTTCCGGCCACCCCGGCGGCAGGCCAGGGCAATCGTCCATGGAAACGTTCACCGCGGCACCCCATCACGAGGTCCTGAAGCTGATCGTCCAGATCGCCGTGCTTCTGGTCACGGCCCGGGCTCTCGGCGAGGTCGCGAGGCGGCTCGGACAGCCTGCCGTGATCGGGGAGATCATCTCGGGCATCCTCCTGGGGCCCTCGATCCTTTCGGGCCTCGTCCCCGCGATCGGACGCTGGATCGTCCCCGCGACGCCCGTCGAGGGATACCTCCTCGAGGTGATCGGGCTGATCGGCGCGATGTTCCTCATGCTGATCACGGGGCTCGAGACGGATCTCGGGCTCATCCGGCGCCACGCCCGGACCGCGTTCGGGGTCTCTCTCGGCGGGATCCTCGTGACGTTCAGCGCCGGGTTCGCGCTCGGCCTGCGCCTTCCGGACGCGCTGCTCGGCGATCCGGACGAACGCCTCGTCTTCGCGCTCTTTCTCGGGACGGCCATGTCGATCTCGGCGATCGCCGTCATCGCCAAAGTCATCATCGACATGAAGCTCACGCGGCGCGACATCGGGCAGACGATCCTCGCGGCCGGCATGAGCGACGACACGATCGGGTGGATCCTGCTGTCCGCCGTGGCGGGCCTGGCCGCGGGACAGCGCGTCACGTTCGGCTCGGTCGCGCAGACGATGACGGCCGTGCTGCTGTTCATGATCCTGAGCCTCACGGTCGGCCGCACGCTCCTCCGGCGCGCGCTTCGGTTCATCCAGGACCGCGTGACGATGAGCGACAAGATGCTCACGACCGCCGTGGTCCTGATGTTCGTCTGGGGCGCGGTCGCGCACGCCCTCGAGTTCGAGGCCGTCCTCGGGGCGTTCATCATCGGCATTCTCCTGAATCAGATGCGGCTCTTCCCGGCGGAGACGCGCGCGACGCTCGAGAGCGTCGCTCTCGCCGTCTTCGCGCCGATCTTCTTCGGCGTCGCGGGACTCAAGGTCGATCTGATTCGCCTCTTCACCACGCCGGAGCTCGTCGTCTCGGCGGGCATCATCATCGGGGTGACGACGGTCGCGAAGGCGACGGGGACGTATTTCGGGGCGCGCCTCATCGGGAGGCGCGATCACTGGACCGCGGTGGCGTTCGCGGCGGGCCTCAACACCCGAGGGGCGATGGACATCATCATCGCGACGATCGGCCTGCAGCTCGGCGTTCTTTCGGTCGACATGTTCTCCATCATCGTTCTCATGGCGATGACGAACTCCATCGCGGCGCCGGCCGTGCTCCGGTGGGTGCTCCGCCGCGTGCAGCCGAGCGAGGAAGAGGCCGAGCGCCTCCGCCAGGAGGAGATCGCCGAGAAGAGCTTCGTCGCGGCGATTCATCGCGTTCTCCTTCCGATCCGCGTCCGCGAGTCGATCTCCGACCAGTACGTCGCGGAAGCGAAGGTCCTCGAACGCCTCGCGCAGAAGCAGGATCTCGCGTTGACTCTGCTCACGGCGACCAAACCCGGCGCGCGCGTGGAAGGCACCGAGTTCCTCCAGCGGATCCGGGAGATGTTTCCGCAGAAGAACCTCACGCAACGCGTTCTCGAGGGGACCTCGCCGTCGGAGCTCATCCTCGACGAATCGCACAAGGGGTACGACCTCGTCATGCTCGGCGCGACGCAGGACAGCAACACGCGCGTCCTGTTCAACCCGATGGTCGATTACCTGATCCGCGTCTCGCCCTGCCCGACGATGGTCATCAAGAGCTATCCGATGCCGGCGAACTGGCAGCTCCGCCGCATCCTCGTGCCGACCAACGGGGCGCTTCCGGCGCGGCGCGCGGCGGAGTTCGGCTTCGCCCTCGCGACCGAGCCGGAGCACGAGGTCGTGATCATGACCGTCGCCACGCGCGAGCCCAGCTCGCTCGATGCCGACGGCAGCTACTTCCGCCGCCAGCTCCAGAGCGCCCGCGCGATCGTCGAGGAGCTCTGCGAGCTGGGCGCGGCGCAGGACGTCCGCGCCGTCCCCGAGGTGCGCATCGGCAGCAACCCCGACACGGGGGTTCTCGAGGTCGCGCGCGAGCGCGAGGTCGACCTCATCATCCTCGGCACCGACATCCGCCCAGGCTCCCCCCGCCTCTTCCTCGGCCCCCGCGTCGAGCGCATTCTCAACAACGCGCCGTGCCCGGTGATCGTGGTCAATGCGACGTAGGTTCTTAGTCGCTCGTTGTTCGTTGTTCGTTGTTCGTTGTTCAATCACTCGGGGTGTCGTCATCCTGAGGAGCGAAGCGACACTTCGTCGCTGTCGCTCCTCAGTGCAGGCTCCGGATCTCCTCAGC
>JBOGJQ010000284.1:0-5162 GCA_050745405.1 Thermoanaerobaculia bacterium | reverse complement strand
CCCATCACGGGTCCGGGGGCACGCTTCGCGGCCCCCGGCCACTCTCCCGCGCCCTCCGGGCGAGCGCCCGTCAGGGGGCGGCGGTCAGGGAATCGCGATGATCCTCGAAAATCCCGAGGCGGCGTGATCACCTCCGCGCCCCTCGCGGGGCGCGGAATTCCTATCGCATTACGGGTCCGGGGGCACGCTTCGCGGCCCCCGGCTACTCTCCCGCGCCCTCCGGACAATAGCCGGGGGCGAGGCGCGTAAGCGCCGCTGCCCCCGGAGAGCCGAGCCGGAAATGCGTCGCGCCCTGAAGGGGCGCGGGATCAATACCCCCGCTCCAGATCCACCACGTTGAGCAGTTCCCGCCCGTCAGCGAACCGGCGGACGTTCTCCGCGAACAGATCGATCTGCCGCTGGCGGACGTTCGGGCTGCGCCACGTCGTGTGCGGGAGGACGAGAACGTTCTCCATCGCCCAGAACGGGTGCCCGGCCGGGAGGGGCTCTTCGGCGAAGACGTCGAGGATCGCTCCCGCGATGCGGCCGTCGCGAAGAGTGTCGACGAGCGCCGGTTCGTCGACGAGCTCTCCGCGCGACACATTGATGAGCCTCGCGCTGGAGGGAAGGGCGGCAAGGACCTCGGCATCGACGGCGCGCGCCGTGTCGGGCGTGAGGGGGGCCGCCACGATCAGCCAGTCGGCGTCGCGGCACGCGGGCGCGAGCGCCGGCGCGATCTCGCGGATCACGGCGTGGCGCTCCCCCGAGCGCCGGACGGCCCGCATCCGGACACCGAACGGCGCGAGGCGCTCGGCGATCGCGGTCGCGATGTGGCCGGCGCCGAAAAAGACGACGGTCTGCCCCGTCAGCTCCGGGCGCGCGACCTTCTCGAATCGCCTCTCGCGCTGGCGGCGCGCCATGTCGGGGAGATTCTTCATCGCCGCCAGCATCGCCGCGACGACCCATTCCGCGATGGACGGCGCGTGAACCCCGGCCGAAGTCGTCAGGACGATCTCGCGCTCCCTGAGCCGAGGCGTGAGGATGTGATCCACTCCGGCCGATCCGGAATGCACCCAGCGGATCGAGGGGTGATCCTCGAGCAGGCGCTCGCCCTGCTCGGTCGTCAGCCACCACCGGAAGAGCGCGACCGTCCCGGCCGAGCCGGCCTCGGGCGCGCCCGCCTCGTCATACCCAACGAGGTCCGGTCCGAGGTCGGCCAGGGCCCGCTCGAGGTCGGCTCGAAAGTGCCCGGGAACGAGAATCCTCATGTCGAATCGCCTTCGGCAGGGGCGGCAAATAAAGCCGTGAACGCGGCTGTTACGCGGTGCATCATGACCGCCCGCCGCCCCGCCGCCGCGATTCTACTCGTCACGCTCCTTTCGGCCGGAGCCGCCTTCGCCGAGACTTCCCGCGCCTCGCGCGAGGACGGCGAGGAGAAGCGCCGGAAGAGCGAGCCGGCCCTGACGCTCGACGTGAAGGACGCCGACGTCCGGGCCATTCTGGAAGTGGTCGCCGAGCAGTGCGGCATCCGGAACCTGATCGTCGATCGCGACGTGACGGGGAAGGGGACGTTCCTTTTCGAGGACGTTCCGTGCAGCACCGGAATCCCGGTGATCCTGCGGTCGCTCGGGCTCGGAGCGGAGTTCTACTCGAGCTCGGTCGTGCGGGTGAAGCCTTGAGGCTCCGTCTCCGCCGGGCGCTCGTCGTCCGTGCCGCAGTGGTCCTCGCGCTTCTCGCGGTCGTGGCGGGGGTGTACGCCTCGCCGCTGCGGGACCGGATCACCGTCGAGAACGTGCGCGCCGCAATGCAGAGCGCGGAGCAGGCGTGGTACGGGCCGCCGGTCTACATCCTGGCCTTCGCCGTCGCCGCGACCCTCCTCGTACCGGCGACGGTGTTCGTCATCGTCGGCGCGCTGATCTGGGGGTGGGTCGAGGGAGGCGTTTATGCCGTTCTCGGCGGGACGCTCGGGGCGTTCTTCTCGTACGCGATCGCGCGCTGGCTCGACGCGGACCTCCTCCACCGGTTCGGAGATCGCGGCCGCGTTCTCGCGACACGACTCCGGAACGCCGGTTTCCGCACGCTGCTGCTCATGCGCCTGATTCCCCTCTTCCCGTACGCCGCGGTCAACTACGGCTCCGGATTCGCGGGTCTGCGCGCGCGGGACTTCGTCGCCGCGACGGCCATCGGCAGTATCCCCGCGATGTTCATCATCGCCTATTCGGCGGACGCGATCGTGCGGGGATCGCTCACGGGGCGCGACGCGTTCTGGCGGATCCTCGTCGCGGGCGTGCTCCTCGCGGCGCTCGCGCTCGTCCCGATGGCCCTGCGGCGGCGCGCCGGAAAGGCCATGGAGCTCGGTCCCGAGCCGTAGAGGCTGATAGAATCGTCAGTCCGTTGGACGCATGATCGAGATTCAGTACCACCCCGCGAACAAGCGATCGCCGGTCCGGAAGATCGTTCTCGGCCGCCGCGGCCTCGCCATGGCCGTCGTTGCGGGGTCCCTGCTGCTCGCGTTTTTCCTCGCTTCCCTCGCGTCGCTCCCGAGCGTCGTCAGGCGCGCCTACCGGACCGCTCATCTCGAGATGGCCCGGCAGGAGCGCGCCGTCCAGTCGCAGAAGCTGCGCGAGCACGTCGACAGGATGGCGGCGCTCGAGAAGGTGGTCGACGAACGCCGCATCCGGATCGAGAAGCTGATCGCGGTCTACGGTCTGCGCGGGTCGGCTCCGGGGCAGGGCGGCCTCGCCACGCCTCCGGGCGCCACCGGCGACGCGCTCGTCGACGCGCGCCGGCAGGAGGCGTTCCTCCGTTCCGCTGTGACGCGCCTCGACGGCCAGCTCGCCGTTCTCGCCCGATTCGAGAAGGAGAACGACGAAATGATCCGGCACACCCCGGCGATCCTGCCGATCCCGGCGGACCAGTTCGTCGTCACGCACACCTTCGGCTGGCGCATTTCCCCGTTCACGAAGCGTCAGGACTTCCACGCCGGCCTCGACCTCGCCGCGCCCGCCGGGACACCCATCGTCGCCACGGCCGACGGCACGGTCACTTTCGCCGGCCGCTATCCGATGCGCCGCAGCACGTTCTGGTGGCGCTTCGGGAACGTCGTCGCCATCGACCACGCCGGGCGCTTCGTCACGGTCTACGCCTACTGCGACGACGTCAACGTGCGTCGCGGCCAGACGGTCCGCCAGGGAGAGGTGATCGGGACCGTCGGCAGCTCCGGATGGAGCACGAACGCGCACCTCTACTACGAGGTCCGGACCGACCTCGAGTCCGCGGGCCAGTTCCGCCCCGTCGACCCGCAGATTTACATCCTCAATTACCAGTGGGGCGACGCGGAATCGATCCTCGACCGCGAGCCGGTCGCGGAAACCGACGTCTTCGAGCCGATGCCTCGGGAGTTTCTCGCCTCGCGACGGCGGTAGTTCGGAGTTCGTTGTTCGTCATCCCGAGCGTAGCGAGGGATCAGGGACGGGTGGGGAACCCCTCATCGGAGCACCCGTGATCGGCGAGAAAACGAACTTCGGTCTCCCGCCAAAGGACCAGGCCCCGTCCCGCGCGTCCCACCCGACCCTGATCCCTCGCTAAACGCTCGGGATGACGCGATCAACGGAAATGCGGATACCTCGTCTCCGCCTGCTTCTTTCGGAATAGAAACACCAGACCCAATCCCGCGACGAACCCGCCGATGTGGGCGAACCACGCGACGCCGCCCGTGTCTTGAGCGGTCGCCGTGATCGACATCGCTCCCGAAAAGAGCTGCATGACGAACCAGAGCCCGATCATCAGCAGGGCCGGGAGCTCGCGCATCGTGATGAAGAAGCCGAACGGGATCAGCGTCATCACGTGGGCATGGGGAAAGAGGACGATGTACGCCCCGAGCACGCCGGCGACGGCGCCCGAAGCGCCGATCGCGGGAAGCGTCGAGCCGGGATTGAACACCGCGTGCGCGAGTGCCGCGACGATTCCGCAGATGACGTAGAACGCGAGATAGCCGCCGTGCCCCATCCGGTCCTCGACGTTGTCGCCGAAGATCCAGAGATAGAGCATGTTGCTCCCGAGGTGGAGCCAGCCGCCGTGGAGAAACATCGAGGTGAAGATCGAAGCGGAGTCGCCGACGACCCCTCCCGGCGTCCAGAGCTCCCGCGGGATGAAGGCGATCGCGGCGAGCTGGCGCTGGAGATCGACGCCGAGAGACAGCTCCCACACGAACGCGATCACGTTGAGAGCGATCAGCGCGATGTTCACGATGGGCGGGCCCTGTCGTGGATTCGTGTCCCGGAGAGGGATCATGTTTCCTCCAGCGCGCCCCGCAGCTCCGCCGCCGCATCCTCGGGCGCGACGATGTTGATCGGAATGCCCGTCGCGAGCTCGAAACCTCCGTCCACGGTGAGCCGCGGGACGATTTCCACGTACCAGTGAAACACGTCCGCGCCGGCGGCCCGCAGCGGCGCGCTCTGGATGAGCAGGTTGTGTGCCGGGCGGCCGAGAGCGCGGTCGATCGCGCGCAGCAGGGTGCCGAGAAG
The DNA here is from genome assembly GCA_050745405.1 of Thermoanaerobaculia bacterium. Lineage (GTDB taxonomy): Bacteria > Acidobacteriota > Thermoanaerobaculia > Gp7-AA8 > Gp7-AA8 > JBOGJQ01. The sequence continues at coordinate 657 of JBOGJQ010000284.1, read as the reverse complement.
CGCTCCGAGCGCGTCGAGATCCGCGTCGTCGATCTGTCCGAAGTCGGCGCCGTGACGGCGCGGAACGATCCGGACCTGGTAGGCGGAACGCGACGCGTCCGGTGCGATCGCGGCGAAGCGGTCGTTCGCCGCGATGAGGCGATCGGGGCTCCGGAGCTCGTCGCACACGAGGCAGGGGAGGCCCTTCCGCGCGCGCGATCGTAAAAGAGCGGCCTCGCCGCGGATGCGGTCGGGGATCGTTCCGAGGCCGATGACCTGGGCGTGGGGATGAACGATCGACTGGCCGGCGCGGCGCCCTTCGTTGCGGAAGACGACGACGTGACGGATCGCGCGATTCCTTCGGTGCGCCGCGAAGCGCTCGCGATACGCGCGGAGCGCGCGCACGCGCTGCGTCGCCGTGAGGGAGCCGAGAGTCGCGTCGTGCTCGGGCGAGTCGACGACGACCTCGTGGACGCCGCGCATTCCGCCCGTACCCACGGCGGGAAAGCGGTTCGGGACGACGCGCACGTCCCAGTGCTGCGGCGTTCCGATGCGCGCGATCTCAGGAGGCGTCTCGCTCTCGTTTCCGGGACAGAACGGGCAGACGGCGACCGGCGTCGCGTCGCGCTGCTCGAACGCGTTCGGCCGCACCCTCCGCTCGGGGGCGAACAGGATCGG
>JBOGJQ010000283.1:0-2025 GCA_050745405.1 Thermoanaerobaculia bacterium | reverse complement strand
AAGAAACCCTCCCGCCCAGGTAGAGCGAATGCAAAATGCAGAATGCAAAATGAAAAATGTAAAAGGGGCGGGTGGCATGATCCCGGTGCGCCAAGGCCGTAGATCAGGCCCTTTTTGCATTTTGCATTTTGCATTCTGCATTTTGCATTCGCTCTACCTGGGCGGGAGGGTTTCTTCTTCGTTCTGCGTTCACAAACACGGTGGAGTCACTCTGGCGCCACGACCGGCGTTTCCTCGCTCCACTCGCGGACCGAGATCCAGCTTCCGAAAAGTCCCGCGAGGATCCCCGCGAAAATCAGGATCGCGATGGTGCGCCAGGGGAGGAAGGTGCTGAACAGAAAGCTCCAGAGCAGAGCGCCGCTCGGATCGAGGAAGCGGCGCGCGATCGTGAACGCGCCCCAGAGGAGGCCGATGGCCGCGACCCCGCCCATGAGGCCCTGGAGGACGCCCTCCATCAGAAACGGGCCGCGGATGATGCGCTCGGTCGCGCCGACGAGGCGCATGATGTCGATCTCCTCGCGATAGAGGATCATCGTCAGGCGGATGACGTTCGCGATCGTGAACGTCGCCGCGATCGCGAGGATCCCGCCCGCGATCCAGCCGGCGAGGCTCATCGCGTTCACGAGCCGCCGGACGCGCGCGATCCACTCCCAGTCGAACTGCACGTCGTCGACGGCCGCGCTCCCGTGGAGCGCTTCGACGCGCCGGTTGAACTCGAGCGACTCGAGCGCGGAGGCGGGGACTTCGATCTCGATCGAGGCGGGGAAGGGGTTCTCGTCGAGCTCGTCGACGACGGCCGAGAGCTCGCCGAACGATCCCTTGAACCGGTGGAGCGCCTCCTCGCGCGTCACGAGCTCGCGCTGCGCGAACGGCGGAAATTCGTCCAGCTCGCGCTGGAGCGCGGCGACGGCCTGGTCGCCCGCGTCGTCGCGGAGATAGATCGTCAGCTTCGACCGCTCCTGCCATTTCCCGATCGCCGCCTCGAGATTCACGGCCACGAGAAGAAACGACCCGAGGATGACGATCGCGATGGCGATCATGGAGATCGCGACGAGGCTCGTCCGCTTCGAAAGCCAGATGCGGCGGAGCGCCTCGCGGAAGAAATAGCCGAGGGTCGTCCGGGAGGCGATGACGGGTTCCTGATCGCGGAGGCGAACGCCCATCGCTCACCAGTTGAGAAACGCGCCGGAGCGGACGGGGGAAGGGACTTCGGCGAGGCGGGGGCGCTCGTCCAGAAGATGCCCGCGGTCGAGGACGAGGACGCGCTTGCCGCTCCCTTCGATGAGGTCGCGGTCGTGCGTCGCGAGCAGCACCGTCGATCCGCGGACGTTCGCATCCTGGAAGATCTGAAGGATCTCGCGCGAGAGCTCGGGATCGAGGTTTCCGGTCGGCTCGTCGGCGACGAGGACGCGCGGATCGTTGATCAGAGCGCGCGCGATCGCGACGCGCTGCTGCTCGCCGCCGGAGAGCTGGCGCGGGTACGCGTTGAGCTTCTGCTGCAGGTTCACCGCGCGGAGGACGGCGTACGCCTTCCGCTTCTGCTCCTTCGCGGGGATGCCGAGGACGGTCATCACGAACGAGAGGTTCTCGAAGACGGTCATCCGCTCGATGAGCTTGAAGTCCTGGAAGACCATGCCGATCTCGCGGCGGAAGTGGGGAAGCTGCGCGCGCCGCAGCGCCGCGAGATTCCTCCCGTTCACCAGGATCTGCCCCTCGGTCGGGACGATCTGCCGGAGGACGAGCTTGAGGAGCGTCGACTTGCCGGCCCCCGAGGCGCCGGTGAGGAAGACGAATTCGCCCTTTTCGATCTGAAAGCTGACGTCGACGAGCGCGACGTTCTCGCGGTCGAAGCGCTTGGTGACGTGGTAGAAGTGGATCACGTTATCTGCATTATAGCGGGCTGCCGCCGCCCGCCCGGGGGGGACCGTCCGCAGATTGACGCAGATTGGGCGCAGATTTTCGCAGATTAGAAGGAAAGGTTGGGGTTCTCGGAACGTCGGATCGCGCGAGAACGCGAACAGAAAC
>JBOGJQ010000282.1:0-6463 GCA_050745405.1 Thermoanaerobaculia bacterium | reverse complement strand
CCTTCACCCGAGGCCGTTCTCGCCGGCGACCGCCGCCGGGGCGCCGAGGTCCTCGTGTGCGACCTCGATCCTCACGAAGCGGCCTGCGTCGATCTGATGCGGACGATCCGCGCCGAGGCCGACGCGGCGCCGCTGGTGGCGATCGCCGTCGGAGCCCGTCCGGACGAGGCGGAGCGACTCGACAGGCTTGCGGCTGGGTTCGATGTGTTTCTCTCAAGGCCGGTCGAGGCGAGGACGCTCGTCGCGGAGATTCAGCCGCGGCTGCAGCGCTTCCGACCCGTACGCTGACGTTCCGTTCGAGTAAATTGGGGGCAGGGAACGAACTTCAGAGCCGCACGCCGCCGCCTTCACTGCCGAGCGCTGCCGAGCGATCCTCGCTCCCGTCGGTGCCGTACTCGTCGTCGGCGCACCGCTCGCGATCGTGGCTGTAATTGCGGTTCCGGCAAGTCGAACCTCACCGTCTTCTCGGTGAAGAGGGGCTGACCAGCCGCGGCCGTGAAACTGCTGTAAAGCGGAGTGGCGACGGGCCCGCCACCACTTCCTCCCGCGAGGCTTGCGCGTGATCCGATCATCTGTTATCTCCCAATAAGACTCATGCGTTTCGCGACCGTTGCGGCGCGCGTTCACCGCTGCCCCGGGATCCCATGCGAATTCTCCGATCGCTCTCCCTCGCCGTCCTCTTGACCTTCGCGGCGCCGGGTCTCGCGTCGGAGCCGTTGCCCCTCGCGCCGCCGGCGGTCGGCCTCGCCGACTACTTCGACCGCGTGATCGTGGCGTCCGACGGCGAGGGGTACCTCGCCCTCCTCTCCTCGTACGACCTCGGCGCGGTCTACCGCATCCGGCTCGACCCGATTGGGGATCCCGTCGACCCGGCGCCCGCCGTCCTCCTCCCCGACGTCACCCTCGATCCCTCGGCGATCCTCCTCTGGCGCGGCGACCGCTACGTTCTGATCTGGGGGTTTCCCGATCTGCATTACGCCGAGATCTCCCGGGACGGTGCGCTTCTCGCGCTCGATTCGGCGTGGCTGCCGGGATTCGGAAACGCACACGCCGCGTGGAACGGCGACACGCTCCTCGTCGTCGCGCAGGAGTGGCGGGCGTTCGGACGCGTCACCGCGGCGTTCCGCGTCGGCGACCGAGGAGCGATCGAGTCGGTGCGCACGATCTGGAATGTCCGTCAGTTCGCCAGCACGATCGGCATCGCGGCCGCGGGCCAACTCTTCGGCGTCATCGTGGGGGGCGTGAGGGAGAGCCGCCTTCTCATCCTGACGCGCGACGGTGACGTCGTAACTTCGACGGCCGTGCCGGGTGTGATGGGGATCGCGGGCGTGGGATCCGCCTTCCACCTGCCCGTCGTTCGTTCCGCGGGTCGTGCGATCGAGCACGTCGTCGCGGGCACCGACGGCATGATCACGCGGACCGAGCCCATCGCCGAGGGATCGTCGTTCTTCGGCGTTCTCGCGATCGCCGGGCGCGACCGCGTCGGGATCGTCTTCCGCGAAGCCTCCGGCGACGGCTCGCCGGCGCAACAAGCGTTCTACGTGGCTCGCGAAAACGGGGAGATCGTGACGATCGAACGGCCGCACTCCGCCGCTGCGGTGTTCGCCGACGCGTGGGCGGTCTCGGCTACGGGCGACGTCATCCAGATCCTCGGACACGAGATGCGCGTGGCCCGATCCACGATTGATGCACCCCTCGTCGAGCCAGCGGCGTTCGCGTCCGCGCCCGCTCTCGTCCGCGCGCCGCTCCGGCAGTCCGATTTGCGGATCACGGCCGGTGAGAGCGTCTTCCTCGCGACGTGGATCGAGCCGGCGATCGGCGGACGGACGCTCCGCGCCGTCCGCGTCTCCCCCTCGGGCGCCGTTCTCGACGATCCGCCCCTCGAGATCGATGGGGCCAGAGATCGGGCCGTCCTGTACGGCGGCGGCGAGTTTCTCCTGGCCGGGATCATCTTCGACCCGACGATCAACGCGGCCGTTCTTCGGGTCAGGCGCCTTCACGAAGACGGGACCTGGGGCGAGACCGATCAGATCGCGCTAGAGCCGGGCGAGACAGGGGACGGACTCACGGGTGCGTGGAACGGCTCGGAGTTCCTCCTTGTGTGGTGGCGGGGCTTTGCCGGTTTCAACGGCAACACGCCGGACGACGGCATCTACGGGGCTCGCGTCAGTGCCTCGCGCATCTCATCCGTGACGCGGTTGACCGTGGCGGAGCGCGCCGATCCTGATTACGCGATCCACGCGAACCCCCGCGTGGCGTGGGACGGGAGTCAGTACCTGCTGACGTGGAGCCGCCGGCGTTTCAGCGCGCCGTGCTATCCGACGGGCTGCCACTCCGTGCCGTCGCTCGCGATGCGACGTCTCGATCGCGTCACGAACCCGATCGGCCCCGAGGTGGACTTACCCGATCTCGAGGTGGCCGACCCTCACGTGGCCGCGATCGCGCCGGGGGAGTTCGTCGTCGCCTACGTCGAAGAGAGCCTCTTCGGCATCAACGCGGGCGGCTTCTATCATCTCTGGCCCAAAGGGATCGAGACCGTCGGAGTCCGATCGGATTTCTCCGGAATCGACGTGACCCGAGTCCACACGACGTTCAATTCGCCGGTGTCGATCCTCACTCTCGACGACGGCGCGGGCTCGGCCACGCTCGTCTGGAGTCACGACGGACCCCTGGACGAAGTCGGGAAGGCGCAGGTTGGGTTCGGCGGGAGTCCGTGGCTCGCCAAACGGGGAAGATCACCGGGCGCCGATGCCGCCGCCGCGGCGCCTTCCGGACAGACGCTGCTCGGCCGGCTCGCGCCGTCGTTTCCAGGCGGACCTCCGCGGACCTTCGCGTTCTTCTTCGAGCCGGCGACGCCGCTTCCGTTTCCTCCCTCCGCCCCCACGGGCGTCCGCGCGGTTCGGACTCGGACGGCGGTGGAGGTCACGTGGGATCCAGTCGAGGGCGCGACCGGCTATCGAATCGAAGTCGCGTCGAACGACGCGTTCCACGAGGGCGGCTCGTCCACGATGAACAGCGCGCGCATCGATGGGCGGTTCGTAGACCGGGTTCGGGTCGTCGCGCTCAACTCGGGTGGCGAATCGGCGCCGTCGGCGGCGGTCGAGATCGAGGGCCCTCGCCGGAAGCGCCTCGCCGGGAGGTGAACGGGTCCGCGCCGACCTTACTCGCCGAGGCACCGCCGGAGCCACGCCGACGTCCGCATCCGCGTCGATGACGGCCGCATCCTCGCGACCCTCTGCCCGGACGATGAGCGCGCGCTCATCCCGCTCTCGGCGGACATCCTCTACGACGAGGCTGCGGCGCGGCGTCATATACTTTTCGACCTCTTGAAACGAATCCTCCTCTATGGGCTCTCCGGCGGCGTCCTGATCGCGCTGCTGAAGATGGTCGAGTACGCCCACCTCGTCCGGACCTACCCGACCGAGCTGTACGGAGGCCTCATCGCCGTGATTTTCGCCGCGCTCGGCATCACCCTCGGGTTGCGGCTGACCCGCCCCGCCCCACCTCCCGCCCCGGTCCCTCTCCCCACTCCCGATCCCGCGGCGATCCGCGCCCTCGGGCTCACCCCGCGGGAGCACGAAATCCTGCTCCTCATCGCCGAGGGGTTGAGCAACCGCGAGATCGGGGAGCGGCTGTTCGTCTCGGAAAATACCGTCAAGACGCACTCCTCCCGGCTCTTCGACAAGATGAACGTGCGGCGCCGGGTCCAGGCGGTGCGAAAGGCGCGCGAGCTCCGCCTCATCGGGTGAAGCGCGGTCATCGAAAGGGTGATCTGCGAAAATCACCCGAAAGGACGACGACGCAGCGTGGGCGCGACGCTACGTTCAGGCGAAAACTGACGGAGGAATCCCCATGAAGAAAACGGTTCTCACCTTCGGCGCGATCTCCGGAGCCATCCTCGTCGCCTTTGTCGCCATCGTGATGCCCCTCAGCGTGAACGGAACGATTTCGTTCGACAGGAACGAGATCATCGGCTACCATCGTCGCCTCGTTCCTTCTCGTCTTCTTCGGGATCCGCTCGTACCGGGAGAATGTGGCCGGTGGGACGATCGGGTTCGGAAAGGCCTTTCAGGTCGGCATCCTGATCACGCTGATCTCCTGCGCCTGCTACGTCGTAACGTGGCAGATCTACTATTACGGCTTCGCACCCGATTTCTTCGAAACGTACGCCGCGTTCACGATCGAGAAGATGGCGTCGGAGGGGGCGAGCGCCGCGGAGATCGAGCGGGTGCGGGAACGGATGGCGGATTTCGCGGAGCTCTACCGGAACCCGCTGGTCAACGCCGCGGTCACGTTCCTCGAGCCATTCCCTGTGGGGCTGATCGTGACGCTCGTCTCGGCGGCAATTCTCCGGCGGCGGAACCCGCCGCCGGCGGCGGAGCGCGCGGCGGCGAGCGCCGCGTAGGTCAGCCGCAGCACTGCACGTCCGTCCGGATCTCGACCTCGTTCGGATTGCGGCAGCGGAACCGGCTGCGGATCACCGCCGGAGGGGTGAGGATGTTGCACCCGGCGGCGCAGGAGACCGCGCGGCAGACCGCGGGCGCGCGGCTCTCCGCGCGGTCGATCCACGGCTGGAAATTGAACCCGGCGCCGCCGCACGGAACCCTCTCCCGATAGCGGAACTCGACGTACTCCGGCGGTTGGCAGCCGACCGGCGCGACGATCGAACCGGTCACGTCGCCGATCGACGGCTGCGCCGGCGGTTGCGGACTCGGAAGCTCGATCGGCTGCCCGTTCAGACGCGGATCGTTCGCGTTGATCGCGATGCCGGCGGGCTTCGGCGTGTTCGGTCGCGGACAGAGAAAGCCGACCTCGAGAATCACTCCCGCGGTCGTCCCCTGGCAGGCAGTCGTGAGCCGCTCGATCCAGGTATGGATCGGCGCGCAGTTCTCCGGACACGCCGTCGCGGCGGCCAGACCATCGGCGAGCCCTTTCGCCGACGTGAAGAGCGGCGCGTAATTGAAACCTCCCTGACAGTTCACGTTCTGCTGGCTGATGTTGACTGTGTGGAAGACGCGCGTGTCGCAGGCGAGCGGATTCGGCGGATTGGGGGGCGCTTTCTCCTCGAACCGCTTCGTGACCGCGGGAGCGCCGCCGGGCAGCGCCCCCGTCTCCTGCCATTCGCGACATTGATCCTGTCCCGCGAGCAGAGTGAATACCGCGACGAGAAGAGTGACTCGGAACAGCCGGTTCGAGCGCATGATCTTCCTCCCGACGGAGACCGTCACCGGAAGGAGTGTCTGTCGCGGGGGGAATTCCTACCCTCAATCGTGGAAAGAGCGCAGCGGTGGCATGCCATATCCGACATATTCGCAACCGGGCGGGCGAGGATCGGATTCGGCGGCTTCAACCACGCTCTTGTCGCGGTTTCTTCGGAGGACGGTGCGGCCGGCTTGCGTGATCGGGCGGAGGCCAGGGCAGCGGATCCGGCGCGGGCTCCCACTCCGGAACCTCGGGCGGCTCGTCTCCTCCCAGCAGGTCGAGCAGGTCGTGCTTGCGTCGTTCCGACTCCTGAAGAGTGTCGAGAATCAGCGAGCGCAACGACTCACGCCCCGAGATCATCAGCTCCTTGAGCGAGACGTACGCGTCGCGGAGTCGCGCGTCCAGGTGATAGAACTCCACGAAGACGTCCCACATGTCCGGCTCCGAGTCCGGATACATGCAGCGGATCACCGCACTCTGGGTCGTGACGATGTTGCGCGCCGCGGCGTCCCCGTCACCACCCGTCCTGCGCGCATTCACGAAAGCCCGGATTGCATTCGCGGCGTCCGACCAGCGGGCATTGCACTCATGAGGCGCCGGCCAATGCCGATCTCCCAACTGCTGAATGTCGGATGCCGCGCGCTCGAGATCGCGGAGGTTGCCTTCGAGCGTGCCGCCGCCAAGGGGCGGATCGGACAGGCTCTGGATCATGAGCAGCCCGACGCGCTCGAAGAAGTAGAAGATCTCGTCGAACCCCACCGGCTCGTCGGCTGTGTCGCTTTCGAGGGTCGGACACTCGTAGACCGCCTGCAGTTTGGCCGCCATCGCGGTCCCGACGTGTTCCCACGCGCGGTAGTACGCTCGCACGCCGAGATTCACGCGCGCACGGGCGATCCAGAAGTCCACGTCGTGGAGCCGCGAACGAACACTTCCGACTTCATCTCGTGTCCAGGTCGTCATGACGAACCTCGCAGAGAGGGAACTTCGGCCGGATTCTACGCGACCCCCGGCTCTCTCACCTGAACATCATTCCGTTAATGGGCGGTAGGGAAACGGGACTCTCGCGGTACTCCTCCTTTCAGATACCCCAAAGCGGACCCTGAAGTTCGCCGGCGTCCTCGCCGTGCTGCTCGCGAGACCCGGCTGCGCGGTCGCCTCTTTTCGAGCCCGAACCCGGACGACGCAGGAGGAACCATGTGTGGACGGTAGCGTGACTTTCTTCCTCAACGGCCGCGCCGTGACGCTGGAGGATCCGTCGCCC
>JBOGJQ010000281.1:0-7729 GCA_050745405.1 Thermoanaerobaculia bacterium | reverse complement strand
GTCGTACCGCTTCGCGGCACGACCCACGGCTACGCGTCTTGGACGCCTCCGGCGTCCGGATCGCGGAGCGGTCGCAGTTCCGTGGGACGCCTCCGGCGTCCGGACCGCGACCCGACCGCGGAGCGGTCGCAGACGCGTAGCCGGGGGTCGAAGACCCCCGGACCGAACGCCCACACATAAGTGTATGCACCCCGGCAGGGGTGCCGGACCACGTGCCAGTAGAATAGCCCCGCCATGGAACGACTGGCCTGCGTCTGGCGCGGCGACTATCTCGAATCCATTCACTACGGTTCTCTCGCCGTCGTCGATTCGACGGGGCGGCTGCTCGCGTGGGCGGGCGACCCGGGCCACGAGACCTTCATCCGCTCGGCGGCGAAGCCGTTCCAGGCGATCCCCCTGATTCTCGAAGGCGGCATCGAGGAGTACGACCTCAGCCCCGAGGAGGTCGCGCTCGTCTGCGCCTCGCACGGTGGAGAGCCGAAGCACGTCGCGACGGCGGCCGCGCTGCTGCGCAAGGGGGAGTTCGACGAGACCGACCTGCTGTGCGGCGTTCACACGCCGTTCGACGAACGGGCGGCGGCGGAGCTGCGCCAGACCGGCGAGCGGCCGACGCCCCTCCACAACAACTGCTCCGGCAAGCACGCGGGCATGCTCCTCGCCGCGTCGCTCCTCGACCTCCCGTCGGCGGGCTACACCGATCCGGAGCACGCCCTTCAGCGGCAGATCCTCGAGATCCTCGCCGATTTCGCCGGGCTGGAAGCGGGCGAGATCGGACTCGGCATCGACGGATGCGGCGTCCCGACATACCGCATGTCGCTCTACCGCGCCGCGCTCGCGTACGCGCGTCTCGCGTCGCTGGCCCGCGAGGAGCGCACGGACGTGCCGCTAGCCCGCTACGGCGATGCGGTCGCGGAGATCTTCGACTCGATGACCGGACACGCCGACTACGTCGCGGGACACTGGAGCATGACGACGCCGCTCATGCAGTCGTTCGGCGGCGGGCTTCTCGCGAAAGAGGGCGCCGAGGGGTTCTACGCGATGGCGCTGGAGCCGGCGGCCGCGGCGCCCATCCTCGAACGGATCGGCTTCGAGGAACGCGCCGGCCTCGGCGTCGCTCTGAAGATCGCCGACGGCTCGATGGTTCGCGGACGCGACTCGGCCGTGCTCCGGACGCTCGAGGAGCTCGGCCTCGCGATTGACACGCAGCGGCTCGGCGCTTACCGTGAGCGCCGGATCACGAACTGCGCGGGCCTCCAGGTTGGCCGCGTCGGATCGGACTTCCACCTGAAGTATCCATGAGAGCGAATCCGAGCCGCACTCTGTTCGCCGCCGCGCTGCTGACGGTCTCGATCGCCGCCTGCAAGACGGTCGGCGTCTCCGTCGAGGAGGGCGGATTCGCCGAGGTCAAGCCGACGATCGCGCACGAGATGATCCTCGACTCGACGCAGATCGTCGTCGTCGATTTCCGCCCCGTCGAGGAGTACTGGGGACCCCTCGGACACGTCGGCGGCGCGATCTCCATGCCGCTCGAGGGAATCGAGAACCGCCTCCCCGAGCTCCTCCCCTACAAGGACACCACCATCCTCGTCTACGCCGATTCGGAAGAGGAGAGCGCGCGCGGCGCGCGGATTCTCGTCGCCGCCGGCCTCGAGAACATCGTCCGGATCCGCGGCGGCATCCGCGAGTGGGCCGACCTCGGATATCCGACGGTCAAGGCGGAGTAGCTAAAACCCGATTCCCACCCTCGCGCTGTACCGCCACTCTTCGCTCTGGACGCCTTCGACCACGAACTTGAGGAGCGCGAGCTCGAGCTTCGCGCCGACCATGAGGATGTCCTCCTCGATCTCGCTCTCGAGCAGGAGCATGTCCTCCGGGCCGGTGGGTTCCGTCGAGAGTGGGATGCGCGCCTCGCCGTCGGCCCGCATCTGCCCGTATCCCGCGTACGGGGTGATTGGACCGATGCCCTTGCCGATCATCACCAGAGCGCCGTAGGTCCGGAAGTCGGCTTCATCGACGCCCTGGAGCTGCGAGTAAACGCCGCGCAGGGCGATCACCGGACGCGCGATCCCGCCGCGGATGAGCGGGAGATCGATCGAGCCGCCGAGCATGGCGGCATCGGTGTCGCCGACCCGGCCGTACGTCACCGCGACGCTCCCGAGCCCGATCCCCTTCGAGACGACGAGGCGGGGAACGAGAAGGCGCCCGCCCACGAGGATGTCGTCGGAGACGGACTTGATCCAGAACGACGCCTCCTCGTCGACGTCGACCGCCGTCGCCGCGAGTCCGATCTCGAGCTCGAAGAGGCCGCTCTCGGAGGGAGCGTCGACCGGCGACGCGAAGAGCGCGCCGGCGGCAACGAGAGTCAGCTCGTCGAGCTCCTCCTGCGTCAATGACGGATCGAACTCGAACGTCTGCGCCGCCGCCGGAAGCGCGAAGGCGAGAAGCGCGATCAGAAGAGTGCAGCGAGAAGCTCGCTGCTGACGAGGAACCCGCGCGGCGTGAACGCGACCCGTCCTTCCGCTGAGGTGATCCAACCTTCGCTCAGTCCTCGCTCGCACCACGCTTCCCCCTTTCCTTCCGACCATTCGAGGAGACGAGCATACTCGATTCCCCGCGCCTGCCGGAGCGCGAGGAAGAGGCGTTCGCGGCGCTCCTCGCCGGGGCCGAGCGTTTCCGTCATCTCCACGGGGTCCTCTCCCTTCGCGAGCCGCTCGATGTAACGACGGACGTCTTTCGTGTTTCCCCGGCGCACGTCTCCCTCGAACGAATGCGCGCCGGCGCCGAAGCCGAGGTACGGCGCGCGCTCCCAGTAGCGGAGATTGTGGCGGCTCACTTCGTACTGGCGGGCGAAGTTGCTCACTTCGTACTGCGCGAACCCGGCCCCGCGAAGCCGGTCGACCGCTTCGAGGTAGATCGCCGCGACGGTCTCGTCGGGAGGAAGCGTGACGAGCCCGCGGGCGAGGCGGCTCTCCAGAGCGCTCCCCGGCTCGAGGTCGAGCATGTAGACGGAGAGATGCCCCACGCCGGTCCCGATCGCGAGGTCGAGCGTCTCGCGGAACGACTCGGGTGTCTGGCCGGGGAGGCCGAGGATGAGATCGAGCGACGTGCGAAGCCCGCTCGCCGTCGCGAGCGCGGCGGCGTCGAGGGCGCGGCGCCGGCCGTGAACGCGGCCGAGGGGGATGAGCTCCGCGTCATGGAACGACTGCACGCCGATGCTGATGCGGTTCACCCCTCGCGCCTTCCACCGCTCAAGCGCCTCCTCCCCCACGTCCTCGGGGTTCGCCTCGAGGGTGACCTCCGCGTCGGCGGCCAGATCGAAGCGCGCGCGGATCTCGGCATCGATCCGTTCGACCCACGCGTGCGCACTGCGCGACGGCGTCCCGCCGCCCCAGAAGAGGCTCACGGCCTCGCGCCGCGGCGCCGCCCGCAGCCCGATTTCCGCCAGGAGCGCCTCGCCGTACGCGTCCTCGAGGCGGAGGTCCGTCGAAACGGCGAACGCGCAGTAAGAGCAGCGGACTCGGCAGAACGGCAGGTGAACGTAAATGCCGACCGCGGCATGGGGATCGCGCAACATCGCGGTGACGAGAACGAGACGGGTCGAGGCGACAATTTCGCCTCGTGGCGCCGCTCACAGCCAACCGTGATGCCGTTGCTATAATCCCTTCATGTCCGCCGCAAGACCGCCCAGACCACGCCTCGTCTGGACGCTGCTCGGCAGCCTCTTCCTCGTGGGGCTGCTGCCGCTGGTCGTCTCGCACTACTTCCTGATCGGCATCAACCGCGAGTCGCTCGAGACGCTCGAGAAGAAGTACCTCACGCGGTCGGCCGTCGGAATCGCGGCGGAGCTGCAGTCGCTCGTCTCGAGTTACCGGCAGCAGCTCCTGAAGATCGCGGGCGGCGTCGCGCTCTCGCACGAGATGACGGGGCGGGACGCGTTCGACGTCGCCGCGGACACCGGCGTCGTCCGGAGCTATCTCGAGACGGATCCCGAGCTCCTCGCCCTGCGCGTGGTCGACACGACCGGGAGCGGCGCGACGGCGCAACCGGCCGACCTGAGCGAGGAAGTCGAGGCGGAGCTCTCCCGCGGCCGCGAGGCGGCGCTCGAGGGGCGGGAGTACGTCGGCTCGTTTCTCTTTCTTCCGTCGGTGAACCAGCCGGCGCTCGCGATGGCCGTTCCGATCACGAGCACGGATGGCGAGGTCCTCGGCGCGGTCGAGGCGCTCGTGAGTCTGCGGCGCGTCGCGACGCGGCTGCGGGAAGAGTCGCGCGGCGACGTCACCGCGTTCGTCGTCGACGGCACGGGGCGCGTCCTCATGCACAGCGAGCCGGCCGTCGCCGTTCGCAGGCCGGATTACTCCGAGCTCGCGATCGTGGGCGAGTTCCAGAAAGCGAGGAACGTCCGTCCGATCCTCGTCTACGACGATCCGAACGCGGGCGAGGAGACGCAGGTGCTCGGCACCTTCGCCGCCGTCGGCGCGCCCGACTGGGGCGTGGTCGTGCAGAAGCAGCTCTCCAAGGCATTCGCCTCGGTCAGCGACATGACGCGCGCGACGATCCTCTGGGGAGGCCTGGCGCTCGCGCTCGCGATCGTCGTCGCGATCATCTTCGCCGCAGGCATCGCGCGTCCGATCCGGACGCTCGCCGCGCGCACGCGGGAGATCGCCGCGGGAAACTACCAGCAGCGCGTCGAGGTACGCTCGCGCAATGAGATCGGCGACCTCGCGGACAACTTCAACGTCATGTCCGCGGAGATCGAGAAGGCGATCGGGAAGCTCAAGAAGGCGGCCGAGGAGAACCATCAGCTCTTCATCAACTCGATCCGGATGCTCGCCGCGGCGATCGACGCGAAGGATCCCTACACCCGCGGCCATTCCGAGCGGGTCGCACGCTACTCGATGGCGATCGGACGTCACGTCGGACTCTCCGAAGAGGACGTCCGGAGACTGCGGATCAGCGCGCTGCTGCACGACGTCGGGAAGATCGGCATCGACGACCGGATCCTCCGCAAACCGGCGGCGCTCACGGACGAAGAGTTCGCGATCATGAAGACGCACCCGGAGAAGGGCGCGGTGATCATGAGCGGCGTCCCGCAGCTCGTCGACGTGATCCCGGGCATGAAGTACCACCACGAACGGTGGGACGGCGGCGGGTACCCCGAGGGGCTGAAGGAAGAGGCGATTCCGATGCAGGCGCGGATCGTCATGATCGCCGACACGTTCGACGCGATGACGACGAACCGCCCGTACCAGAAGGCGATGCAGCTCGACTACGTCGTCCAGAAGATCGCGAGCCTCGCGACCTCACGCTTCGACCCGCGCGTCGTCGCCGCGTTCGAGCGCGCGGTGAAGGCCGGCGACATCCAGATCGAAGAACAGATCCGGGGAGCGGCCTGATCGCGGTCCGTCTCTTCGCGCTGATTCTCCTCGCGGCCTTCGGTGCCACGGGCGCGACGGTCGACCCTTCCTGCAGTCCCGCGGCGCGCTACCTCGCCCATGGCGACACGGAGCGCGCGCTCCAGGCGCTCGCGGGTCTCTCCGGCGGTTCGGCGGAGAACCTGCGCGGCCTCGCCCTCCTGGTCGAGAACGATGCCGCGGGCGCGCTGCGCGCGTTCGAGAGGGCCTCGGGCGAGGACCCCGAGGCGGTCGAGCCGCGCATCAACGCGGCCGTCGCCCTCCTGCGGCTCGATCGTCCCGCGGACGCCGGGGCGATCCTGGATGACCTCGCGGGGCGGGAGCTCTCTCCCCCGCTCGCCTACTCGGTCGCGTATCACCGCGCGCTCGCCGCGCGCATGCAGGGCCGCCTGGACGAGGCGCTCGCCTGGAGCGATCGCGCGCTCGAAGCCGATCCCGATTCGGCCGACGCCCTCCTCCTTTCCGGCACGCTGCTCGAGCGCATGGGCCGCTACGAACGCGCCGGCCGCCGCTACAAGGACTACCTCGGACGCCATCCCGGCTCGATCGTCGCAATGCTACGATTCGGCGTCGTCGCGCACAGGGCCGGGCACCGCGAGCTCGCGCAGAAGTACCTCCGTGAGGTCTCGCTCCGCGCTCCCGACTCGCGCGAGGCCGTCGAAGCCCGGAAGTTCCTCCTCATGTGGGAGTGACCATTTGCCGTTCAAACGCATTCTCGATCAGCTCGTCGACGGGGTCGACGGAGCCCTCGCCGCCGTCTTCATTCATGACGACGGGGAGACCGTCGAAACCGTCGGCACGCTCTCCGATTACGATCTGAAGGTCATCGGGGCGTATCAGGGGATTTTCCTGACGCGGGTGAAAGCGCTCTGCAAAGCTCTCGATCACGGGGAGCCGCAGCGGCTCAAGATCGAGTGGAACGGCTCGAAGATCCTCAACTGCCCGATCGACGAGGAGTACTCGGTCGTCCTCGTCGTGACGCCGGAGTCGAACGAGGGACTCGCCTGGCGGGCATTGCTCCGCGGCAGGGACCGGATCCGCCAGGAGATGTGATGGACGTCCAGCTCGCGCACGGCACGTGGCGCTGCCGCCAGCTCGGCGAGGGGACGCCCGTCCTCTGGATCCACGGCTTTCCGCTCTCGTCGAAGATCTACGATCCCCAGCTCGAGATCGCGGGCGTGCGCCACATCGTCCCGGACCTTCCCGGTTTCGGGACCTCGCCCCCGCCCGTGGGAGAGATGACGATGGACGCGTACGCGGAGGGCGTGCTCGCGATTCTGGACGCGGCCGGGGCCGCGAGCGCGGTCGTCGCGGGGCTTTCGATGGGCGGGTACATTGCATTGGCTGTGGCGAGGCGGGCGATGGAACGGCTCTGCGGTCTGATTCTGATCGACACGCGGGAGACGGCGGACGACGAGCCGGGACGCGCCAAGCGGTTCGAGATGATCGAGACGGTGCAGCGGGAAGGAACGGGTCCGGTGGTCGAGGCGATGCTGCCGAAGATGCTGACGGAGGAGACGCGCGCGAACGACGCGACGGCCGTCGAGCGCGTGCGCCGGATCATGGAGAGCGCCTCGCCGGAGGGCGTCGTGGCCGCGCTCCGCGCGATGGCGGCGCGTCCCGATTCCTCGGATTTCCTGCCGAAGATCGAAGTGCCGGCGCTCGTCGTCGCCGGGCGGGAGGATCCGATCACGCCGCCCGCGGACGCAGAGCGGATGCGGCAGGCGATCCCGGGCGCGGAGCTCGCGATCATCGACCGCGCCGCCCACCTTTCGAACTTCGAGCGGAGCGAGGAGTTCAACCGGGTGGCCGGCGCATTCCTGACGCGCGTCCAACCGAGACGATGAAACCCGTTCTTTTCCTCATCGCAGCCGCGGCGTCCGTGGCCCTGAGCGCCTGCGAGGCGGCGACGCCCGCCGAACGCGCGCCGCTCGAGATGAAGACGATCGAGGAAACGCCGCCGCGCCTCGCCGCGGTCGATCCGCCACCGCTGCTTCAGACGGGGATCATTCCTCCCACCGCGACGGCCCCGCCGCCCGAGGAGACGAAGGCTCCATCACGCGAGCCGACCGCCGCCGAAGCCCTCAAGGCGAAGACGAGCCTCCCTTTCGCGCCGCACATCGCGATGGATCCGGTCGACGGCAGCAAATTGACGATCACGATCGACACGCCGGTCTTCCTGTACAAGGACCGCTGGTACTACTTCAGCTCCGAGGGAAACCGGCGGGCGTTCCGCGCGAATCCGGCGCAGTATCTGACGGGGCCGTTCGCACGGTATTAGCGCGATCGTTGTTCGTTGTTCGTTGTTCGTTGTTGGT
>JBOGJQ010000280.1:0-24818 GCA_050745405.1 Thermoanaerobaculia bacterium | reverse complement strand
GGGCCTGGAAGTGCGAGATGTCCCCCTCGGCGCCTTCCTCTTTCCTCACGACGAACGCCAGCCACAGCGAGCGGCCGAGCTCGCGAAACTGCAGCCCCCGGAGAGCGATCGTCAGATAGAAGCCGGTGAAGAGCAGGAGAGGGATGAGGAACCAGGGACCCCAGACGAAACTCGATGCGGCGCTCATCCACTCCAGAAGCTGATCCAAGGCAATTTCCTCCTCGCGCGTCGGTCGCGGGGGAGTATACGACGGCCGGTCTCTACTCGACTGCGACGTCCATCCGCGGCTGGATGCCGACCATCGTCCAGCCGCTGCCGCTCTGGTTGTCGACCGTCGTCGCGTAGGTGCGCCAGTTCATCTCGATCGGAGCGACATGGCACGTGGAAGGCGCCTCTACGAAGATCGAGAGCTCGCCGCCGGCTCCGGCCGGCACGGGACGATGCACTGTTCCGAATGGGGGAACGGTCACGACCTCTTCGAACCGGCCCGTCTCGCTGCTGACGATCACTCGGAAGCTATCTGCGAAAGGTGACGGATTGACGATGCCGTAGTTCGACCGAAACTGCCCGTTCTGACGCGCACCGTGCATGTACGCGCCGCTGCACTGGCGCCATTCCCCGAGGCGCACCGCCGGAACCGACTGCGAGACCGTTCCGGCGAGATCCGTGCAGGTCGTCCTAGTCCAGACGCGTGCGTGCGCGTCGATCTGTGCGTTCATATCGGCATTGCCCGTCGCGTCGATCGCGCGGATCCGGATCGCGCCCACGCCCATCGTTCCGAAGAAAACGCCGACGATGTCTTCCGCGGTAAAGGCGATGCGCGCGCCTAGATCGAGGAACTCGACCTGCGGCATCGACGTGCCTCCCTGCGGGTTCCACGTCAGCTCGAGCCGCTGGGTCTCGGGCCCGAAGTTCACGAGGGTCACGTCGGTGACGAAAAGCTCGCCGCGGGCGCCGGGCGTTCGGCCGGCGATCGGAATGAGCAGATCCGCGCCGTCGGATCCGGTGAACGCCGCGGGCGTGACCGGCTGGGCGACGAGCGGAAGAGTCAGGAGAAGGGAGAGGGCGAAAACTGGGATGGTTTTCATGCGCGGAATGCTAGCAGCGGCCGTGCCGCGCGCGTGGCACGACTTTGGCTTTGACGGAAGACGTACCGGGTCGGCCGACCCACGGCAGCCGTACGAAGCGCGCCGATAATCCCCCAGGGGTCGGCGCGCTTCGTCTTTTTTCAGTCGTCAGTCGTCAGTAACCATCAGCTGTCATCCCGAGCCGTGAGGCGAGGGATCTGGGGGTCGGGCGCGCGACATCCTCCGCTCCCACCGCCCAGATCCCTCGCTACCGCTCGGGATGTCAGCTCGCGTCATTAGAACCAACCTGACGACTGACGACATACGACTACGACCGGTAATCGGCGTTGATCGAGACGTAGTCGTGACCGAGGTCGCTGACGAGGAGCAGCGCCGAGCCGCCGCCCGCACCGAGATCGACGCGGAGATCGACTTTCTCCTTCGAGAAGACGCGCGCGGCGTCCTTTTCGCGATAGGGCGCCGGCGCGCCGTCGCGGACCAGATCGACCGTTCCGGCGCGCAGACAGATCTTCTTCGGCGAGAAGCGGACGCCCGAGCGCCCCACCGCGGCGAGGATGCGTCCCCAGTTGGGATCGCCCCCGTGGACGGCCGTCTTCACCAGCGGCGAGGTCCCGATCGCGTGCGCCGCCTTCTTCGCCTCGGCGTCGGACTTGGCGCCGGTGACTTCGATCTCGAGGACCCGTGTCGCCCCCTCGCCGTCGCGGACGATCATCCACGCGAGCTCGCGGCAGACCTGCTCGAGCGCCTTCCGGAAGCTCTCCGTCCCCGCGTCGCCGGACATCTGCGCGCCGCCGAGCTTCCCGCTCGCCATCAGCAGGACCGAGTCGTTCGTCGACGTGTCGCCGTCCACGGAGATGACGTTGAAGCTCGTGTCGGCGGCGTCCTCGAGCGCTTTCTTCAGGAACTGCGGCGTTGCGGGCGCGTCCGTCATCAGGAACGCGAGCATGGTCGCCATGTCGGGGTGGATCATGCCGGCGCCCTTCGCGATACCGACCAGGCGCGCGCGCTTCCCCTGCCAGGTGAACGTCGCCTGCGCGACCTTCGGGCCGACGTCGGTCGTCAGGATCGCGTGCGAGGTCGCCTCGATGCCGGAAGGGGAGAGGCGCGCCATCGCCCCCGGCAGCGCTTCGCGAATTTTGCGGTCGTCGAGGACGACGCCGATGACGCCGGTCGACGCGACGAAGACCTCGTGCTCGGGGCAGCCGGCGAGCTCCGCGGCCTTCGCGCGGACGCGCCGCGCCGCCTCGAGCCCTTCCTTGCCGGTGATCGCATTCGCGCAGCCGGCGTTGACGACCACCGCGCGGACTCTGCCGCCGCTCTTCGCGAGCGCGTGACGCGACAGGACGACGGGCGCCGCCTGAAAGCGATTCCGCGTGAAGATCGCCGCCGCGTTGGCGCCGTCCTCGGCGAGAATCAGCGCGAGGTCGGGGCGTTTCTTCCGGAGGCCGGCGCGCACGCCGGACGAGACGAAGCCTTTCGGGAGCTTCATCGCTTCGCCCTCTTCCGAATGTCTTTCGCCGCGGCGCGCACCCGCTTCGGCGCGGTCCCGCCGATCACGTCCTTTTTCGCGACGACCTCCTCGGGCGTTGCGCCTTCGACCTCGAGCTTCTCGCCGCGGCCGATCGCGCGGCTCACGCGCTCGTGCGCCTCACGGAAGGGAACTCCCATCTCGGCGAGACGATCCGCGACCGCCGTCGCCAGCAGCGCCTCGCTCGACGCCGCGGCGCGCATCGCGTCGCGATTCAGGATGAGGCCCTCGACCAGAGACGAAAGCAGCGGCAGCAGATCCGAGAGCACCCGCCGAACGCGGAACACCGGCTCCTTGTCGAGCTGCAGGTCCTTGTCGTACGCCAGCGGCAGCGCCTTCAGCAACGCGAGCAGGCCCGTGAGCTCGCCGAGTGCGCGCGCCGCGTGGCCACGCGCGAGCTCGAGCAGATCGGGATTCTTCTTCTGCGGCATCCGCGACGATCCCGTCGCGAGGGCGTCCGGCAGCTCGACGAATCCCGCCTCGTCCGAGGAGAAGAAGATCAGATCCTCAGCCATGCGGGACACATGGACGAGGAGCAGCGTCGACGCGAAGAGATACTCCGCCGCCGCGTCGCGATCCGAGACCGCGTCGAGCGAGTTCGCCGTCGGCCGCGAAAATCCGAGAGAGGATGCGAGCGCCGCGCGATCGACCACAACCGGCGATCCCGCGAGCGCCCCCGATCCGAGCGGGCACTCGTCGGCGCGCTTCGACGCGTCCTCGAGCCGGGACACGTCCCGCAGCACCATCTCCGCGTACGCGAGGCACCAGTGCCCGAACGTCACCGGCTCCGCCTGCTTCGAATGCGTGTACCCCGGCATCACCGTCGCCGCTTCGGCCTCCGCACGCGACGCGAGCGCCTCCGCGAGCCCGAACGCGAGCGCGCGCCCCTCGCGGAACGCCTTCCTTAGATATAGGCGAAAGTCGGTGGCGACCTGGTCATTCCGCGAGCGGCCCGTGTGCAGCTTCCCCGCGAGCGCCCCGACCTTCTCGCGGAGCTTCGCCTCGACCCACGAGTGAACGTCCTCGGCCCCGCTCTGCAGCGGCGGCTCCGCGGGCGCTTCCTTCAGTATCGCCGCGAGGGCCTTCCGGATCCGCCCCGCCTCGCGCGCCGAGAGGACATCGGCCTTCTCCAGAGCCGTCGCCCACGCGATCGAACCCTCCACGTCCTCGGAAAGCAGCTCCCAGTCGAAGCGCAGCGAGTCGTTGAGAGCACGAAGGCGCGCGTCGGTCGCCGAGGCGAACCTGCCGCCCCACATCGCCGCCTTGGTCACTCGCCCGACACCTTCTCGAGCCGCATCGGCGCGAGCCGCGCCCGTCCCCGCGTCGGCAGACTGACTGTGGCCGCGGCCTCCGGCCGCGAGCCCTTCAGCGGAAGCGTGGGAGGGCTCGCGCCGAGACGGCGCGGCCACATCTCGCTCCTTCTTCACTCGCCCGATACCTTCTCGAGCCGCATCGGCGCGAGCCGTGCCCGCCCCCGCGTCGGCAGACCGAAGAGGCGGATGAATCCCGCCGAATCGGTCGCGTCGTACCCCGTCATGTCGAACGAGGCGAGATTCTCCGAATAGAGCGAGTACGGGGAGGTCCGTCCCACGACGATGACCGATCCTTTGTAGAGCTTCAGCGTCACGGTGCCCGTCGTCGTTTCGGTCAACTTATTGACGAATGCGTCCATTGCCTCGCGCAGCGGTGAGAACCACTGCCCGTTGTAGACCAGCTCCGCGTACCGCGTCGCGAGGCGCTCCTTCTCGTGCGCGCTCTCCCGGTCGAGCGTCAGCGACTCCAGCGCGCGGAGCGCCGTCACGAGGAGCGTTCCGCCCGGCGTCTCGTAGACCCCGCGCGACTTGATCCCGATGAGGCGGTTCTCCACGAGGTCGACGCGCCCGATGCCATGCCGCCCGCCGATCGCATTCAGCATCTGCACCAGCTCCGCGGGCGAGAGCGCGATCCCGTTCACCGCGACCGGCGTTCCCGCCTCGAAGTGGATCGTCACCCGCTCCGGCTCTTCCGGCGCCTCGGTCGGATCCACCGTCAGCTTGAACATCGCCGCCTCGGGTTCGAACGCGGGATTTTCGAGAGGGCCGCCCTCGTGCGACAGATGCCAGAGGTTCCGGTCGCGCGAGTAGGGATCCTTCTTCGTCACCGGCACGGGGATTCCGCGTGCGTTCGCGTAGTCGATCGCGTCCTCGCGCGAGACGATGTCCCACTCGCGCCACGGCGCGATGATCTCCATCTGCGGCGCGAGCGCCTGGTAGGCGAGCTCGAACCGAACCTGATCGTTCCCCTTCCCGGTACAGCCGTGCGCGAGCGCGTCACAGCCGGTCTCGATCGCGATCTCGACCTGCTTCCGCGCGATGAGCGGCCGCGCCATCGACGTTCCGAGAAGGTAGTCCTTCTCGTAGACCGCGCCCGCCTTCAGCGTCGGGAAGATGTAGTCCGCCGCGAACTCCTCCACCGCGTCGACGAGGTGGAACTCCGACGCGCCCGTCGCGAGCGCCTTCTCCGCGAGCCCGTTTGTCTCCTCCGCCTGTCCGACGTCGACCGCCACCGCGACGACCTCGCAGCCGTAGTTTTCCTTCAGCCACTGGATGATGATCGACGTGTCGAGCCCGCCGGAGTAGGCGAGGGCGACTTTCTGCAGGTTCTTGTTCAATGTCCCTTCTCCTCGATCAGGATTTGTTCGAATGCGCGAAGGAACTCTTCGAGTCCCTTCTTCGGAATGACGTAGGGTGGGAGGAGGCGGACGACGCGCTCCCGCGCCGTCCCGACGACGAACCCCGCCTCCAGCAGCGTGCTCGCGACCGGACCGGCGGGGCGATCGAGCTCGATGCCCCACATCAGACCCATGCCCCGAACCTCGACGATCGCCGGGACGCGCTCCTTCAGCTTCGCGAGCTCGCGCTCGAGCCACGCCCCCTTCTCGTTCACCGCCTCGAGCAGCCGGCCCCGATGGATCTCGTCGAGCACGGCGATGCCGAGGCGGCACGCGATCGGGTTCCCGCCGAACGTCGTCCCGTGATGCCCCGGCCGGACGACGCTCTCGAGCCGCGGGCCCGTGAGGACGGCTCCGAGCGGGAGGCCGCCGCCGAGCGGCTTCGCGAGCGTGACGATGTCGGGCGTGATCCCGCTGTGCTCGAACGCGAACAGCTTCCCGGTGCGCCCGAGGCCACACTGGATCTCGTCGCAGATGAGAACGGCCCCGACTTCGTCGGCCAGCGCGCTCGCCGCCTGCATGAACTGCGGCGTCAGCGGAACGACGCCCCCTTCGCCCATCACCGGCTCGAGGATGATCGCCGATGTGTTCGCGTCGACGGCGTCGCGGAGAGCGGCGACGTCGTTCGGCTTGATGAACGTGACGCCGGGAACGAGCGGCGCGAACGGTGTCCGGTACGCCTCGTGTCCCGTCATCGAGAGCGCGCCGAGCGTTCGCCCGTGGAAGCTCTCCTCGAGCGCGACGATGCCGGTCCGCCCCGGATTGCGCAGCCGCGCGAATTTCAGTGCCGCCTCGTTCGCCTCTGTCCCGGAGTTGCAGAAGAAGGCGTGCGTCAGCCCCGACGCGTTCACGAGCCGCTCGGCCAGGATCCCCTGCGCCGGGTGATAGAAGAGATTCGAGACGTGGAGCAGCCCCTTCGCCTCGTTCTTCAGAGTCCTGACGAGCGCGGGATGCTGATAGCCGAGAACGTTCACGGCGATCCCGCCGAGCAGGTCCCAGTACGCGCGGCCGTTCGCGTCGACGAGCTTCGCCCCTTTTCCATCGCGCGGATGGAAGTTCGCTCTGGCGTACGTGCCGAGAATGAAGGTCGCGTCGCGGCTCTCGACGGCGGCGGGGGATTCGTCATGCAGCAACAAGGTGCGTTCCTCCGATTCCGCCGCTGAGCGCCTCGGCGTGGTACTCCGGCCCGGCGATGAGCACCTTGCCGACGCCGCCCGAGACCGCCTCGACCGCCGACTGCAGCTTCGGCAGCATCCCGCCCTTCACGATTGCGTGCTCGACGAGCATCCGCGCCGAGTCGGCCGTGATGGTCGGGACGAGATGGCCGCGGTCGTCGAGCAGGCCCGGAACGTCCGTGAGGAAGACGAGCTGGCGCGCGCCGGTCGCGACGGCGATCGCCGCGGCGGCCGAGTCGGCGTTCACGTTGAGGAGCTGTCCGCCGCGCCCGAGGGCGACGGAGCCGACGACGGGGAGGAATCCCTTGGACGCGATCGCCTGGAGGAGGGACGGGTTCGACGCGGTCACTTTGCCAACGCGACCGAGAGAGATGCCATCGAGAGACGGATGAACGTCCGCGGTGAGCGTCATACCGTCGGCGCCCGAGATCCCGGCCGCGGTCACGCCGCGCGCGGAGAGCTCGCTGACGAGCATCTTGTTCACGACGCCCGCGAGCGCGGAGACGACGACCTCGAGGGTCGGCTCGTCCGTGACGCGCAGCCCCTTGTGCGTCCGCTTCTCCATGCCGAGAGCGGCGAGCATCGCGTCGATCTTCCGGCCGCCGCCGTGGACGAGGATGAGCGGCTCGCCCGCGTTCCAGGCGCTCGCGATCGCGGCGAGCGCCCCGGCGCGCGGGGTCGCGTCGTCGAGAATGCTGCCGCCCAGTTTGATGACCGTCGGAGCGTATCCGGTCATTGAAGTCCCTCCGTCTCGTCGAGACCGTGCATGCGATTGAAGTTCTGAACCGCCTGGGACGCGGCGCCCTTGAGCAGGTTGTCGATCACGGACACGACGACCGCGCGCCGCCCGCCATGGAGAAGCGTGAAGCCGATCTCCGCGCGCGGCGTCCCGGTCACGTCGCGCAGCTCGGGGAGCCGCGACGGTGCGAGGACGCTCACGAACGCCGCGTCGCCGTACGCCTTCCCGTAGATCGTGCCGATCGACTCTTCCGTCTGCGGCTCGGCGAACGCGACGTGGAGCGTCGCGAGGATGCCGCGATGGACGGGGAGGAGGTGCGGCACGAAGACGAATGGCGCGTCCGCGGCGAGTCCGAGCGCCGCGCGGATCTCCGGGTCGTGACGATGCCCGCCGACGGCGTACGCCTTGAAGTTCTCCGACAGCTCCGCGAACGAGTACGCGAGCTCCTTCCTCTTTCCCGCGCCCGAGACGCCGCTCTTCGCGTCGCAGATGAGAGGCTGCGACGGATCGAGCAGGTGCGCGATCGGAAGGAGGGGGAGGAGCGTGGCCGTCGGATAGCAGCCCGGGTTCGCGACGAGGCGCGCGCCGGCGAGCTCGCCGTTGCAGTGCTCCGTGAGGCCGTAGACGGCTTCGCCGAGCAGCGACGGGGCGGGATGCGTGAAGCCGTACCACGACGGATAGGACGCGGCGTCCTTCAGCCGGAACGCGCCGGAGAGGTCGATGACTTTCGCGCCCTTCTCGAGAATCACCGGCGCGATCTCCGCGCTCACCTCGTTCGGCGTCGCGAGAAACACGACGTCGGCGACGCTCAGCTTCGCGAGGTCGAACGCGATCGCATTCGGGCCGTTCACCCTCCGGAGCGACGGGTGGATCGCGCCGAACGGGACCGTCTCGCCGCTGGAAAAGAGAGCGACGATCTCGACCGAGGGGTGTTTCGCGAGAATGGCGGTGAGCTCCGCGCCGGAGTAGCCGGTTGCACCGGCTACGGCGACACGAATCACGCTGGAATTGCGGGGGCGCGTCATGGTCGTGAGCGCCTGGCTTACGCGCGCGCGCGGCGGCGGAGCGCCGGCGTGCCGAGGATGGAATGGATCTGCTTCGCGACGGCCGCGGCGGCCTTCGAGGAGGTGCAGGCGACGAAGACGGTGTCGTCGCCGCCGAGAGTGCCGGCGACGCCGTCGAGGCCGGCGGCATCGATCGCGAGCGCGACCGGCTGCGCCTCGGCCGCCGGCGTCTTCACGACGACGACGGTTCCGGCCGGGACGGCGGAAACGACGAGACTCCGCACCACGGACTCGAACTTCGAAGGGGCGAACGCGATGGGCGGCGCGATCTCGCCGACCTCGGCGTAGCCGTTCGGCGTCTTGACGACGCCCATCTCGCGGAGGTCGCGCGAAAGGGTCGGCTGCGTGACCTCGAACCCGCGGGTCTCGAGGATCTCGAGCAGCTCCTCCTGGGAGTGGACCTGCTGGGAGCGGACCACCCGGAGGATCTCGTCGCGCCGCTGTGTCTGCGTCTGCATAATTATGCTCTACAAAGCATAACTATGCACACGTTATTCCCGGGTGTCAACCCTTGGAGTGCGGCAGCGCCAGCTGCCGCTTTGCATCAGCCCGCCAGAGCGCGAAACTCCCGATCCGCCGCCTGCGTCTCAACCAAACGGAGGCTCGAATGAACCGACTCCGACTCGCAGTTCTGGGCTCCCTCCTTCTCGTTCCCTTCCACGCCTCGGCGCAAAACGAGCTCTCGATCCTTTCTTCGTTCAACGCCCAATACAGCGACATCAGCGGCCTCGATGCTGACGCGAACCGCTTCGGCCTGACGTACAACCGCTACTGGACCAACAACTGGTCGACCGAGGTCGGGATCTTCAGTTCGCGGGAGCGGTTCACGACGTTTCCCGACGGGTTCCGGGGCGACATCTCCTCCGCCGTTCGCACGGTTTATCCCGTGACCGCGCTGGTCCAGTACCACTTCTTCGACAGCCGATGGCGACCCTACCTCGGCGCGGGTCTGGCCTACGCCGACACGCCGACCAACCTCGGCGACGAGACCTTCGTCCGGAGAGATGACGCCCTCCGTCTCCTCTGGAACGTCGGTGTGACCTACCAGTGGACGCCGCGATGGGGGCTGCGCCTCGACCTGAAGCACTCGCCGCTCGGCATCCATGGCCCCGCCGTGTTCGACGGCTGGACGCCAACCTTGGGCATCAAGATCCGCTTTTGAGTTATCGCGGCCGCGCTTCGGCCCGTCGCTCCACCGGCGCGAAGACGTTGAGCTCCAGCCACTGCGGAAAGGCGCGGCAGAGATCGCGCGGCCCCTCGAGCTGGATGGCGCGATCGCGCAGCGCCGCATCGAGCGGGGCGTCGCCGAGCCACACCGCGGTCAGCCTCGCGAGCTCCGCTCGCACCTCGAGGTTCACCGGAAAGCCCGGCTCTCGGTAGCAGACGTCCACCTCGGCCGGTTCCAGGACGAGCCAGTAGTAGCGGTTCGCCCGCGACGGCAGATGGATGGT
Source organism: Thermoanaerobaculia bacterium (assembly GCA_050745405.1). Lineage (GTDB taxonomy): Bacteria > Acidobacteriota > Thermoanaerobaculia > Gp7-AA8 > Gp7-AA8 > JBOGJQ01. The sequence continues at coordinate 15,063 of JBOGJQ010000280.1, read as the reverse complement.
GAACTGGACGTTGACCCGCCGCTGTGGCAGGCGATCGGTCCGGATCCTCCGCCGGATGTCCCATATCAGGAGGTCCGGATCGAGGTGCTCGGATCGGAGCCGGCGGGGCAGCCATCGCTTCCCCCAGACGCCGAGGCTCTCGATGATTGGCCGGAGCTGCTCTCCCGCCTCCGTGAGGTGGTACTCGGACGCCCGTCCTCGGCGTTGCCGCTCGACGATCCCGGCCCGCTCGAGCTCCCGCAGGCGCCGGGCGAGCAGCGAGACCGACATGCGCGGCACGCCGCGGTGGAGATCGTTGAACCCGCGGCTTCCGCAGAGGAGCTCGCGCACGACGAGAGGCGTCCACCGTTCCGCCACGAGCTCCGACGCCAGCGCCACCGGGCAGAACTGCCCGTAGCTCTTCCTCCGCTCCCCCATGTCCCTACCTTAGGTCAGGTGATCGACGAGCGCCACTTCACTTTCAGAACTTGCGATCTTCTCTCTTCGGGTCGAAGGTGGTTTCGAATCACACAGAAAAGGAGGACGCAATGAATACGTACGCAATTTTGAGGCACGGGCAGTGGGCGAATGCGGCCGATCTCGCGCGCGATGCCGACCGTTCGGGCCGCGTGGGCCGCGAGGAGATGCCCGACCGCATCCGGTGGGTCCGCTCCTCGTCGTCCAGAACCCCGATGCCACGCTCGACACGATCTGCATCTACCAGGCGCCCGACGAGCAGGCGATCCGGGATCATGCGAAGGGGGCGGACTTGCCGGCGGACGAGATCCGTCCCGTCCGCGACGTCATCGTCGTGAACCCGGACTGATCTTAGTCGTCGCGCAGCGCGACCGCCGGATCGACGAGCGTCGCGCGCCAGGCGGGGCCTGCCGTCGAAACCACAGCGGTGATCACGACCACGGTGGCTACGGCCACGAACGTGACGAGGTCGAGCGGCGCGACGCCGAAGAGCATCGAGGCGAGGAGCCGTCCGACGAAAGCGGAAACGGCGAGGCCGATCAGCGCGCCCGTGCCGACGAGCCGCGTCGCGCCCCACGCGACCTGGCGGAAAACGTCGCCGGTCGTCGCCCCGAGCGCCCGCCGCACGCCGAAGTCCCGCAGGCGCTGCTGGACCGAGTAGGCGAGGACGCCGAACACGCCGACCATCGCGAGAAGGAGCGCGAGCCCGGCGAAGGACGCGACCAGCACCGCGCGGAACCGGTGCCGCGCCGTCGCCTCCCACACCACGTCGTCGAGCGTGACCGCGTCGCGCACGCTGACGAGCTGCTCCCGATCGTGCCGTGCGATGGCGCGGCGGACCGCCGGCGCGAGGTCTGCCGCGCCCCCCGACGCGGCGCGCACGAGAAGATAAATGTCGCCCGTCGCGCTCTGCGCGAGCGGCACGTAGACCTGCATCAGCTCCTCGGTCGCGGCCGGATGCGCCTTGACCTGCCGCGCCACGCCGACGATCTCGCGGACCGCGGCGGGCTCCTCGTCCCCCTCTTCTGAGTAAAGCGCCACGCGGGCGCCGACCGGCGACCGCCCCGCGAAGTGCCGCCGCGCGAACGCTTCGTTCACGATCGCCACCGGAACGCTCCGCTCGACGTCGCGCTCGTCGAAGGGGCGCCCGTCCATGATCGCGAGGTCGAGCGCCGCGAAATAGTCCGGGCTGACGATCTGATAGTCCGCCGTTGGGCGCCGCGAGCGGGAAGCCGCCGGGGAGCCCTCGATCTCGTACGCCACGCTTCCCTCGTAGGAGTTTCCCAGCGGGATCGTCGTCGCCCACGCCGCGGCGTGGACGCCCGGAATCGCTTCGACCTCCTCCTCGACCGCATCGTAGAACCGGAGAAGCGACTCGTCGGTCGGATGGACGCGGCTGTGCGGATCGACGAGCATGGTCAGCACGCTCGTCGCGCGGTAGCCGCGATCGACGCCCTCGACCGCGAGCAGCGTCCGCAGGAGCAGTCCCGCGCCGACCAGAAGAATCACCGCCGTCGCGACCTGCGCCGTGACGAGCGCCGCGCGGAGCGTCCCGCCGCGTCCCGTCACCGTCCGCGAGCTCCCGGCGAGGAGCGAGGCGGTCGAGAGGTCGCGCGCCTGCCACGCCGGCGCGATCCCGAAGACGCATCCGACGAGCAGCGCCGTCACCCCGCAGAATGCCGCGACGCGCAGATCGAACGCGAGCGTCACCGACGCCGGGAGAATCTCTTCCGGAAGCAGAGCCGGCGCGATCCGCAGAATGACCGCGCCGAAGACGAGTCCGATCAGCCCGCCGATCGCCGCGAGGAGGAGGCTCTCGGTCAGGAGCTGACGCACGAGGCGTCCCCGATCCGCGCCGAGCGCCGAGCGGATCGCGAGCTCGCGCGTGCGCCGCGTCGCGCGCGTCATCAGCAGGTTCGCCACGTTCGCGCAGCAGATGAGGAGCACGAACCCGACGACGCCGAGAAAGAGGAGCGAGGTCTGGCGGAGATCGCTCCCGATCACCGCGGCGCGCAGCGGCTCGAGCGCGACGCCGCGACCGGCATTCGTCTCCGGAAACTCGCGCGCGAGCTCCACCGCCACGCTCTGGAGCTCCGCTTCGGCCGCCGCGACGGAGACGTCCGGCCTCACCCGCCCGATCGTATGGAAGAAATGCTCCCCCCGCGCGTCCGGCGGCGCGCCGCGGATCGGGATCATCGCCCACGTGCTGCTCCGGCCGATCAGCTGCGCCTCGTCCGGGACGACGCCGACGACCGTCCAATCCTCGCCATCCAGACGGATCTCCGTCCCGACGATCGCCGGATCGCTCCCGAAGCGCGAGCGCCAGAAGCTCTCGGCCAGGATGACGAGCCGCCCGCCCTCGACGTCGTCGGAGGGGAGAAACGCCCGTCCCGCGACCGGCTCGACGCCGAGCGCGCGGAACACGCCCTCGGTCACCCACTGACGCGAGACCGTCTCCGGCGGCCCCGCCGGGTCGCCCAGCACCATGCTGCCGACGTTCGGCACGAATCCGCCGATCGCGACGAACGACCGGCTCCGCGACTTCCAGTCCACCAGGTTCAGCGGCGCGACTTCTTCGGTGTCGGACTCGCCGGTGCGCTCCCACACCATGACGAGGCGCTCGGGAGCGGGGAAGGAGAGAGGACGGAGAAGGACGGCGTCGACGAGGGCGAAGATCGCCCCGTTGGCGCCGATGCTCAGAGCGAGCGTGAGCAGGGCGGCGGCGGTGAGGCCGCGCTCCTTGAGGAGCATGCGCCACGCGTAGCGGACGTCCTGCGCGAAGCCGCGCAGAGGCGAGCGGCTGGGCGCGCCGGGCGCGATCGACGTCGGCACGTTCGCCTGGCGGAGGGGTCGCATCCACGCCGCGAGGATGTCGGGATCGAGCTCCTCGACCGCGAGGCGGCGCGCGTCGTCGTCCGCGATTCCTTGCGCGCGCAGCTCGGCATAGCGCTCGTCCAGATGCTGCGCGAGCTCTTCGACGATCTCCGCCTCGCGCCCGGGGTCGAGGCGGAGAGTCGCGAGGCGGGAACGGAGCTGCTCCGACCAATCAGGCATGTTCGACTCCAGTGATGAGGCCGATCGCCTCGACGAAGCTCTTCCACGTCTCTCGCTGCCGCGCGAGCACGCGCCGCCCCTCGGCCGTCAACGAGTAGAAGCGGCGTCGCCGCTGTCCGGCCTTCTCCACCCAGCGTCCCTGCAGCCAGCCGCGCTCCTCGAGCCGGTAGAGCAGCGGGTAGAGCGAGGCGACGTGAAACTTGAGCAGGCCGCGCGACCGCTCCTCGATCAGTTTGCTGATCTCGTAGCCGTGGCGCGGCCGGTCGTCGACGATCGAGAGGATGATCAGCTCCGCGGAGCCTTTCTTCAGCTCGCGATCGAGCATGCGCGTGTCGATAGCTGGCATAGACACATATGGTAAAGCCATCGGGCTCCAGGCCGCAACCGCTCGACCCGGGTAAAATCCCGCCCGGTGAAGACGCAGTACTACTCGGCGACGAGTCTCGACGGGTACATCGCGGACGAGCGGAACTCGCTCGACTGGCTCTTTCAGTTCGAGACGGGGCTCGAGGGGACCGGTTATCCGGAGTTCATCCGCGACATCGGGGCGATCGCGATGGGATCGACGACCTACGAGTGGGTGCTCGACCATCACGTCTACAGCGACCCCGCGAATCCGAAGCCGTGGATGTACGAGCAGCCGAGCTGGGTGTTCACCTCCCGCTCGCTCCGGACCGTTCCGGGCGCCGACGTCCGCTTCGCGCGCGGCGACGTGCGCCCGGTGCACGCGGAAATGATCGCCGCGGCCGGCGGGGAAAACGTCTGGATCGTCGGCGGAGGCGATCTCGCGGGGCAGTTCCACGACCACGGTCTGCTGGACGAGATCATCGTCCAGATCGCGGCGGTGACGCTCGGCCGCGGCGCGCCGCTTCTCCCGCGCCGGATCGCGACCCCCCCCATGCACCTCACGTCCGTTCGCCAGTTCGGCGAGTTCGCCGAGCTGCGCTACGACCTGCCGAAGTGGTGAGGTCCGGGTTCCGACTTTTGCACCCAGCCGAGATGATCGCCGCCGCCGACATGGTGAACTTGCGGTGTCGCCGCGAACGCCCGGCCGAAATCCGTGTTCTACCCCGGTATGAGCGAACAGATAGCGACGGTTGCGCCGGAGCGGCGGCGGTTTTTCGAGAGTGGAACGGGGAGTCTCGCCGCATCATTCGGCGCCGCCGAGTGGGGGCTTCTGGCCGGCATCGCGACGATCTGGGGATCGTCGTTCCTCCTGATCGAGATCGCGCTGCGCTCGTTCGGGCCAGGCGTGGTCGCGATGGGACGGGTGCTTCTCGGCGCGCTCGCACTGGGGCTGTTCGAGAAAGCCCGCCGCCCCGTCGCCCGGGAGGACCTTCCGCGCATCGCGGTCCTCGGTGTCGTCTGGATGGGGCTCCCTCTCCTCCTCTTTCCTCTGGCCCAGCGCTGGATCAGCTCCTCGGTCGCGGGGATGATCAACGGCGCGGTACCGCTGATGGCGGCCGGATGGTCGGTCGTTCTTCTCCGCCGCCTTCCACGGCGCCCGCAACTCCTCGGGATCGTGGTCGGGTTTCTCGGCATCGCGTCGATCTCCTGGCCGGAGCTGCAGGGATCGCGCGCCACGGCGCTCGGAGCGGGGCTCGTCGTGCTGGCGGTGATGTTCTACGGGCTCGCGGTGAACATTGCGGTGCCGCTGCAGCAGCGCTACGGATCGCTTCCGGTGCTGCTGCGGGCGCAGGTCGCGGCGCTGTTCGTGGTCGTGCCGTTCGGACTCTGGAGTCTGCCGTCGTCGGAGTCGTCGTGGGGGGCGGCGCTCGCCCTCGTGCCGCTCGGCATCCTCGGGACCGGCGTGGCGTTCGTGATGATGACGACGCTGGTCGGGCGCGTGGGGCCGGCGCGCGGCTCGGTCGCGATCTACTTCGTGCCGATCGTCGCGATCGTTCTCGGAGCCGGGTTGCTGGGAGAGCGCATTTCGTCGAGCGCGATCGCCGGCACGGCCCTCGTCCTCGCCGGCGCGTGGCTCACGTCACGGAAGGAGTAGGCGGCGCGCAGTGCCGCGTGGATGTGAAACCGAGCGAGGCGCTGCGCGCGGAGACGTAGACGCGAGGTGGCGCGGTACCGGTAATTGTGTTCTCATCGTGCGTTACCAAAATCCCCCGGAGGTACGCATGGCTCGCCCGCGGCGCTGGACACTCCCTTTTCTCGCTATTTTGATTTTCGCCGCGGGAAGTCTTTCCGCGCAGACGTTCGTATTCGAGCTGCGTGGCGACCAGGAAGTCCCTCCCGTTCCGACCACGGCGACCGGCGGCTGTATGGGCGTGCTCGACCAGTCCGCCGGGACCTTCGATCTCACCTGCGTCCACAACGTCGTCGGCGCGACCGTGATGCACATTCATAGCGCCCCCGCCGGAGCAAACGGGCCAATCATCTTCGATCTCGGCGATCCCACCAGCCCTGTGACCGCGACCTGGTCCGGCATGACGCCGGCGAACATCGCCGATCTCCTCGCCGGCAAACTCTACGTCAACATCCACACCGGCGGCCGGCCGGGCGGCGAGATCCGCGGCCAGATCGTGTCGCGGAGCGTCGACGCGATTTCCTTCAACCTCGACGGGGCCCAGGTGGAGCCGCCGGTGTCCACGGCGTCGACCGGCACCTGCATGGCGGACCTCGACGCGGCGGCCACGGGCGTTTTCGTCGAGTGCAGCCACGACGTACCCTCTCCGACGGCGGCGCATCTCCACGACGCCCCTCCGCGCCAGAACGGGCCGCTGGTGTTCGACTTCGCGACGGCAGCGACCCCGTTCGCCGGCACGGCGCCGCTGACGGCGCAGCAGGTGGCCTCGTTCGCCGCCGGCTTCCTTTATGTCGACGTGCACTCGACGGATGCCCCGACAGGCGAGGTCCGCGGCCAGGTCGCGGAGGCTCCGGCGGCCCCCACCACCGGGACGATCCGGATTCTCAAGACGACGTTCCCCGCCGGCGGCGCCGGGTTCTCGTTCACCGACGACGTGCCCGGCTCTCCCGGCACCTTCACGCTCGACGACGGCCAGATCGAGACCTTCGCGGGCGTCGCGCCCGGCGCCTACGCCGTGACGGAGGTCGACCCGGCGACGTCCCCCGGCGGGTTCGCCCTCACCGAGCTCTCCTGCGACGACGCCGACAGCACTGTGGATCTGGCCACGCGCACGGCGGCGATCGCGCTCGAGGCCGGCGAGACCGTGACGTGCACGTTCGTGAACACCGAGGTCCCGCCGACGGCGGACCTTTTCGTGTTCCACCTCTCCGGAGACCAGGAAGTGCCGCCCGTGGCGACCTCGGCGCGCGGCGGGTGCGCCGGGATCTTCGACGCGGGCGCGTCGGAGCTCACCCTCCTCTGTACGCACGACGTCGCTGCCGCCACTCTGAGCCATATCCACCGTGGGGCAGCGGGGACGAACGGTTCAGTCGTCTTCGACCTCGGCGACCCCACGAGCCCCATCCAGGCCACCTGGAGCGGCATGACGCCGGCGGACGTGGCGGACCTGCTCGCCGGCAACCTCTATGTCAACGTCCACACCGGCGGCCGGCCGGCGGGCGAGATCCGCGGGCAGATCCTCGAAAGGACGGTCGACTCGGTCGTCTTCCCCGTGCACGGCGCTCAGGTCGTACCGCCCGCGTCGACCTCGGCGACGGGCTCGTGCCTCGCGGACCTCAATGACGCCGCCACGCAACTGGACGTCAGTTGCACGCACGATGTTCCCGATCCGGCGCAGGCGCATGTGCACGACGCGCCCGCACTCATGAACGGCCCCATCGTCTTCACTTTCCCTTCCGCGGCCTCGCCTTTCAGCGGGAACGTTCCGATGACCCCGCGCTACCTCGCGGACTTTGCGGCAGGCTTTCTCTACGTCGACGTCCATGGCTCGGTCGACGAGATCCGCGGACAGATCATCGCTCCACCGTCGCTCTCGATCGACGACGTGACGCTCGACGAAGGAAACCTTGCGACGACGCCGTTCACGTTCACCATCACGCTCTCGTCCGCCGTTACTTACGACGTCTCCGTCACGTGGGAAACGATCGCCGGCACGGCGGGTGAAGGCTCCGACTACACGGGCGTTTCGCCGACGATCGTGACCATCCCTGCGGGTGATCTCTCCGCCACGGTCACCGTCGACGTGTCGGGCGACATCCTCTTCGAGTCCGACGAGACCTTCACGGTCCAACTCTCGAATCCGGTCGGCGCGACCCTCGCGGACGCGCAGGGTGCCGGCACGATCCGGAACGACGACGTGCAGCCGTCGATCGCGATCGGCGACGCGGCCCTCGCCGAGGGTGATTCCGGGCCCGTGACCTTCGATTTCACGGTCACGCTGTCGAGCCCGAGCGGCGTGAACGTCAGCGTCGACTGGGCGACCACCGACGGCAGCGCGACGGCGGGCTCCGACTACGTCGCCTCGGTGGGAACGCTCGTGATCCCCGCCGGATCCACGGCGGGGACGATCAGCGTGACCGTGAACGGCGACGCGACGTTCGAGCCGGACGAGACGTTCTCGGTCCAGCTCTCGAACCCGGTGGGCGCGATGATCGCCGACGCAGAGGGAATCGGAACGATCCAGAACGACGATGGCGCATCGGTCAACCTGTCGGTCGTGAAGACCGCCCCGGCGCAGGCGTTCACAGGCGAGCCCGTCGCGTTCACACTCCTCGTCGCGAACGAGGGCCCGGACGCCGCGACGAATGTCGTGCTGACCGACCCGCTTTCCGCCGAGGTCACCTTCGAGAGCGTCGTGACGAGCCAGGGGAGCTGCACGGGAACGGCGACGATCACCTGCAACCTCGGCACGATCGCGAGCGGCGCGAGTGCCACGGTGACTCTCACGGTGACCGCGCCCGCGACGCCGCAGGACCTCGTCAACACCGCCTCGGTCGATGGCGCGGAGGTCGATTCGGATCCGACGAATGACGGCGGCTCGGCGACGGTGGAGATCCGCGACGCCGCCGAGATCCCGGTCGCGTCTCCCATGACGATGGCGCTCCTCGCGCTCGCCCTCGCGCTCGCGGGATTCGTCGCGATGCGCAGGGGATAGCGGCTGGAGATCAGGGGTTGGGGTCGTACGCCGTCCGCGGATCGTGCGCCTGGAGCGCCGAGTTTCCTTTTCCAGCGAGCAGTTCTGGGCGGGAACGGCTGTTGCTCGGCTTCGCGGTGAAAAGAGATTGAAGGGGCCCCTCCACGGGCGTCCTCAGGGTACGCATCGCCCGCGCGAGCCCGCGTATTGATGAAAGGATCACCTCATGACGAAGCAGTTTCGGTCTCGTTGTTCACTGTTGGGAATCGCGGTCATGGTCTTGGCGCTGGCCGGATGCGCCGCGCAAACCGGTTCGACCTACGGCGGCTCGTCGTCGATGGCGATGTCGAGCGACGCGCGCACGGAGCTCGCCAACGCCATGCGCGCGCTCTGGGCCGATCACGTGATCTGGACCCGCTCGTACATCGTCGCCGCCGCGGCCGGGCAGCCGGACGCGGACGAGGTCGCCCAGCGGCTGCTGGCCAATCAGGACCAGATCGGTCAAGCGATCGTTCCGTATTACGGGCAGGCGGCGGGCGACCGGCTGGCCGCGCTCCTGCGGGACCACATCCTCATCGCGGTCGACCTCGTCACGGCGGCGAAGGCCGGCGATCAGGCCGACCTCCGGGACGCGGATCGGCGGTGGCACCTCAATGCCGAGGAGCTCGCCACGTTCCTGAGCGGCGCCAATCCGAACTGGTCGCGCGGCGCTCTCCTGTCGATGCTCAACGAGCATCTCGCCCTGACGACTCGCGAGGCGACGGCGCGACTGCAGGGGAACTTCACCGCCGACATCGCCGCGTTCGACCAGATCTTCGATCAGGCGATGATGATGGCCGACGCCCTGACCGACGGGATCGTGAAGCAGTTCCCCGATCGGTTCCGGGCCTGATCCGCGCGAGACGTTGACGCGTAGTATCACTTTCGCTAAGCTCTAGATACTATGAGCGTCCGCAACGGAGCTGCGTCCGGGCGTTTCGTGCTCCGGATCGACGCGGGACTCCACGCCGCCTTGCGGCGGGCCGCGACGGAGGCCGGCATGTCGCTGAACGAATACTGCGCGCGGAAGCTGTCGCTTCCGGCGGGCAACGTCAGCGGCCCCGCGGCGGACGCGATCGCCTACGCGGCCCGTGTCGCGGGCGGCGCGCTTCTCGGGGTCGCCGCCTTTGGATCGTGGGCGCGCAGCGAGCTCGCGACGTCCTCGGACGTCGATCTCCTGATCGTGCTGGACCGCGAGCGAGCGATCGACCGCGGCCTCTATCGCGAATGGGATCGCGCCTCCCTTTCGTGGGACGGCCATCCCGTCGAGCCGCACTTCGTCCACCTCCCCGAGGCGGAGGCGCCGGTCAGCAGCGTCTGGGCCGAGGTGGCCGTCGGCGGAGTCGTCCTCTTCGAGCGGGAGTTCGCGCTCTCGCGGCAGCTCGTCGCGATCCGGGAAAAGATCGCGGCGGGAAAGATCATCCGCCGCACGATCCACGGGCAGCCGTACTGGGTCGAGGCGGCCTGAGATGCGGAACCTCGATCTCGCGCGCGACTACGTCCGCCGCGCCGACGTCCGCGTCCGCGCGCTCGAGGTGCTGTACCGCGAGAAGAGCTGGGCCGACGTCGTGCGGGAGTCGCAGGAGATCGTGGAGCTCGCGCTGAAGGGCCTTCTGCGCGCATGCGGCGTGACGCCGCCGCGCGTCCATGACGTGTCGGACCTCCTTCTCGCCGAGCGCGCGCGCATCCCCGAGGCCCTGCAGAACGAGATCGAGGATCTCGCCGAGATCTCGCGCGGCCTCCGCCGCGACCGGGAGCTCGCCTTCTACGGCGCGGAAGACCTGACGCCGTCGTCGTTCTACTCGAAGAAAGACGCCACCGCGGCCCGCGACGGCGCCCGCCGCACCGTCGCGCTGGTCCGGCCCCACGTGCTTCCCTAGTGTAGTGCGTCAACTTAGCGCAGACCTGGCCCCAACTCAGCGCGCGGATAGAGGACGCCGCGCTTGACGACCGAGACGATGCTCTTCAGCGCGCCGACGTCCTCGAGCGGATCGCGCGCGAGGACGACGAGGCTCGCGAGCCGGCCCGGCGCGACCGCGCCGTAATCGTCTTCGCGCCCCAGAACCGCCGCGCCGTTCAGCGTCGCCGCGGCGAGCGCTTCGGCCGGGGTGAGAACGCCTTCCCGCACGAGCGCTTCGATCTCGAGGTGGAGCGACGGCCACGGGCTCTCCTCGGGCGCCATGAAGTCCGTCCCCGTCACGAAACGGACGCCCGCCGCGTGCGCTCTCTTCGCGATCGCCGTCACGAGCTCGGCGGTGCACCCATGCGCGTCATCGCCGGGACGGAGATGATTCGCGAGAGTCGCGTCGAGAATCGTCCCGCGTCGCGCCATCTCCTCGAGTACGGCCCCGATCTCCGGGCCGTCGACGTCGACGAGGGCGGGATCGAACGAGGGGCGCTCTTCGATACGGACCCGCTCGAATCGGGTCGCGTCGGCGTCGGGATCGGCCCACCCGAGCGAGCAGAGGTGCGAGACCGCGTCGACGCCCGCGGTGACGACTTCCATCGGCTCGGCGGGGTAGGTCGTCGCGTGCGCCCAGACGCGCAGTCCCTGCCGGTGCGCCTCCGCGGTCGCCAGCCGCACGACCTCGGCGTCGAGCATCGCATACAGCTTCACGGCGTGCGCGCCGCTCTCGCGGATCCCGGCGATCGCCGCGCGGAAATCCGTCTCCCGGCTCAGCGCCGGCGACCATGGCGCGCGGCCTCTCGCGTGCCCTTCGGACGCGGAGGCGTTGCGCCGGTCGTTCTGCATGAACCAAGGCCCGCCGGTGACGCCCGCCTGGAAGAGGTCGGGCGCGCGTCCGTCCGCCGGAAGCGCCTCGCGGACCATGGGAACGTTCCCCGCCATCTCGCGCGCGGCGACGATCCCGCCATACAGCATCCGCGCGAGCTCGCGATGCATCGCTTCGCGCGAGCGGCGAAGCGTCGGCGTGAGATGCGTGTGCGCTTCGATCAGACCCGGGATCACGAAAGCGCCGTCGAGATCGTGCACCACTGATTCCTCGGGGATCGGGCGCGACCCGTCGGCAAAGACGGCCGCGATCCGCTCGCCCTCGATGACGACCGTCATCCCTTTCGCGTGGGTCGCGGCGGCGGGATCGACGATCGTCGCCTCCGTCAGAACGACCGTCGCGGCAAGGGCCGCCGGACCGACCAGCATGGCGAGCGCGCTTGCGAGCATGCGAGACATGACGAACCTCACTGTTCCACCGGATCGAGCTGCGGACCCGGAACGAGCATCTGGTGCTTCCCCGCATCCGCAGATCCGAATCGACGATGACGCTGTACTGGGAACGGCTCGATCGCGGCGGCCGTCGGCACCGCCGAACCATCGCGAATCCTTTCTTTGTGGACAGGTTATTCTACTCGCGGACGGTCGGCGGGCCGGCGCTCCGCACGAATTCGAAATAAGTATGGGGACGCTCTCGAGATCGCGACGATCGTTCTCGTCGGCTGGATCGCCGGCGCCGAGCTGGGCTCGTGGTGCTGCGTCCAGCCGGTCGTCGCGCGGCTTCCGTACGAGCACGACGTCGCCATCGAGCGCGCGATGCTGCGGACGTTCGGGCGCGTGATGCTTCTCGTCGCGGCGGCCGTCGTCCCGCGCTGATTTTGCCCACTGATCCAAAGCGGTAGCTCCGCCACCGCACTCCAAAATACAATCCGCTCCATGCCGACAACCCGACGCCGTTTCCTCGTCCTCACGGCGACGACCGCCGCCGCGGCCGCCGCGTCCGCGCAGGTTCCGCTCGAGCAGCCGCCCGAGAAACCGCCGCTCGATCCGAAGGAGCCGAGGCTCCGCCCCTTCGATCTCGACGAGGCGAACATCGGCGACCTCCAGGCCGCGATGAGCGAAGGGCGGTGGAGCGCGCGCGAGATCGCGGAGATGTACCTGCGACGCATCGACGAGGTCGACGGTGGCCTCGGCGTGAATTCGATTCTCGAGATCAACCCCGATGCGATCCGCATCGCGACCGAGCGCGACGAAGAGCGGCGGCAGGGGCGTGTGCGCGGCCCGCTCCACGGCGTCCCGATCGTGGTGAAGGACAACCTCGACACGGCCGATCGGATGATGACGACGGCGGGCTCTCTCGCGCTGATGGGTCACATCGCGAAGCGGGACTCCTTCGTCGTCCAGCGCCTCCGCGATGCGGGCGCGATCCTTCTCGGCAAGACGAACCTCAGCGAGTGGGCGAACTTCCGCTCGACGCACTCGTCGAGCGGGTGGAGCGGCAGGGGAGGACAGACGCGGAACCCGTACGCGCTCGACCGCAACCCGTGCGGGTCGAGCTCCGGGTCGGGCGCCGCCATCGCGGCGAATCTCGCGGCGGCGGCGATCGGGACGGAGACGGACGGCTCGATCGTCTGTCCGTCGACGTCGAACGGCCTCGTCGGGATCAAGCCGACGGTGGGGCTCGTGAGCCGGGCGGGAATCGTCCCGATCTCCCACACGCAGGACACCGCGGGGCCGATGGCCCGGACGGTGGCGGATGCGGCGGCGGTGCTGAGCGCGATCGCGGGCGTCGATCCGCGCGACGACGCGACGAGTGCGGCGAAGGGCCACCTGCACGCCGACTACACGAAATTCCTCGACAAGGACGGGCTGAAGGGCGCGCGGATCGGCGTTGCGCGGAAAGTGTTCGGCTTCAACCGCGGCGTCGATGGGCTCGTGGAGAACGCGATCGACGTGATGCGGAAGCTCGGTGCGACGATCGTCGATCCGGCGGACATCCCGACCTACGGCGAGGAGGGGGAGGCGGAGTGGCAGATCCTCCTGTACGAGTTCAAGCACGACCTCAACGCGTACCTCGCCGGCATCCCGGAGGAGTTCCCGCGGACGCTCGCGGGCCTCATCGCGTTCAACGAGACGCACGCGCGGGAGGAGATGCCGTACTTCGGCCAGGAGATTTTCAAACTCTCGGAGGAGAAGGGGCCGCTGACGGAGAAAGAATATAAGGATGCGCTCGCGAAGGCGCGGCGTCTCACGCGCGAGGAAGGGATCGACGCGATCCTGAAGAAAGAGAAGGTCGACGCGATCATCGCGCCGACGGGGAGCCCGGCCTGGCCGACGGACCTCGTCAACGGCGACCATTTCGTCGGTGGCTACTCGAGCCCCTCGGCCGTCTCGGGGTATCCGCACATCACGGTGCCGATGGGGATGGTCTTCGGCCTTCCGGTCGGCCTGTCATTCTTCGCCGGTGCCTGGAGTGAGCCGGCGCTCATCCGCCTCGCGTACGCGTACGAGCAGGCGACGCAGGCGCGGGAGGTTCCGCGCTTCCTCGCGACGGCGGATCTGAGCGTGACCGAGGACGTGACGACGCGCGTGGCGGCGGCGATCTCGCGAAGCGAGAAACACTGCGGGTTCTAATGACACGCCCCTCCCGCCGCGCAAAGCGCTCGAGTTCTCCTTCGCTCACGCCCACCCGCGCCGCCTCGCTCAGGATGACGACGTCCTTCAGAGTCATTCACTTTCGGGATGACAGCGCCGCGGCGCATCGCGGGGAGTGACTACGGCGTCTCGTCCGTCGACTGCGCGATCATCAGGCAATACCCGTCGGGATCGACGAGCCCGAACTCCCCCGCGGGGAGGTACTCGGGGTGGGTGATCTCTCCCGCCGCGACGCCATTCGCGAGAAGCGAATCGCGGAGCCCGCGAAGATCGGCCGCGTAGAGATAGAACAGCACGGCCTGCGCCTTGCGATCGACCGGCTCCTCCGCGCGCGCGAGCATCAGGTTCGGCCCGCGCCGCCAGTTGGCCGCCGCCGGCGCATAGAGCCAGGCCCACGACGCCGGTCCCGTCGCCGGGACGCGATTGCCGACCTCGAACCCGAGGAGGCGGTAGAAGGCGCTCGAGCGCTCCACGTCCGCGACGTGCAGCATGGCGACGACACTGGTGATCGGACGCGCGGGACCCATTTCGTCGGCTGTCGCCATCGCAGACCTCGTCGCTGCCCTACTCGTCGTCGACGAACCCACGGCCGATCGGCTCCCGGTCGATCAGATAATCGCTCGCCCAGTACCCCTGAGACGCGGCGCTCTTGACGTTCGCAAAGTTCTGCAGCGCGATCGCGATCTGGAACGAGAAGTCCGTCGAATACGCGCGCTCGTCCGTCGGCGTCGCGCAGCGCTGATTGACGAACCACTGCATCCACTCCGGCGTCCCTCCCTGCGGCGGCGGCTCCTGCCCGCCGTCGGGGACCGATCCCGGAGGGACCAGCGCCGTGATCTGCGGATACTGGGCGGTAATGTGACACGACAGGCACGACACGGTGTTGAGGTCCGCCGGTCCGTTGAGACGGCCGTTCCACCCGAGGTGCTGCGGCGGAAGCTCGGGGGTATCGAAAACGACGGTCTCCTCGAGCGCGGGATTCGGCTTCGTCTCGGTGAACGGATAGGGGTTCGTCGTGTTCGTCCTGTCGTCCGGATCGTTGCCCCATTGCACCCCGATCGGAACGAGGTTGAGATACTTGTTGGCATTGCCGAGCTGCCCGTTGTAGGCGAACGA
>JBOGJQ010000279.1:0-3666 GCA_050745405.1 Thermoanaerobaculia bacterium | reverse complement strand
AGCTATCTCCCCAGATCATCAATGCCATTCAGGACTACGTGCAGACTCACAATACGAACCCAAAGCCGTTCGTCTGGACTGCCAAGGCAGATGACATTCTCCAAAAAGTCACGCGGGCTCGGCGGGCTCTGGATAAATTGCCGACAGGCTGACGCACTACACTACCCCCTAGCCCCCAGCCCCTACCCCCTAGCCGCTAGCCCCTCCACCCACGCCTCCCGACACCCATCCACGAAAAACAGCCCCGCGCGTGTCGGAGCGCCCGTGATCCGGCTCCAGAAGCTCGCGTAGTGGCGGACCTGCGGCGCGTAGTACTCGATCAGCGACTCGAGCCGGTCCTTCGTCGAGTCGGTCTTGTAGTCGACCACGTGCCACGTCTCCCCTTCCCGGAACAGCAGATCGACCGTCCCGTGCAGCAGCGTGGTCTCCGGACCGCTCAGCCTGAGCTCGGCCGCCGGGACCTCGATCGCGAACGGCACCTCGACGCGCACCTCGTCCGCCGCGAGGACCCTCCGCCAGAGCGGCGACGAACGCACGGCCGCCACCGTCCGCAGGACCTCGTCCAGCTCCGCCGGCTCCCGCTCCTCGTCCTTCAGAAGGTTCTTCGCGAACAGCTCGACGTCGAGGTCAGGCCGCCGGAGCATCGCCTCGAACAGCCGGTGCATGACGCGCCCCCACGAGGTCCCCTTCCCGAGCCCCTCCTCCGCCCGCACCAGCGCCTCCTGGTTCGCGTGCGCCACTTTCGTCACCGGAAGGACGGAGTACGACGCCGTCAGCGAGCGCTCCCGCGCCGACTCCAGCGCGCGACGCGCCGCTTCCACGTCGAACACGCGCTCCGCCGCCGCCGCAGCCGCGCCCGCGCGCTCCTTCTCCTCGAGCAGCGGGATCGTCTCGCCGCCGAGATCCTCCCACGCCCCTCCCTCTGTGAACTTCCCGTAATGCTTGTAACGACGCAGCCCCACCGTCAGCCACTGCTTCGCCCGCGTCGCCGCGACATAGAGCAGCCGCCGCGATTCCGCCGCGACGAACCCCTTCTCTCCCTCCTCGAGCTCCTCCCAACCCTGCGGCTGCCCGCGCAACTGCGCCCACTTTGCCTTCCGCCAATCCCTCCAGTGCAGCGCCAGATGCCCGCGGTTCTCCTCGCCGCGCTGCACGACCAGATCGACCGGAAACTCCCACGCCGGCGCCGGGTCGATCAGGAAGACGAACGGCGCCTCGAGCCCCTTCACCTGGTGGAGGTTCATCAGACGCACCGCGTTCTCCGCCGCCGGCTCGATGTTCATCTCCTCGATCTCGCTCGAGGTCTCGAGGAGCGACTCGAACAGGTCGACGATCTCCCCGAGGGATGCTCCTCCCGCCGACGCGTGACGGGCGTACGAGAGGGCGAGGGCGAGATTGCCGCTCCGCGTCTCGCCCCGCTCGCGCGCCGCCGCGAGCGGCATCATCCCGAGCGTCTCCACGAGCCGCGCGATCACCGCCGCGGGTGGAAGCGACCGCGCGTCGTCCGCCGCCCCCTTCAGCATCGCGACCGCCGCGGCGATCCGCGGGTCGGTACCCTCCGGCAGATCGGAGCGCCAGTCGAACCGCCCGCCGCTCCGCTTGAACCGGTAGAGCGCCGCGTCGTCGACCCCGCACAGCGGCCCGCGCAGAAACGCGACGAGCGGGATCGCGTCGTCCGGCTCCAGGATCGCGCGCAGCGGCGGCATCAGCGCGCCGAGCTCCTCCGACTCCTGAAACGCCTTCCCTCCGGTGATCTCGTACGCAATCCCCTCCCGCTCCAGCGCCTCGGCGTAAAACCGAAGGCGCGTCCGCTGGCGTGACACCAGGAGAAAGTCACCCCACCGCGCAGGGCGTTCTCCGCCCGGCTCGAACACCGGCATCCGCTCCTCCACCATCCTCCGCACCTGCGCCGCCACGCGCGCCGCCTCGGCCGCAGCCACGCCGTCGTTGTCCTTGCTCGCACCCGAACCCGGCGTGACCATTCGCTGCACGCCCGGCAGCGTCTCCTCCCGCCACGGATCGAGGGCGACATGCTCCGCCTGCCGTCCCTCCGCGACGTCTGGTCCATTGAAGAGCGTCGAGAACTTCTCGTTGACGAACGTGCAGATCGCCGGCGTCGAGCGGAAGTTCGTCGACAGCCGGACGACCTCGCCGCCGCACTCGACGATCCGCTTCCGCACGTCGAGGTACGTGGTGATGTCGGCGCGCCGGAATCGGTAGATCGACTGCTTCGGATCTCCGACGATGAAGAGCGACCCGGGCCGCGGCTCGACCTTCCGCCAGTCGCGCTCCTCGAAATCCTCCCCCGTCAGATAAAAGAGGATCTCCGCCTGCAGCGGGTCGGTGTCCTGGAACTCGTCGACCAGGATCATGCGATAGCGCGACGCGAAGTACCGCCGCACGTCGGGATGGTCGCGCAGCAGATCGCGCGCGCGGAGGAGCAGATCGTCGAACGTGACGATCCCCTCCCGGCGCCGCTCCTCCGCGTACGCCTTCGCCGCGGGCTCCAGCAGGGCCATGCCGACGCAATGGACGTACTCGCGCCATCCCCGCATCGCCGGCGTGATGACGCTGTCGAAGAACGTGAGCCACGAGTCGCGGATCTCCTTCGCGAGCGCTTTCTGATGCGGCTGCCAGCGATTCAGAATCGCCTTTTTCGGCTTCGCCTCCGCGAGGAGCCGGAGCTGATCGCGGACGTCGTCGAGATCCGCGCCGTTCCGTGTCCGGTCGACGTTCCGGATCATGTCGCCGAACTCGTCCTCCTTGTCGATTTGCCTCGGCGCGAGGCCGGGAAGGATCCGATCGATCTCGCCGCAGAGCGCGTCGCACACCGGCCGGAGGTCGGGGCGCTCGCACTCTTCCCACACCAGGCGGACGTCGGGATTCGCGACGACGGGGCGGAACGCTTCGCCCAACTGCCATCCGCGGATGCCGGCGCGGCGCGCCCGCACGACGCGCGGATCGTCGGCTGCGACCTGCGACTCCCACCAGCGCGTCCAGAACTCGGAGGCGTGAAGCTGCGCTTCCTGCTCGTCGAGCTCCCGGAAATCCGGCTCCAGACCCGCCTCGACGGGTCGCTCGCGCAGCAGCCGCGCGCAGAACGCGTGGGTCGTCCCGAGGAAGGCGCGGTCGAGCTCCGCGACGGCGGCGGAGAGGCTCGCGTCGCCGCTCTCCTTCGCCTTCGCTTCGAGCGTCTCCTGAAACCGCTCGCGGAGCTGCGCGCCCGCCTTGCGGGTGAACGTGATCGCGGCGAGCTCGGAAACGCGGTACCGCCCCGACGCGACCAGCGCGACCATGCGCGAGACGAGGCTGGTCGTCTTCCCCGTCCCCGCCGCGGCCTCGACCAGCATGTTCACCTCGAGCCGCGACGCGATTCGCTCGCGCGCCGCCCGGTCAGCAGGCGCTTTCTCGCGCACCGCCATCACTCCACCTCCCGAAGCCGCACCCACGCTTCGACGGGGCGCTCATCAGCATTGCGCGCGCACTTGATCTCCTGCGCCGCGACGCTCTCTTTCGTCTTCAGGCAGATCGAGGGGTAATCGCAGAACTTGCAGCGATCGAGGTCGCCCTGCGGAAACCAGCCGGAGCCGACGATCGTGAAGAGGTGGTCGAGCGCCTCCTCGAGCTTTCCGCCGGCGGCGACCTTCGCGATCCGCTCTCCCCTAC
>JBOGJQ010000278.1:0-12046 GCA_050745405.1 Thermoanaerobaculia bacterium | reverse complement strand
GGTCCAGAGCCAGTTGTCCTACCATTGAACGACCTCCCAGCAAGGAGGGCCGCGGGCCGCGGCGAGCTCCTCCGCGACATCGGGACCACTGAGAACGCGCCTCGGAGCCCGCGTATTCTCACGAAATCTGTCTGCCGCCGCAACGTCTCACCGCCTCGTCGCCGCGCCCGACGGGCGCCGGAGAGTAGCCGGGGGCGCGCGCGAAGCGCGCTGCCCCCGGAAGCGCGCGTCCTTCTGGACTTCCCGCGCCGCTGGCGCGGCGCGAGACATTGATCGCCCGTTCGTCCGGGGGCAGCCCGCCCTTAGGGCGGTCGCCCCCCGGCTATTGTCCAACGCCCTTCGGGCGCATTTCGGCGGTACGCGCGACGACGCACCAGCGAGCAGCGATCTTGTGCGACTGGCGAGCCCTCCCGCGCCAACCGTCACTCCGCAAACGGGGTGCGCGCCGGGACGGCGCGCCCACATAGGCGCGCCCACATCGCGTGTATCAAAAAGTGTCTGCCGGCGACTACCGGGCCGGGAGCCGAAGAGCATCATGTCCGAACTCGACCAGATGTCCAACGACGAACTCCGGCGCGAGATCGAGGCCCTCCGTCTCGCCCTGCAGCGCCAGGACGCCATCCTGAACCGCATCAGCGACCTCGCCTGGACGAAGGACCGCGACTTCCGCTTCGTCGCGGTGAATCAGGCCCTGGCCGAGTTCACCGGCCACACGCGTGAGGAAATGATCGGCACCCGCGACGCCGACTACTTCCCCGACGAGATCGCGGACGGCTACGTCGCCGGCGACCGCCATGTTCTCGAGACCGGCACCGAGCTCCGCATCATGGAAGAAATCGCCGATCCGTCGGGCCGCCGCCGCTGGATCGAGACGATCAAGTGTCCGGTCTTCGACGCCTCGGGCGCGATCGTCGGCACCACGGGGATCGCCCGCGACATCACCGCCCTGCGCGAGGACGCGCGAGAGAGAGAAGGTCTCGCCCGCCGCCTCCGCGAGGAGCACCAGCGCCTGAACGACACCATCGCGAACGTTCCCGGCGTGGTGTGGGAAGAGTGGTTCGACGGGCGCCCGCGATTCGTGAGCGAGGCGCTCGAAAAGATGCTCGGCTACTCCACGGCCGAGTACCTCCGCACGTGCGAGAGCTTTCTCGAGCTCGTCCATCCCGAAGACGTTGCCACGGTCGAAGCCTCGACGGCGCGGATGATCGCCCTCGGAACGGGAGGGTTGCACGAGTTCCGGATGAGGGCGCAGGACGGGACCGAGGTGTGGTGCGAGTCGCACTGCAGCGTGATCTTCGACTCCAACGGGCGGCCGGTCGGGCTCCGCGGCGTCGCCATCGACGTCACGCGGCGCAAGAAAGCGGAGGAAGCTCTCCGCGAGAGCGAGGCCTACCTGCGCGAAATCGTCGATCTCTCGCCGGCCATGCTCTGGATGTCCAATGCCGGCGGGAAGGTCACGTTCGCGAGCCGTCGCTTCATCGAGTGGATGGGGCTCAACGCCGAAGAGCTTCACGGAGACCGCTGGCTCGAGCGCGTCCATCCCGAAGACCGCAGCCGCGTCGTCGAGTCGCTGCGTACGGCGATCGAACGCCGCGGGGACTTCCAGTATGAAATGCGGTTCGATGCGAGGAACGCCTGCCGCGAGCTGCTCGCCGAAGCACGGCCGCGCTTTTCCGCCGACGGCGCGTTTCTGGGACACGTCGGCAGCGTCATCGACCTGACGGACGTCCACCGCCTCGAGCGGCGGCTCGAGGAGGAACGGCGGATGGCTTCCCTCGGGCGCCTCGCCGCGACCATCGCGCACGAAGTCAACAACGTCCTCATGGGGATCCAGACATTCACCACCGTCGTCGAATCGACGCGCGAGCCCGCTCTCCAGAAGCGCGCCGCCGAGAACATCCGGCGCTGCGTCGAGCGCGGCGGCCGCGTCACGGCGGACATCCTCCGGTTCACGGGCGGCGCGCGGCCGAGCTTCGAGCGCGTGGACGTCGCTCCATGGCTCCGGGCGCTCTCGCCCGAGCTGACGGCGATTCTCGGAAACGGCGTCGCGCTCGAGATCCGGGCTTCCGAGAACCTCGCCATGACGGCAGACCCCGTCCAGATGCAGCAGGTCCTCGTGAATCTCGCGGTGAACGCGCGCGACGCCATGGACGGTGCCGGCTCGCTCCGCATCACCGCGGCGAGCGTCGCCTCGGCCGCGGGACCGCGCGTGTGCCTCACCGTCACCGACGACGGCCACGGGATCCCGCCGGAGCTCGTCGGCTCGATCTTCGAGCCGTTCTTCACGACGAAGCTGAAAGGAACCGGCCTCGGACTCGCGATCGCTCACGAGATCGTGCGCGTGCACGAGGGAGAGATCCGCGTCGAGACCGGCGCGGGCGGGGGAACGACCTTCGAGATTCTCGTCCCGGCCGCGGCGCCCGAGCCGGCGGAGATCCCCCGGCCAGCGTCGCCGGCCGAGCCCCGCTCGATTCCGGCCGGACGCATCCTTCTGATCGAGGACGACGAAGCGATCGCCGAGGGGCTCGCCGCTCTGCTTTCGGTCCAGGGAACCGAGGTCGAGATCGCGCCCTCGGGCGCCGCGGGAATCGAGAGAGCCGCCACGTTCCAGCCCGACCTCGTCATTCTGGACATCGGGCTTCCGGACATCCCGGGGACGGTCGTCTTCGAGCGGCTGCGCGAGAAGCGGCCCGATCTCCCGATCCTGATCTCCACCGGACATGCGAGCGCGGGGAGCGTCCAGAGGCAGATCGAGCGGGACCGCGTCGCCTACCTGATGAAGCCGTACGAAATGACCACCCTTCTCGACTCGATCGCATCGGTTCTGGGGCCCGCGCACGCGACGGGGTAGTATTTCCGCGTGGACTCGATCACCGTCCGGTCGTTCGCCAAGATCAACTGGATGCTCCGCATCCTGGGGCGGCGTCCGGACGGATTCCACGACGTCCAGACCGTTTTTCAGACGATCTCGCTGCACGATGTCCTGGGGTTCCGCCGCTCCGACACGATGGAGATTTCGTGCGACGACCCGGCGATCCCCGCCGACGAGACGAACCTCGCCGTCGGCGCCGCGAACATGATGCGCGACGCCTTCGGCATCGATCCCGTCCGCATCGATCTGCGGAAGGTGATCCCCGCCGGCGGTGGACTCGGCGGCGGTTCGTCGAACGCCGCGATGACTCTGCTCGCGCTCGACCGGATGTTCGAGCTCGGCACGCCCACGGCACGGCTCCTCGACATGGCCGCGGAGCTCGGCTCGGACGTCCCCTTCTTCCTCGTCGCCGGCACCGCCTGGGCGACGGGCCGCGGCGAACGCCTTTCTGTCCTCCCCTCCCCGCCGCCGCTTCCGCTCCTCGTCCTCATTCCGGACGAGCGCGTTCCGACGGCCGAGGCGTACAACCGGCTCGCCCGCGCGCGGGAGGCCGGGGAGCTTCGCGTGCCGTTCCCTTACGGTTTCGATCGCGCCGAGTGGGTGATGCGCGAGGGAGTCGCCGATCGCGGGGCGGAGCTCGTCAACGACTTCGAAGCGGTGATCTTCGGCATGATGCCGCACCTCCGCGTCCTGAAAGAGGCGCTGCTCGAGGCGGGCGCCTGCGTCGCGCTGCTGAGCGGCTCCGGCTCGGCGCTGTTCGGCGCGTTCCGCAACCGCGCGACGCGCGACGCCGCCACCCCGCAGTTCGGCAACGGCGTCCGCGCGATCCCGTGCGATCCGATCACGGCACGCGAGGCGATGCGGGATTTGCGGTAGTCGTTGTTCGTTGTTCGTTGTTCGTTGTTCGTTGTTCGTTGTTCGTTGGTCGTGGTTCGTTGGTCGTTGTTCGTTGTTCGTTGTCGGTTGTGAGTTGCCGGTTGTCGGTTCGCACGCCAGTCGTCATCCTGACGAGCGAAGCGAGGAAGGATCTCCTCAGCTGCGACTCAGACTCGAGACTCTGCCGAATCGAGACGCGGCTGAGGAGATCCTTCGCTCACGCCCGCCCGTCCACCTCGCTCAGGATGACGGACAACCGACAACCGGCAACCGACAACCGGCAACCGCCAACGATCAACGAACAACGACCAACGACCAACGACCAACGACCAAACTGGAATCCGTCACGAAAAAGGGCGGTTGACGCGATCGGACTGGGGAGTCGCCAAGTGGTAAGGCAGCGGCCTTTGGAGCCGCCATGCGGAGGTTCGAATCCTCCCTCCCCAGCCAAATTCCTTGGCGCATGGCGAAGTGCTACCTTTAGCACTCCATGCCACAAACCGACTCCCTCTTCCACGGGGTGAGCTTCGATCCCGCGGCGACGACCGTTCGCCGGTTCGGATTCGAGCAGCTCGATCGCGAGCTCGAGGACCAGAACGTCTTTTCGTGGATCGACATCGAGTCGCCGGACATCGAACGGCTGAACGAGGTCCTGCGCCGGTGGCAGATCGACCTCCTTCTCGTCAATCGCTTCAACGAACCGGAGGTGCTGCCGCGCATCGTGGAACGGCCGGACTGCCTCGCCTTCTATCTCTACGAGGTCATCGATCCGGAACGCCACCTCGATACCTCGCACGGCCTCTCCCCGATCCGATTCGAACGGATGATCCTGGTCCTGGGAAAGGACTTCGTCATCACCTATCATCAGCGCCCGCTCGACGCCGTCGATTACGTCAAGGCGACCTGTGAGGAGAATTTCCAGCTCGCCGGGAAGACGCCGGGATTCATCGCCTTTCTCTTCCTCCAGCGGTGCCTCTACGATTACGCACACCTGAACCTGGCGAACGACAACTTCCTCGACATGCTGCACGGCGGCGTGGACGGAAAGACGTTCCGCCCCGAGCTGGAAACGGCCGCGGATCTGGCGGGGCGGAACATCCTGACTCTCAAGAAGCTCGCGGTCAGCCTGCACATCATTCTGGTCGTCCTCGTCACGAAGCGGAACCGGTTCGTCAGCGAAGCCGCCCGCGGATCGTTCGCCGAAATGCTGCAGACCTCCGTCTCGATGCGCGCCTCCATCGATTCTTCCCGCGACATGCTCGACGGCATCCTGCGCGGCATGCAGACGGCCGCCGCGAATCGCACCAGCGAGATCGCACGCGTGCTCACCCTGGTCTCGGCCATCATTCTTCCGCTCAGCCTGATCGCCGGGATCTACGGAATGAACTTCGAGTTCATGCCCGAGCTCCGTCACCCCTGGGGCTACTTTCTCACCCTGATCCTGATGGCTCTCGTGGCGGTCTGGCTCGTCGTCTTTTTCAGACGCCTCGGCTGGCTCGGGCGCCCGGCGCAGAGGCAGCGGTGATGCTTCACCGCTCCCGCGTCCAGGACGGATCCGGCTCCGGCACGTCGATGCGCTCGACGCCCCAGACGATCTCCTGGTGATCGATCGTCATGCCGCTCGACGGCGTCTCGAGACGCACGCGCGCCGGCGGCCAGACCGGCGGCAGGTACGTGATGCGCGCCTCGCCGTCCGGCCCGGCGACCTCGATGAGCCCCGTTCGCGCGGTGCGGTAGCGGATCCCCGAAGGGGCGGTCGTCCACTCTCCCTCGAACGGCACCGCGTCCGCCGGGATGCCGAAGAGAAGCCGCGCGAGTGCGTCCGCGTCGATCCCCGGCGCGCTCCGAAACAGGCCCGTCCGCCGCGTCAGCTCGGCGAAGCTCCCCTCCCACCACGTCCGCTCGCGATCGTTGAGCAGCAGAGCGCGGCCGTCGTCGACGAAGATCCGGAACAGCGTCGTCCCGATAGGAGAGAAGCCGCGGATCGCGACGCGGCCGCCGGCGTCGATTTCGATGACGGCGTCGAACCGCCGCTCGCCGTCGGGGCGCATCGAGACGAAGCTCCGCGCGCCGTCGAACGCGGCGCGCCGCTGCTGGAGCCGAGTCCACGCCTCGGCGGCCGTCGCGGCACCGAGGGAGTCCGCTGGACGCGGAGCGGTCGCGCAGGAGAGCACCAGAACGAGAGGAGCAGAACGCAGAACGCATAACGCAGAACGGAGAAGCGAGAAACCCTCCCTCTCCTTCTTCCTTCTACGATCTGCGTTCTGCGTTCTGCGTTCGTCTTTTTCGTGGCAAACGCCGGCGGCGCACCGGGCCGACGCGATCACGATCCGGGCGCCAGCTTCTCGAGCTCCGCGATCTTGACCTTCAGCACCGCCTCTTCCTTCGGCTCCGGATCGAGGTCGAGCGCCTTCCTGTAGTGCGAGAGCGCACGATCCGACTGCCCCGCGCGGCGATAGAGATCGCCGAGGTGCTCCTGGATGGTCGGATCGTCGGGAATGAGATCCGCGGCGGCAATGAGATGCTTCTCCGCGAGCTCGAGCCGGTCGAGCCGGAAGTAGACCCAGCCGAGCGAATCGAGATAGGCGCCGTTCTTCGGCTCGAGCTCGACCGCCTTCTCGATCATCGTCGCGGCGCGCTCGAGATTGATGGCGCGGTCGGCCCACATGTAGCCGAGGTAGTTGAGCGTCGGAGCGTGGTCGGGATCGAGGGCGAGGACGGCCTCGAAGACCTTCTCCGATTCCTCGATCCGTCCGGCGCGCTCGAGAACGGCGCCGAGCTGGAAGAGGGTCGGGACGTCGTCGGGTCGCTCGGCGCGGATCTCCTCGAGCAGCTCGATCGCTCTGCCGAACTCCTTGGCTTGCGCGTACACCTCCGCGACCGCGAGCTTTCCTCCCTCGGACGCTTCGATGCGCTCGGTCACGGCGCGGACGTCGTCGGGCCTGTCGGCGTAAAGGAGGAACTCGAGCCTCCGCGCGAGGAGATAGCGGTCCTCGCCGTACTCACCGATGTGGCGGTCGATGAGATCGATCGCCTCTTGAAATTTCTCCTGCCGGCGGTAGATGTCGAGCGCGATGTTGAGCGCCTGCATGTTGACGCGCCCGGCGGCGTCGAGGACGCGGAGCGCTTCCTCGAGCGAATGGCCGTAGTTGCCGCGGTGGTGCTCGATCGCGGCGAGCTGCGTCCGCGCGAGGCGCTTCGCGGCGTCGTTCGCCGCCTCGATCGCGAGGAGCGCCTCGAACGTCGCCTGCGCGCTGTCGAAGTCGCGGTTCGCCATCTGCGTCAGACCGAAGCTCACGAGGTAGTCGACGTTGTACGGATCGGTCTCGAGCAGCTCTTCGTAGATCGCCTCCGCCTCGGCGAACTCCTCGAGCTCCGCGAGCGATTCGGCGAGGAAGAACTGCGACCGCTCGTCCCCCGGATCCTCGGTGACGAGAGCGCGGAAGATCCGCCGCGCTTCCTCGGGACGGCCGCCGCGCAGGTAGAAGAAGCCCTGCTGCCGCTGCAGCTCGAGATTCGACGCGTCCTGCTCGATGAGCGGCTGCAGCAGCGCCGCCGCCTCGAGCCACTGGCGCGATCGCTGGTACGCGTCGACGAGCTGGAACACGGCCGGAGCGAACGCCGGGTCGGCCGCGACCGCCCGCTCGAGGTAGAGCTTCGCTTCCTCCCCCCGTCCGATCCGCGTGAGCACCTGCGCGTAGTTGTAGTTCGCCGTCCGGTTGTCCGGGGCGCGCTCGACCACCGTCGCGAGCACCTCCGCGGCTTCCTCGAAGCGGTCCGTCGCGACGAGGATCTGCGCGATCGTGAGTCCGCTTGCCAGATCGTCCGGGAACGCGCGATACGCGTTCCGGAGATATTTCAGTCCGTCCTCGATGCGGCCGGCGTTTCCGCCGGAGCGGTCGAGCAGGAGGCGCCCGAGCAGACGGTTCGCCTCGAAGAAGTTCGGATGGGCGTCGGCGAGGCGCCGCAGCTCGCTCTCGGCGCGCGCGAAGCGCTGCGCGTCGACGAGGATGCTCGCTCGCTCGAACAGGAGGATCGGATCGTCGGGATCGGCCGCGATGACGCGGTCGATCAGACGGAGGGCGCGGTCGAAATCCCCCTCCGCGGCGGCCAGACGGGCGACGATGAAGGCGTGCTCGGGGCTCGGCGGAAGCGGGTCCGCGGCCATGGCCGGGAGGGCGAATGCGATCAGCGCGAGCCGCAGCACGCGGGCGAAGGGGTCGAAGGTGCGCATCATACTCCTCCCTTGAACAACGCGTGCCCGCAACCTCTTTCCATCAGGAGGCTTATGGTATAGTCGCCGCCGATCCGGCAAGGTGGCGCCACCAGGGCCGGGCGCGCTCGCACCGGGCGCGGCCCCAGCGCTCCCTTCCGCCTTCGCGCATGTCGCTAGAGAGACTCGAGCTCACGCCGTTCTCCACCATTCTTGGCGACATCATCACCGACAAGAAGACCGGCTACCTCACCGTCGTCGTCCACGGCGCACGGAAGGTCCTCTACTGGTCCCTCGGCGAGCTCGTCATGATCGCCTCGGGGGCCCCCGAGGACTCGCTGGCGGACCTGCTGGTCCGACGCGAGCTCATCAGTGTCGAGGACGGAGCGAAACTCGCCTCGGGCACTCCTGCGGAGCTCGTTCCGCAGTTTCACGACATCGAGCTCGCCTCCGCCGTGTCTCGCCAGTCGCTGCTGCGCGAGTGGGTCTCCTCGGTCGTCGTCCCGCTGTTTTCTGCGGACCAGGGGACGGCGGCGTTCACCGAAGACGAAGCGCTCCCGCCGGAGCAGCGGATCTTCCTCTCGACGCCCGCCATTCTGCTCGACGGCGTGCGCAGCATCACGAACGGCCTGATCCTCCGCCGCTCCCTCGGCGACATCAAACGGGAGATCGCGCAGGACCCGGAGACGCACTACTCGATGGACCGCCTGCCGCTGCACGAAGCGGAGCGGACGATCGCGGAGAGCCTTCGGGAGCCGAAGACGATCGAGGCTTTTCTGCGGGATTTTCCGGGCGACTCGCTGACGGCGGCGCGGGTGGTCATCGGGATGCTGGCTCTCGGCGTCTTCACGGTTCTGGAAGCGGCGGCGCCGGTGGAGGCCGGAGGAATCGACGAGGAGCAGACGCAGAAGGACCTGCAGCTCCTGGCGATGCTCGGCTCGGGCGATCCGCGCTCCCTCGCGGCGGTCGCGCTCGCGCGGCAGCTTCCGCAGATGGATTACTACCGCTTTCTCGACGTGCCGCGCGCGGCGCTGCGCGCGCAGATCGTGACGCGCGCCGAGGAGATGCGGCGGCGCTACGATCCGGCCGCGCATCCGGCGCTGATCAAGGAGTACCTGGACATCATTCAGAAACGGATCGACGAGGCGGCGCGCGTGCTCGCCGACCCCGCCCACCGCGCCGAATACGACAAGCTCCTCGCCGCGAGCCGCCGCGAGGACGGCGTCTCGGTCCAGCAGCGGCTGACGCGCCGCTCGATCGCGGAGCAGAATTTCCGCAAGGGGAAGGAGCTCGCGATCACGGGCGACTACTGGGGCGCGATCGTCCTGCTGCGCCAGGCGGTCGAGTACGCCCCCGATCACGCCGACGCGTGGCATCAGCTCGGAACGTGCCTCGAGCAGAACCCGAAATGGCGGCGCGACGCGGTCGAAGCATACCAGCGCGCCCTCTCCCTCAACCCGAACCTCGTCGACGCCCTCCTCTCCCTCGGCGACCTCTACAAAACGCAGGGGATGATCTCCCGCGCCATCGCCCACTGGGAAGACGCGCTCCAGATCGACCCGGAGAGCGTCACGGCGGACAAGCGGTTGAAAGAGCACCGGCGCGCGAGACGGTGATTTAGTCGCTCGTCGTTGGTCGTTGTTCGTTGTTCGTTGTCAGTTGTCGGTTATTGGTTGCCGGTTGCCGGTTGCCGGACGCCGTCATCCTGAGCGAGGCGGTTGGGCGGGTGTGAGCGAAGGATCTCCTCAGCCGCGTCTCAATTCGGCAGAGGCGCGAGTCCGAGTCGCAGCTGAGGAGATCCTTCCTCGCTTCGCTCGTCAGGATGACGATGCCGCGATCACGGATAACGCCCAACCGGCAACCGGCAACCGGCAACGAACAACGAACAACGAACAACGGCCAGCGTGCTACCGACTGGACGCAAGCACGGTGGCCTCGGCCCATTCGCGGATCGTCTGCTCGACGACCTCGACCTGGCCGGTGAAGAAGTGGTCGGCGCCGGTGACCACGACGATCTCGGCCTCGCGAGCTTTGCTGGCGAGCGTCTCGACCTTGTCCACCTGGCCGTATTCGTCCTTCGAGCCGTGGATGAAGAAGAGCGGCTGGCCGCAGAGGTGGAGGTAGTCCATGTCGTACTTGTTCACGGGGGCGCCGATGACGAAGACGGCGACGACGTTGGGGTCGTCGCAGGCGACGCGGCTCGCGACCCAGCCGCCGAACGAGAAGCCGCCGGCGATCAGCTTCTTCCCCGGATGCTTCTCGCGCATCCATTTGATCGCGGCCTCGAAGTCGCGGCGCTCGCCCTCGCCGAAGTCGTGCTCCCCTTCGCTCGCGCCGGTGCCGCGGAAGTTGAACCGCAGCGTCGCGATGCGCACGGACTCGAGTCCCTTCGCCGCGCGGAAGACGACCTTGTTGTGCATCGTGCCGCCGCCGAGCGGATGGGGATGGCCGATCACGGCGACGGCGAGCGGATCGTCGACGTCGCGGTAGATCCCCTCGAGGCGTCCGGCATCCGTGAACATGTCGACGTGACGGAGCGGCTTCGAGTTCACCGCTCGAACATATCACGTCACCAGCGGCCGGGGATTCGGCGCGGCCGATTTGGAGTGCGGCATCAAAGCTGCCGCACTCCAAGAAATGCCGGGGCGCGCGCGCGATTCTCGCGTCAGAGCGACGTCGTCGTCTCCGCCGCCTCGGTCACCGTGAGCTGCAGCTCCATCCCCTCGCTCCGGTGATTCCCGACGGGGCAGTAGATCGTGTACGTCCCCGGCTGCAGGTCGGCTTCGAGCGTCCCCGACTCGCCGGGCTGAAGGTCCTGCGGGAGCTCCTCTTCGATCCCCTGCCCTTCGATCTCGAAGTTGTGCGGCATCGTCCCACTGTTCGTGATCTGGAACGTCACGGGACCGGCGGGAAGCGTCGCGGGCATCTCGATGCGGTACTCGGTCAGCGCGACGTCGACCGGCGAGCCCGCCGCCGCGCCGGGCGTGCCGGTCGTGTCGGTCATCGTCGTGTCCGTCGCGGTCGCCGCCGTATCCGGGGCGATGTCGGGAACGTTCACGATGTTGTCGGCTGTCTCCTCGTCGGGCCCGCAGGCCGCGAAAGCGACGACGATGAGGGTGAGCAAGAGCATCCGGCTGGAACGAATCATGAGACCTCCTTTTCGTCCGTTGTGGTCACGCTGCCTTGATACGTCTGTATCGAGCTTTGATCGCTTCATAAATCCCGTAGGAGATGAGGCCCACCGCCACGACGACGAGGAGCCACCGGTGGTCGGCGATCGACGCGATGGCGCCGCCGATGCCACGCGCCTCCGAGGCGTCGGTCCGCATCGCCGCGCGGACGAGAAAGCCGCCGATGATCGCGAACACGACTCCGCGCGCCGCGACGCCGTACCGGCTGATCCGCACGAGCCAGCGCCGCATCCCTGGCGAAAGTGACGCGATCTCCAGCTTCTTCTGCACGTGTGCGGTGAACGCCTTCCCAATCTGACCGATGCCGTAGAGCGTGATCGTGAGGCCCGCGATCCCGACGAGCCACGGACCGAACGGTTTCTCCATCACGACCGCCGTCCAGTGGCGCGCCTCCTCGCCTCCTCCCCGCCCACCCGGGCCGAGCGCCGCCCGGAACGCTTCCCACGCCAGGTATGCATGAAACGCTCCCCGCGCGAACGCATAGCCGCGCACCGCGATCCCCTTCGCGTCCGCCCCCCGTCCCTCCGGATCGACGATCGCTTCCGCGAATCGCCAGAGGGCGTATCCGATCAGCCCGAGCGCCACGACCAGAAGGAGCGCGTCGCCAAGGGGCTTCCGCTCGATCACGGCCATCGCGCCGCCCGAATCGGCGTCCCCGTTCTGCCCGGCGCGGAGCGCGAGAAAACCGATCAGCGTGTAGACGACCGCCTTCGCGGCGTACCCGACCCGGGCGAGCCTCTCGATCCACGGAGCGGCGGCGCGCGCGCCCCGTTCGATCTCGCCGGCCGTACTCATCGCGGCAGCCTCGGCCGCAAATGGCGTACCAGCCATGACCCACCACACGAGCCCGCCCTATGGCAGCACGCCGGAGGCGTGCCAGACGGTAGCCGGGGT
>JBOGJQ010000277.1:0-10923 GCA_050745405.1 Thermoanaerobaculia bacterium | reverse complement strand
ACCCACGGCTACGCGTCTGGCACGCCTCCGGCGTGCGAAGTCCGCGGACGCCGCGGAGGTTCGGACCGACGGAGAAGCCGCGGGCGTTTCTTCGGACCGCGGAGCGGTCCCGGACGCGTAGCCGGTTCTTCGGACCGCGGAGCGGTCCCGGACGCGTAGCCGTTTCTTCGGACCGCGGAGCGGTCCCGGACGCGTAGCCGGTTCTTCGGACCGCGGAGCGGTCCCGGACGCGTAGCCGGTTCTTCGGACCGCGGAGCGGTCCCGGACGCGTAGCCGGGGGTCGAAGACCCCCGGAATTGCGTGAGTAATATAAATTTGCACCCCGGAGGGGTGCCGGAACTCTCGATCGATCATGAACGACACCCCGAAACCGAAGGTGGTCAACGACGAGAACCTCGCGCGGCTCGTGCGGGAGCTCAACGCCGACCGCGGCGCCGCCGTGCGCCCCGTCGAGGAAGCGGCGCTCGAAGGATCGGCCGGCACCGCGCTGCGGCGCCTTCTTTTCGAGGCGGACCGGCGCGGGGCGACGGACGTTCTGCTCGTGCCGGGAGCGCCGCCGGTCGTCCGCGTCGCGGGGCGTCTCGAGCGGCTCGGCGAGGACATGCTCGCCGACGGCGACGTCGACGCGATGTTCCGGCCTCTTCTCACGCCCGATACGCGCCGCACCTTCGAAGCGGGAGCACCGGTCGATCTCGCGCTTCGCATCGCGGGAGAAGGAGAGCCGCTCCGCTACCGCCTCAACCTCCACCGCCAGCGCGGCGTCGTCGCCGCTTCCCTCCGCCGCATCCACGCGCGCATTCCGACGCTCGCGGAGCTCAATCTTCCGCGCGAGCTGGCGGACGTGATCGAGCCGGTGCGCGGTCTCGTTCTCGTCTGCGGCCCGACCGGGTCGGGAAAGAGCACGACGCTCGCGGCGATGATCGGCGAGATCAACGCGAAGCGCTCCTGCCACATCGTCACGATCGAAGACCCGATCGAGTACGAGCACCGCCACGGCCGCTCGATCGTCGAGCAGGTCGAAGTCGGCCGCGATGTGCCGGATTTCGCCACCGCCCTTCGCGCGGCGCTCCGTCAGGATCCCGACGTGATCCTCGTCGGCGAGATCCGCGACGCGGACACCGCGGCGACGGCGCTCGCCGCCGCCGAGACGGGCCACCTCATCCTCGCGACACTGCACACGAACGACGTCGTCCAGTCGATTCACCGTCTCGTCGATATCTTTCCGCCCGAGCGGCACGCGCAGGTCCGGCAGCAGCTCTCGTTCTGTCTCAACGCGATCGTCTGCCAGCAGCTCGTGGCCGCGACGGACGGAAAGCTCGTTCCGGTCGTCGAGCTCCTCCTGCCGAACGACGCGGTCCGCACTCACATCCGCACGGGGCACCTCCAAAACCTCTACAACGAGCTGACGCTCGGGCAGCGGAGCGGGATGGTCACGTTCGAGAAGTCGCTCGCGCGCCTCGTCGAGAGCGGCCGTCTTCCGCTCGCCGAAGCACGCCGCCGCGCCTCGCGTCCCGAAGAGCTCGACTCGATCCTGCGGCGGCCGGCGCAGGGATGAAGCCCTTCCGCCCCACGCCCGAGCAGCTTCGCGCTGCCGAAGGAAAATCGCTTCCCGATCTGATCGCGAAGGACCTCGAGGTCCTCTTCTGCGGCATCAATCCCGGTCTCTACACGGCGGCGGTGGGGCATCACTTCGCGCGGCCGGGCAATCGCTTCTGGCCGGCGCTCTTCGCGAGCGGTTTCACGGATCGTCTCTATTCGCCGTTCGAGGAGCACGAGATCCTGCGGTTCGGTCTCGGGATCACGAACCTCGTCGCCCGCGCGACGGCGCGCGCGAGCGAGCTGCGTCCCGAGGAGTTCGTCGCAGGCGCGAAGGTGCTGCGCCGCAAGGTGCTGCGCTGGCGCCCGCGCTTCCTCGCCGTCCTCGGCGTGCAGGCGTACCGCATCGGCTTCGCCGATCCAGCGGCGTGCGTCGGCCTGCAGGAGAAGGCGATCGGCGCGACGCGCATCTGGCTGCTGCCGAGTCCGAGCGGGCTCAATGCGCACTACACGCCCGCGCAGCTCGCGGAGGAGTTCCGAAGGTTCCGCGCAGCATTCACGGCCGGCCGACGGCGCGACGTCTTCCCTCGGTCGGGACGATGACCAGTGCATCCGCGCTATCGGCACTTCCGCAGACGCTCGACACCCGGACCCAATAGCGCGTCGTGCTCGACGGCGAGACGGTGAGCGAAGGACTCGTCGCGCCGGCGATCGGCGACTCGGTCCGTCCCCACTTTCCGGTGTACCACTGGTACGCCGGCTCGGAGCCCGTCGCCGAGACGGTGAGCGTGGCGGAGCCGCCGCGCTCGATCGTGACGGAGATCGGCTGCGAGGTGACCTCCGGCATCTCGCATGCCCCGAGAGCGGAGCGGAGGATGGGAAGCCACGAGTAAAGCGCATCGCCCGGACACTCGGTCGTGCTGCACCCCGACGAATTCGCATCGCGGTGCCCAGGGATCACCGGAAGGAGCAGCGTCGTTGGTGCGTGGATGGCAAACGCGTCGGGATCGATCCCGTGAAGTGAGGTGAGCGCGCCGACGAGACGCGTCAGCGCATCGAGAGCCTCCGTCCTCGGGATGCCGTTCGAGTACGTGCCGAGGATCGCGATGCCGACGGTGTTCGTGTTCCGGCAGGAGAAGTGGGCGCCGATGGCGCCGAGGCCGCCGGCGCGCCCCTCGTAGACAACCCCCGTCGGAGTGATGAGGTAGTTGTAGCCGATGTCGCCCCATCCGCGCGTGACGGTGTGGTAGTGCCATATGTTGCGGACTTCCGCGTCCCAGTCCGGGAGGTCGTTCGCGCCTGCCGTGTGGTGGACGACGGCGTGAGTGACCCTGGTGTACGCCGGCTTCCAGCGCGCTCCGGCGCCGTCGGGACATCCCCACTCGACGCGCGAACGGACGCGGAGCGGCCCGATGGCGAGCGGCTGCTCGACCTCGAGGGCACGGACGGACGGATCGGGAGGCGCGAACAGCGTCACCGTCGCTTCGGCCGGCTCCGCCGAGTCGAAGGCGTATTCGAGATATCGCTGCGATGCGCCGAAGTGAACGATCCCGGTGAACCGGCGGCCGCCGTCGGCGTCGGTGAGGTCGTGGTCGATCGGCGCGTCGATCCACGGCGTCCACGCGCTCCGGTCGCTGGACGCGCGGACGCGGACGTTCGCGGTCCCGGACGTCTCCCGCCACGACACCGCCGCGGCTTCGAACGGCGCCTCGGCGGCGACGATCGCGGGCGCGCCGGAGGTCGCCACGCGGACGTCGCGCGCGATCGACGGCTGGGCCGCGGCCGCGACGGGCAGCATCGCCAAGGCCACAGTCGCCCAGAGGGCGGCGCTACCTCGACAAGACGTCGTGAATCGCATTGATCGTCACCTTCCGCGGTGCACGCGGGAGCGGGATCTCGGCGTCGACGTTCGCTGAGTCCGTCCCCGCGAGCCGCACGTTGCCGATTTTCGCGACTTCCCCCCGCCCGAAGTCGAGGTAGATCGGCACGACCGAGATGAACGTGTCCGGAACGTCCTTCTGCGTCACCGTGCCGACGATCCGGAACTTCCCGCCGCCGCTTTCGACCGCGCGCAGGTCGCTCGTCAGCGTCGGGATGTCCGTTCCGTGGATCCACTGATCGAAGAACCAGTCCATCGTCCCGTCCCCCGCGGCGTTCATCGTCGGCAGCATGTGGCGCTCGACGACCGCCTTGAAATCGGCGGTCGACGGATCCTTGCCGGCCCAGGAGGACACGAAGTCCCTCATCATCGCGATGAACGCCGCGTCGGGGTTCTGCTGCGCCTGATCGCGCATCATCATGCGGAGCATGTGGAGGACGAATCCGCCCTTCGCGTAGATCATCGCCTGCGCGGCCTGCGGTGCGCGCCGGCTCCCCAGGCGGTAGCCCTGGCTGATCGGACCGGCGTCCCAGTTCGCCACCGCGCCGCGGCGGAGGAGAATGTCCTGCCGTTTCTGCTCCCAGTAGCGGTCGTACTTCTCGAGATTCTCGGTGAACTGCAGGACGAGCCCGGCGGTGAACTCCGAGAATCCTTCCGAGAGCCACTGGTCGCGATAGCAGTGCCATCCGACCTCGTGCCCCCACCACTGGTGGGCGACCTCGTGCCAACCGACGGTCGTCGCGAACTCGTTGACGCCGGCGATGGCGCGCGGGTCGGCTCCTTCCATCCCGAAGACGCGCTCCGCCGACGTCGTGAGCGCGAGCGTCGGAAGAAACACGAGCGAAGGCCACGACTGGCCGAAGTTCCACTCGACCTGCTGCGAGACCGAGAGCCTGCCGTACGGCGCCGGACCGAAGAACGCCGTCGCGACGCGCGCCGCGTTCAGCGCGTCCGCCATCGTGTCCTCGGATTTTTTCGTCCAGTTCTTGTCCGTATAGACGTCCACGGCGAGGCCGGTCACGTCGTCCTCGCGCGAGATCCGGCGGAAGTCGCCGTAGTTGAACCCGGCGACCCGCATCGGCCGCTCCGCCTTCCACCGCGCGACGCGCCGTCCTTCCTCGACCGATTCGTCTACCTTTCGGCCGACGGAGACGAGGTCGTTCCGCCGCGGGAACCGGAACGTCAGGTCGTACGTCGCGAGGTCGGTGAAGACGCCGACGTTCGGATACCAGCTCGTGCGCGCGCGAACGGAAAACCCGTCGCCGGTCCGCTCGACGACGTCGCTGCCGGCGTAGCGGACCCGAATCTCGACCGGCTCTCCCTGCGGAAGGGGAGCGGGAAAGACGACGGCGGCATCGGCGTCGGCGACCTCGTCGCGGAAAAGGCGTGCGATCCCGCGCACCTCGACCTCCTCCTGGATGACCCCGAGCTCCGTCTCGTTCGCGCCGCCGATGAGCCGCGCCGACTCGATCCGGAGCTTCGGAAGAATTCGCAGCGGAAGAACGCGCACGCCGGGCTGGGTCGGCCGGAGCCGGATCGTCGCCTCCCCTTCGAGGCGCGTCCCGTCCAGGCTCGTATCGATCGCGTAGTGCTCGGCGTCTGCGATCGGCCGCACAGCCTTCCCGCGGCCGCCGACGGCGTCGTCCTCGTACGTGCTGAGGTACCAGAATCCGTCGTTGTTTTCTTCGGTCGACAAGAAGGCGACTTCCTCGCCGCCAAGGAAGCTGAATTGCGCGCTGACGGTACCGATGCCGAGAGGATCGACGACGACGAGAGCGGGCGCGTACTTCTCCCCGTCGACCGGAGCGAGGAAGACGCCGTCGGTGCGCTCGGGACGATTGAGCAGATCGAGAAGAACGCGGAGGTGGAGATTGGTCTGGTACTTCCGCTTCTGCCGGTCGAGGTACTCCTCGTAAACGGCCCTCGCGCGCGCGTCGGGTGCGATCTCCGTCACCGGAGCGGCGGCGAGGATCTCGTCCGCGGTGTCGTCCGTGAAAAAGAGGACCAGCTCGGTGAAGCGATCGGCGAGGACCTCGAGGTTCTCGTCTCCCGTGATGTAGCGGAGGTGCCGGCGCTCCGTCCGCGTCGCCGGCTCGAGATCGTACGCTCCGCGGCCGAGGAAGACGGCGCCCCACGTCTCGTCACCAAAGCGGGGAAGGAAGTGGAACGTCCCTTCCTCGAACGTGAAGGTGTAGGCGTCGCGCTCGAGGTTCAGATTGCTCACGGTGACGACGCGTCCGTCGGGGCGCGCCGCGCGCAGCTCGAGATAATCCGGGACGTCGGCGGCGGCGAGAGGGAGCGCGAGGAGAAGGAAGACGAACGGCAGGACGGACCCGTGGCGGACCATGGAGAGCCTCTCGAAATCGGGATGACGCGATCGTAGCATCATTGGAAGGTCAGGCGCCTGCGTTCCGTTGATCTTCCCACGGGGGTAAGGTTTATCCTCGCCCGCGGAAGGGAGGAATCATGCGGCAGACGCGACCGGCGCTCGAGATGATGGACGCGAGGGAACAGGGCTACTTCAACATCGGCCAGGCGGCCGACGCCTCCGGCGTCTCGGCGAAGATGATTCGCCACTACGAGAAGATCGGCGTCATCCCGCCGGCCGGGCGGACGTTCGCGAATTACCGGATCTACTCCCAGGCCGAGGTCCACACGCTGCAGTTCGTGAAGCGGGCGCGGAAGCTCGGGTTCTCGATGCAGGAGATTCAGACGCTCGTACGCCTGTGGCAGGATCGCCGCCGCTCGAGTGCGACCGTGAAGAGGCTCGCCCAGAAGCACGTCGACGAGCTCGAGGTCAAAATCCGGGAGATGCAGGCCATGCAGCGGGCGCTGGAGAACCTGGTCGAGCACTGCCACGGCGACAGCCGGCCCGACTGCCCGATCCTCGACGATCTCGCGGGCGAGGCGATGCACGACGATGAGCATTGTGGGCACGCGTGATGCGTCGCTGACGAGGAAATGCCTGAGCTTCCGCCGTATCCCGGCCCTCCGCGCTGGGTGAAGGTTTTCGCGATTCTGGGCCTCGCCGTGCTCCTGATCCTCGTCGTCCTGCTGTTGTCCCGTGGTGCCGGCGGTCACGGGCCGCGCCGCCACATGTCCCTCTTGGTCCTGGCGCCATGACGATGCCCCCCCGGCTCCGCAAGCTCGCGCTGACGGTGCACGTCGGCGTCTCCGTCGGATGGCTGGGGGCCGTGCTCGTTTTTCTCGGGCTGAGCGCCGTCGGTCTGATGAGCGACGACGCGGCGACGGTCCGCGGTGCGTACCTCGTCATGCTGCCGGCCGCCGAGATCGTCCTCGTCCCGCTGGCTCTGGCGTCTCTCGCGACCGGAATCGTTCAGGCTCTCGGAACGAGCTGGGGTCTGTTCCGGCATTACTGGGTCCTCTTCAAGCTCGCGATCACGCTCGCGGCGACGCTCATCCTCTTGACGTACATTGAGACGTTCCGTGCGATGGCGCAGGTCGCGGCGGATCCCGCCGTCGATCTCGCGTCCGTCCGAAACGTTTCGCCTCTGCTCCACTCCGTTCTCGCGCTCATCGCGCTGCTGATCGCGATGGTCCTCGGCCTGTACAAGCCGCGCGGGCTGACGCGGTACGGATGGCGGAGAGCGCAGCGCAGCGGGGGGTGAAGAATCCCGATTGCGATGAACGGCGAAGTCGTCCCGGATGCGACCGATGTTTTCCGGCACCCCTCCGGGGTGCAACATTTTTGTGCGTTCCATGTCCGGGGGTCGCGCTACGCGCGACACCCCGGCTACGCGTCTGCGACCGCTCCGCGGTCGTCGCGGTGCCGGGGCTTGAAAGAACCACTTGACCTTCCCATCGAGGCAAGGTTTAGCCTCGTCTGCGGCTTGCGGGATGCAAGCAGAAGGGGAGAATGCAAATGAATCGAGACCACGCCCACGCGCATGCCGAGGAGTCCGCCACCGCCGCAAAAGTGCTCGACCCGGTCTGCGGGATGACGATCGATCCGGCGGACGCCGCGGGAACGAGCGAGTACAAGGGGCGGACCGTCTACTTCTGCTCCCTCGGGTGCAAGGCGAAGTTCGACGCGGATCCGGAGAAGTACATCCAATCGGGCTCGGGCACGGGCGCGGAGACGCAAGCGCGGGAGTGGACCTGCCCGATGCATCCGGAGATCGTGCGCGACAAGCCGGGCAGCTGCCCGATCTGCGGCATGGCGCTCGAGCCGCGCGTCGCGACGCTCGAAGAGGAAGAGAACCCCGAGCTCGTCGACATGACGCGCCGGTTCTGGGTGAGCGCCGTTCTGACCGCGCCTCTGGTGCTCCTCGTCATGGCACGCCACATCCCCGGCCTCGACATCGTCGAGACGCTGATGGCCTCCCGGATCGGCCCGTGGCTCGAGCTCGTCCTCGCGACGCCGGTCGTTCTCTGGGGCGGCTGGCCGTTCTTTCAGCGCGCCTGGTGGTCGATCATCAATCGCAGTCTCAACATGTTCACGCTCATCGGCCTCGGCGTCGCCGTCGCGTGGGGCTACAGCGTCGTCGCCACGGTCGCGCCGCACATCTTCCCGCCCGCCTTTCGTGAGGAGGGTGGCCACGTCGGCGTCTATTACGAGGCCGCCGCCGTCATCGTGACGCTCGTCCTGCTCGGGCAGGTCATGGAGCTCCGCGCCCGCAGCAGTACGGGCGCCGCGATCAAAGCGCTGCTCGGCCTCGCACAGTAGACCGAGAGGAAAATCGAGCAGGACGGCCGCGAGCACGACATCCCTCTCGAGCACGTCCATCCGGGCGACCGCCTCCGCGTCCGTCCGGGCGAGAAAGTTCCCGTCGACGGCGTCGTGCTCGAGGGAAAGAGCAGCGTCGACGAGTCGATGGTGACGGGCGAGGCGATCCCGGTCGAGAAGCAGGAGGGGGACCGCCTCATCGGCGCAACTGTCAACGGACGAGGGAGCATCGTGATGCGCGCCGAGCGGGTCGGATCGGAGACGCTTCTCGCGCAGATCGTGAAGATGGTCGCGGACGCGCAGCGGAGCCGCGCGCCGATCCAGAAGCTCGCGGACGTCGTCTCCGGCTGGTTCGTTCCGATCGTGATCGTGATCGCGGCGGTCACGTTCGGCGTCTGGGCCTTCGTGGGGCCGGAGCCGGCGATGGCTTACGCGCTGATCAACGCCGTCGCCGTCCTGATCATCGCCTGCCCCTGCGCGCTCGGCCTCGCGACGCCGATGTCGATCATGGTCGCGACGGGGAAGGGCGCGACGAGCGGCGTTCTTTTCCGCAACGCCGAGACGATCGAGACGATGCGGAAGGTCGACACACTGGTCGTCGACAAGACGGGAACGCTGACGGTCGGCAAGCCGAAGCTCGTCTCGGTCGTGGCCGACGGCGGAACGACCGAGGAGGAGCTGCTCCGGCTCGCGGCGAGTCTGGAGCGGGCGAGCGAGCATCCGCTCGCGGCCGCCATCGTGGAGGGAGCGGAGGAGCGCGGGATCGCGCTCGTCCCCGTGAAGTCGTTCGATTCGATCACCGGGAAGGGCGTGCTCGGCGACGTCGACGGGCGCCGCGTTGCTCTCGGGAACAAGGCCCTCTTCGAGGAGCTGAACATCGACCGCGGCGATCTTCCCGAGCGCGCCGAGAAGCTTCGCGCGGACGGACAGACGGTGATGCTCGTCGCGATCGGGGGGAAACCGGCCGGCCTCATCGGCGTCGCGGATCCGATCAAGGAGACGACGCCCGCCGCGATCCGGGCCCTGCACGAGTCGGGGATCCGCATGGTGATGCTCACCGGCGACAACCGGACGACGGCCGAAGCAGTCGCGAAAAAGGTCGGGATCGACGAGGTCGTCGCGGAGGTCCTGCCGGAGACGAAGGCGGAAGCCGTCAAGAAGCTGCAGGACGAGGGGCGGTTCGTGGCAATGGCGGGCGATGGCATCAACGACGCGCCGGCGCTCGCGCAGGCGCAGGTCGGCATCGCGATGGGGACGGGAACGGACGTCGCGATGGAGAGCGCGGGCGTGACGCTCGTCAAAGGCGATCTCGACGGGATCGTGCGCGCGCGGAAGCTCAGCGGCGTCACGATGCGCAACATCCGGCAGAACCTCTTCTGGGCGTTCATCTACAACTCGGTCGGCGTGCCGATCGCGGCGGGGGTGCTCTATCCGTTCTTCGGGATTCTGCTCAGTCCGATCATCGCCGCGGCCGCGATGAGCTTCAGCTCCGTCTCGGTCATCCTGAACTCGCTGCGCCTGCGGCGGGCGCGGATCTGACGTGGCCGCGGCGTCCCGCCGCGAGCCTTTACGCGCGAGCGTCGGCCGCGACGGGGTGCGCGCCGGGACGGCGCGCCCACATGGTATGTTTCTCGGGTTCTCCTCGCGTCCTGGGAGGCTGCCATGGCTCGTGCCCACCAGACGGTCGTTGCCGGACTCGCGCTCCTTCTCTGCCTGACGGCGTGCCGTTCGGCCGTACCCCCGGCGCCGCATCCGGTCGAAGATGCCGGTGAATACGGCGACGGCGCCTCGCGCCGCTCCGCGCGCGAGGCGTGGTTCGTCCGGCAACGGCTCTATCCCTTCGCGTCATTCGAAGAGGATGTCCGTGCGAAGGCCTTCCGCGCCATGCGCACGATGGAGACGCGGGCCGCCGGCACCGCCG
The DNA here is from genome assembly GCA_050745405.1 of Thermoanaerobaculia bacterium. Taxonomy (GTDB): domain Bacteria; phylum Acidobacteriota; class Thermoanaerobaculia; order Gp7-AA8; family Gp7-AA8; genus JBOGJQ01. Next base: position 900 of record JBOGJQ010000277.1, on the reverse strand, counting down.
CCGGAGGCGCCGGGTGGGTTCCGCTCGGACCTGCGCCCACCGATTCCCGCTTCCCCGACGCCTGGCAGCGGACTTCCGGCCGCATCCGGTCCGTCGCCGTTTCGCCCGCCGATCCATCGATCGTCCTCATCGGCACGTCGAGCGGCGGGATCTGGCGCTCGACCGACCAGGGAGAAACGTTCGTTCCCGCGAGCGACGATCAGGCCGATCTCTCCGTCGCCTCGATCGTCTTCTCTCCGTCGAGCCCGTCGATCGTCTACGCTGGGATGGGCGGCGAGTTTCTCGGCAGCGGCGTCCTGAAATCAACCGACGCCGGCGCGACGTGGCGGCGGGTCGACGAACAGGGCCTTCCGCCGATGGCGCAGGCGGCGCGCATCGCCGTCCACCCGACGAATCCCGAAATCGTGCTTCTCGCTCAGGCGTGGAAGCTCGTCGATGACGGCACGACGGCGGCGTCGCAGCTCTTCCAGTCGATCGACGGCGGCCGCACCTGGACCGCGCGCCTCGGCGACTTTCCGACCGACGTCGTGTTCGATCCCGCCGAACCGTCCATCGCGTACACCGCACTTCCGACGCTCATTCTCGAGAATCGCCCGCCGACGATCTACCGCTCGCTCGATGCGGGAACGACGTGGGAGCCGGCGTTCGCACCCTCTCTCGATACATCGCGCTACATGACGATCCGTCTCGCCGTCGCTCCCGCGCGTCCGGGAAGGATCTACGCCTACGCCTACGGCGGTCTCGGCACCTTCCTCTACGTCAGCGACGATCATGGAGAGACGTGGCGCGAGCAGCCGATCGAGGGAGTCCGCGGGCGCGCCGTGCTGTTCGAGACCGATCCCGAAAACGGCGACGTTCTGTACATCGGGCAATTCGTCGATCTCTTCCGCAGCACCGACG
>JBOGJQ010000276.1:0-1749 GCA_050745405.1 Thermoanaerobaculia bacterium | reverse complement strand
GGCAGCAGCGATCCTGGCGCTCTGGGTCGCCTCGGCCGTCCTCGCCGCCTCGAACCTCGCTTTCCTCCCCCGATTGCGCCGCGCGCGTCCGCCCGCCGCACCGCGCGTCTCGATGATCGTTCCGGCGCGGAACGAAGAGCGCGCGCTCGAGGCGCCGCTATGCGCCCTCCTCGCGCAGGACTATCCCGACTTCGAGGTCGTCCTCGTAAACGATCAGTCTACCGACAGGACGGGTGAGATCGCGCGCGCGGTGGCATCGACGGATGTGCGTCTGCGCGTCATCGACGGCGAGCCTCCCCCACCGGGATGGCTCGGCAAGCCGTGGGCGCACCATCAGGGGGCGCAGGCGGCCACGGGAGAGCTGCTCCTGTTCGTCGATGCCGACGTCCATTACGAGACGTCCGCGCTCGCGGCGGCGGTGGCGGAGATCGAGCGGAGCGGCGCGGGACTGCTGAGCGTTCTGCCGCGCGTCGAGATGCGTGGCTTCTGGGAGCACGTCCTCATGCCGCAGCTCGCGCTCGCCGCCTTCGCGTTTCTCCCGACGGCCCTCGTGAATCACGTCCGCGCCGCCCGCCTCGCGATCGGCGGAGGAACAGGGATTCTGATCCGCCGCGCCGTCTACGACGCCGCGGGAGGTCACGTCGCGCTGCGGGACGCCGTGATCGATGACATCTCGCTGGCGCGGATCGGGGCGCGAATCGCCCCGCTGCGCCTCGTCGTCGCGTCGGACCTGGTCGGCGTCCGGATGTACCACGGCCTTCGCGAGATCGTCGCCGGCTTCACGAAGAATTTCTATTTCGTCATCGGCGCGCGCCTGCCGGTCGCGGCGGCGATCATCGCCGTGTCGGTCGTCATCCATGTCGCGCCGTGGGTCTGGGGCGTCGCCCTCCTCGCCGATCTCCAACGCGGCGCGTCCCTTTCCGCGGCTTCGATCCTCGGTGCCGCCGCCCTCGTCTGGATTCATCTCACGCGGCTTCTCGTCTACGTGCCGCTCCGCTACGGCGTCGCGAACGCTCTCTTCGCGCATCTGCCGATGGTCGCCGTCTGGACGTGGATCGCGATCCGCTCGACATGGGAGGTCGGGGTGCGGCGAAGAGTGGGGTGGCGGGGGCGGACGTACGACGCGCGGATCAAACGGTTCGGGGGTTGATCCACATCACGACAGCGCGTTCCAGCGGTCGCCGGCGAGGTGTTTCGCGAGGTAGACGATCTGGCCGACGTGGTAGGCGTAGTGCTGCACGGCGCGATTGATCGCGAGAACGACCGAGTGCTTCTCCCCTCCGATCGACACCTCCCGCGTGAGGTCCTCCTCGGTCAGGGACGCGATCGTCTCGAGCAGGCGGCTCCATCCGTCGTTCCAGGCGGCGAGGAGCTCCTCGCGTGACTCGCGCCGCTTCTCGAACTCCCGCTCGCGGTTCCGATCCGGCTTCTCGCCGTCGGTCGTCAAGAAGTCCGTCCACCGCGACCGCATGTTCCCGGCGAGGTGCTTGACGAGGACCGCGATCGAGTTCGAGTGCGGGTCGGGCGCGACATGGAGCTGATCGTCCGCGACCTGCTCGAGCGCGCGCTCGGCGTACGTCTTCAGGCCGCGGAAATTGCGGGTCACCGCTTCGAGGTAAAGATCCCCGATCGTTCGGCCATTCATCAATCCAACTCTAGCGCAAAAAAAGAGGCGCCGACGTCCCGCGCCGTTTCACGGCGCAAGACGAGAAACGTGCGTTCCTCCGGGGGCAGCGCGCCCTGCGGGCG
>JBOGJQ010000275.1:0-1045 GCA_050745405.1 Thermoanaerobaculia bacterium | reverse complement strand
AACAATGGCCGAACGGCTCCGCGCACGCGGTATTCACGACGTCCGCGTCATTCACAACTGGGCCGACGGCGACGCGATCCGTCCGGCACCCACGGACCCGCACTCGCTGCGCGCGGAGTGGGGCTGGCAGGGTAGGTTCGTCGTGCTCTACTCCGGCAACTTCGGTCTGGCTCACGAGTTCGAGACGCTGCTCGACGCCGCGAACCTCCTGCGCGGCCGCCCCGAAGTGCGCTTCGCATTCGTCGGCGGAGGCCCTCGCCTGGACGAAGTCAAGCGACGCGCGGGAGAGCTTGCTCTCCCGAACGTCGAATTCCATCCGTACGTTTCACGGTCGGATCTCGGTCTCAGCCTCACGGCAGCCGACCTTCACGTCGTGACGCTCCGTCGGCGGATGCCGGGCCTGCTCGTCCCGTCGAAGGTGTACGGCATTCTCGCCGCCGGCCGCCCCACCCTGTACGTCGGCCCGCCGGAAGGGGAGATCCACGACATCGTCCGCGAGGCGCGCTGCGGAACCACCGTCGAGAACGGCGACGCCGAGTCGCTCGCGATGACGATCCGCGGATATATCGAGAACCGCTGGCAGTGCGAGGAGGAGGGGAGACGCGCGCGCCAGGTGTTCGACGATCGCTTCGCGAAAGGGAAGGCGCTCGAGGAGTGGGCGAAGCTGATCGAGAGCCTCGGGTCTATGTCGTCACCGCGTCCCGAAGAGATCCACTCTCCAGCGCCCACGCGTACGTCGTCGTAAGTCCTTCCCGCAGCGGGATTTGCGCCGACCACCCCATGGCGCGAATTCGTGAGACGTCGAGCAGCTTCCGCGGCGTTCCGTCCGGCTTCGTCGCGTCGAAGGCGATCCGTCCCTCGTATCCCGTCACGTCCTTCATGAGCTGCGCGAGCTCCGCGATCGTCACGTCCTCTCCCGTTCCGACGTTGATCGTCTCCGGCTCTTCGTACTTTTCCATCAGCACGTAGAGCGCGTCCGCGAGGTCATCGACGTGGAGGAACTCCCTCCGCGGCTTCCCCGTCCCCCACACCACGACCTCGGCAT
>JBOGJQ010000274.1:0-6785 GCA_050745405.1 Thermoanaerobaculia bacterium | reverse complement strand
CCGGCCGCGCCGCCGTCGCATCCCTCGGTGCGATTCTGGCGACGTGGCTCGGCGCCTTTACGCACGACTCGGTCGCGCCGGTGCTCCGGACCGTGCCGGACCTTCGGGAGCGGATCGCCGCCTCCGTCCCGCTGCATCCGCTCGCGGCCACGGCGATCCTCGCCCTGCTCGCGACGGTCGTTGCGATCTGGTCGGGAAGCGATCTGCTTCGGGGCGCCATGCGGGATCTCGCGCGGCGCGCCGCGACGGCACGACTCGGCGCCGCGCTCGCCGTGGGAGGCCTCCTCGCGGCCTCTCTGGCCGCGGCCGTCGCCACGGCTCTCGGCCGGCCGCAGCCGCTTCTGTTCGGTGTCGCCCTCTGGACTCTCGCCGTCGTCCTCGTCGGCCAATGGCTCGCGCAGAGGCTCCCGGTCGCGCGGCGGAGACGGTCCCGATCGACGACGCCCGCCGCGGCGGCTCCCATCCTGGATCGTCTCGCGTGGCATCGCAGCCAGGACGAGACCGCCGCCGCACGTCGCGCACGTTTATGGGGAGTGACGACGCTCGGCATCGCGATCATCTGTCCGGCGCTCCTTCTCGCCTTCGACGCGCGCTGGCCGGTCGCCGTCCTCGCGTTCGCGTCCGTTCTCGTCGCCGCCGCGCCGGCCGCTTTTCTCCTCGGCATCGTCGTCCCGTTTCGGACGACGATCGAAGAGCTCTCGCTCGCCGGCATCGTGGTCTCCGGCGGCGCGACGCTCGAGCGGATCACACGCGTGCGCCTCGCCGCGATGAATGCCCGCGGCGGCGTCTGCAACCCAGCCGCCGAAATTTCGGAGCTCCTCCTTCTCGACGGCATTCCGGCGCCGGAGCTCCTGGCCCATGCCGCCGTCGCGCGCACGAAGCACGAGTACGCGCGCGCGCTGATCCGGCCGCGCCTCGCGGCGGCTTCCCCACAGGTGCCGGGCGAGGCGGTCCTCGCGACTTCGGCCGAGCTCTCCCGCGAGGGCGTCTCGACCGACCCGCTTCGCGACGAGATCGACGTCCTCGAGCGTCAGGGGAAATCGGTCCTCCTCGTCGCCGACCGTTCCCGTCTTCTCGGCGGAATCGCGCTCGTGCTTCACCCGCGGCCGGGGGCGGCCGCCGCGATCACCCGCCTCGGCGACGGAGGAACGCCTTCGCTTCTCGTCACGGGACATCCCGACGGAACCGCCGCGACGATTGCGGCCTCCCTCGGGATCGATCGGTATGCCGGCGACGCGCGCGACGAAGACAAGCGCCGTCTGATCGTCGAGAGTGCGACGAGCACCGGCGCGCCCGTCGCGTGGATCTCCGATGGAACGGACGAAGAAACCGCGGCCGCCGCGGACCTCGCCATCACGTTCGCCGACGACGCGACTGCCGGCTCGGGCGCCGACGACGTCCGCGTCACCGCCGGCGGCTTCGAAGGCATCGGCGCTCTCTTCGCCACGGCGCGCGCCGTTCGGGAGCGGGCGCGGAAGCAGACGCGACTCCTCACGGCCTACCATGCGGTCGCACTGCCGCTCGCCGGCGGCGCGCTTTACCCGTGGACGGGGCTCCTTCCGTCGCCGTTCCTGTCCGCGGTGGTCGCCGCCGCCGTCGTTCTCGTCGCGGCGCGAAGCCGGAGCTGGAGGGAGCAGTGATCGTCGCGGAGCCGGCGTGGCTCATTGCGGGCGGCGTGGCGCTTCTCGCCGCCCTCGCCTGGTTCGGCCCCGCGGCGCGGCGCCCGAAGAAAGAGCGGTCGCCCTCCGGGCCGCCCGAAGCGATTCTCGTCCTCGACGAGAGGGACACGCCGGAGATCCTCGTCGCGCCGGCCGGCGGCGCCCTCAAGCTCCGCGTCCTGCGCGCCGATGCGTCGCGCGCGACCGAGGAGATCGCGATTCCTCCGCTCGGGATCGTGCGGACCGTGCCGGCGAACCGGACGACGACGATCGATCTCGACCTGCCGTCGCCCGGCTCCTATCCGATCCGAGACCGGAACGGCGCGATCCGCGGCATCCTCGTCGCGGAACCGCAAAGCTAATCCGCGAGGCGGATGAACTCGGTCTCGATCAGGCGGTCGCCCGGGAGCTGATCCGACCACGCGGTCACCTTGATGTCGCCGGTCCGGTCGCGCGCGCCGAACGCGGTCCGGACGTGGTAGTTCACCCTCGCCTGGCTTCCCGCGTCGACTTCATTCACGACGTAGTGATAGAGCTTCGTTCCGCCGACGGTGACCCGCTCGGTCCACGTGACGCCCGGGCTCTGCGTCTGGCTGAGCACGACGATCTCGGTCGGCATCTCGACCGTGAACTCGAGGTCGGCAAGCTTGTTCACGCCGACGTTGGCGATCTCGACCTCCAGCTCCTCCGTTTCGAAATTCTCGGCGAGCTCGTTCGGAGCGTCGATCTCGATGTTGATGATCTGCCCGCCCGAGGCCACGGCGACGCCGGAGTGCTTACAGGCGCCAAGGCTCGCGAGAGCGAGGATCGACGTCAGCACGCAGACGAGTTTCAGATTCCGATTCATACTTCCTCCTCTAGAACTGCATGGAGAGCCCGGCTGCCAGGATCAGTGGATTGATGTCGAACTCCATCTCGTCGCTCTCGGTGCCGCCGATGACGGCGCGCGCGGGCGAGGAGACAGGAACGTACTTCGCGTCGAGGTTCACGGCGAACGTCGGCGTGATGTCGAAGCTGAGCCCCGCATTCGCGACGAACCCGTAGTCGTCGTCGAAGTCGATCGACTCGATGTCGATGTCCCGGAGCTCGTCGCTCTCGACCTGATCGAACAACACGTAGGCGACGCCGCCTCCGATATAGGGGTCGAGCCGGCCGTCCGGATTGAAGTGGAACTGGAGCGTGGCCGTGACCGGAATCATCTCGAGGGAGCCGATGGTCCCTTCGTCGAGCTCGGGATCCGTGCTGCGCAGAGTCAGGTCGGGCTCCATGACGGACGCGGCGAACTCGACGGAGATCGTGTTCGTGAAGAACGCGTTGACGGCGATACCGAAGCCCTGCTCGCTCTCGAATTCCGTTTCGAAATCCTCGGCGTCCTCGACGTCGCTGAAGTCGTTGTCGCCGGTCGGGTCGGCCCAGACCACCCATCCGGTGAGGTCGACCGACCGCGTCTGCGCGAACGCGGGCGTGGCGGCCAGCGAAATGAGAGCGACGAGAAAGAAAAGACGTTTCATGTACGATCCTCCTGCAAACTTCGCGACTCCACGAAGCAAGATTGCGGCCCGGGTACGAGGGAAAGCGAACGGGAGAACGGGGGATTCGCATGCCGGATGCGGGCGACGCCGTGCAGATCCGGGTCGCGACCGCGGACGACGCGGACGCGCTCGTCGCACTCTATACGCAACTCGCCTCCCCGTCCTCACGACTCACACGGCCGCGCGCCATCGCCCTTCTGGGCGAGCTCGGGCGCTATCCGGACTACCACGTCTATCTCGCTTTCCGTGAAGCACATCCGCTCGGCACGTTCGCTCTGATGATCATGCCGACGCTGGGCGCCCGCTGCGCGCCGGCGGCCGTGGTCGAGGACGTCGTCGTGGACGCCGGCGCGCGGGGGGCCGGCGTCGGACGCGCCATGATGGAATTCGCCATGGAGCGGGCTCGGCGCGCCGGGTGTTACAAACTCGTGTTATCGAGCAACCTCGCGCGGACGGACGCGCACCGGTTCTACGAATCGCTCGGATTCCGGCGCCATGGCGTCAGTTTCGCCGTCGAGTTGTGATGAAACCCGCGGCACCCGCCGCCGTAGGTAGTACCGGAGGTTCGCCATGTTCGAGCTCGCCGCGCTTCTCTTCGGCCTTTTCATCGCCGCCGCGGTCGCGATTCCGCTGCTGCTCGTCGCGGTCGTCCTCAAGACGGTGTTCAAGGTCGTGCTGCTGCCGTTCGCGCTCGCGCTGGTTCTCGTGAAGGTCGTCTTCGTCGCGACTCTCGTCACGCTCGCCTCGATCATCGTGATCCCGGCGCTGATCGCCCTCCTCGCGGCGCTCATCCCCGTGATCGTGATCGGCGGCGCGATCGCGGCGTTCGCGCTGGTGTTCGCGATCTTCTGACGTTCACTCGAAGATGGCGATCACGGGCCCGTGGTCGCTCGTGCCGAACTCGCGATAGACGCGGCACGAGGCGGCGCGGCGCGCGAGCGGCTCCGAGGCGAGGACGTAGTCGAGTCGCCACCCGATGTTCCGCTGGCGCAGGTTCCGCCACGGTGCCCACCACGTGAACAGCTCGTCGTTGTCCGGATCCAGCGCGCGCCCTACGTCGACGAGGCCGGTCGCGATGATCCGCTCGAGAAGCTCCCGCTCCTCGGGGAGCTGCCCGATCGCGTTCGGCTTCCGCTCCTTCGGATGGACGTCGCGCTCGGTCCGCGCGACGTTCAGGTCGCCGCAGAGAACGAGCTGTTTCCCGCTCTCGTGCACGCCCGCGACGTACTCCTCGAGCGCCTTCATGAACGCGATCTTGGCGGGGAAGTCCTTCCCGCCGTTCGGCACGTAGACCGACGCGACGACGAGGTCGCCGATCTCGGCCTGCACGACGCGCGTCTCGAGGTCGAACGGCGGATGGGAGAACGTCGCGGAGACGCCGGAAAAGGCGTCCGTCCTCACGTGCAGTCCGACTCCGGAGTAGCCTCCCGCGCCATGCCAGTAGCAGGCGTAATCGGGAAGGCCGCACGACTCGGGGATCTGGTCCGGCTTCGCCTTGATCTCCTGGAGGCAGACGACGTCGGGACGGTGCTCCGCGACGAAGTCGGCGAACTGCGTCTGCCGGGCGCGGATCCCGTTGACGTTCCAGGTCGCGATCTTCATCACCAGCGATGATATGCCGGATGCCCCTCCCGGACGGCGACGAACGTGCCGCGGCACGTGGCCGTGATCTTCCCTCCGGCCTCCATCGTCGCATCGACGACCGCGCGATCCTCGGTCGACTCGACCACGTGCGCGCGGAGGGTGATCTCCTCGTCCATCGGCGTCGGCCGCTTGAGCGTGACGTGGAACTCCGCCGTGACGGTACACGGTGGCGTCTCCGCTCCGTGCGTCGTCATCAGGTGCTGTGCCGCAGTCCAGTTGGAATGACAATCGAGCAACGCCCCGATGATCCCGCCGTTGAGGATTCCCTCGAACGCCTGGTGATGTTCCTCGGGGCGCCACCGCGCGACGACCTCGTCCCCCTCGACGCGGCTCTTGATCCGCAGCCCCTTCTCGTTCGCGGGGCCGCAGCCGAAGCACTTGTTCGCGGGGGCGTATCGATCCTGGAGGCTGATCATCTCGTTTCTCGTCGCTCGTCGCTCGTAAGCAAATCACAACGGCGCGAGCCCGTCATCCCGATCCCGCAAAGCGGGAGAGGGATCAGGGTCGGGCGGTACACGCAGAACGCGGCGGCGTGGATCAGCGGGAGAGCGAATGATCGCCATCCCGCCGACCTGAGATGCTCCGTTCGCGGATTCCCCACCCGTCCCTGATCCCTCGCTACGCTCGGGATGACGAGCGACGAGCGACTAGCGACTAACATCCGCCATCGCCACGGCATTCAGAATCAAACGTTTGATCCCGAGATACATCGGCTCGATCTCGCACCACTCGGTCGGGGCGTGGGCGTCGCCGCAGGGCGCGGCGCCGGTGGAGATCGCCGAGATGCCCCGCCGCAGGGCGGCGCTCGAGTGGTTCGACGCCGTCGCGGTGATCCGTGGATCGGCAAAGCCCATCGCGCCGAAGACGGCCTGCGTCGTCATGACGAGCGGCGCGGTCCGGTGACCCGGGATCTGCGCGGCCGGCCAGCGGTCGATCTCCTCGACGCGGATCTCCATCCCGGCGCGAGCCGCTTCTTCGCGCGCGATCGCCTGCACCTGTGCGTCGAGCCGGTCCAGCGTCGCCTGATCGATCGACCGGACGTCGGCCGAGAACCAGGCGTCCTCCGCCTTCTTGTTCACGACGTCCGTGCCACCGAGCATCCCGACGTTCAGCCAGCTCGGCGGGTCGGACGGGACTTCGACCTCGTCGTAAATACGCTCGATCGCGCGCGCCAGCGGGAGCGCCGCCGAGTACGGCGGGGTCCGCGAGCGGGTGTGGCCGCCGGGCCCGAGGAAGTGGAGGCGCGACCAGTACGTCCCCGTGCCGCCGTAGGTGAAGCCGCCGAATCCGCCGTCGAGCGCGATGACGTAGTCCATCTCGTCGCCGCGCGTCTCCAGAAGATGATCGATGCCGCGGAAGGACGTCTCCTCCTCCACCGTGAACGTCAGCCAGAGGTCGCCCACCGTCTCGACGCCCGCGGCGTCGAGGGCACGGAGCATCGCCAGGATCGCCTCCATGTTGCGCGAGTCGTCGCCCACGCCGGGGCCGTAGAGGCGGCCGTTCTCGATCCGCGTCTCGACGTTTTCGATCTCGTGGAAGACCGTGTCGAGGTGCGCATCGACGACGACCGTCGGCCCCTCGCCCGTCCCGCGTCGCACGGCGATGATGTTGCCCACTTCGTCGCGGGAGACCGTCACGCTCGGCGAGCGGCGGAGGATCGCCTCCACGGCGTCCGCGCGCTCGGCCTCCTCTCCGGACGGCGCCTCGATCTCGGTCAGCATCCGCCACTCCGCGAGGATTTCCTCGCGATGCGCGTCGACGTGCGCGAACGCCTCCTGGATTTCCGGTGAAGCGAGGATCTCCCGGACGTGCGCGACCGTCTCGGCCGAGGGAACCGGCTCCGGCTCCGGCGCGACGGCGCAGGCGGCGGCGAAAAGGAAAAGGAACAGAATCGCGATTCGTTTCATCATCTCGTTCAGTGCACCGTGTTCGTGCCGCGGTTGATCTCGAT
>JBOGJQ010000273.1:0-2073 GCA_050745405.1 Thermoanaerobaculia bacterium | reverse complement strand
CCGTGCAGGGTGTCGAGTTCGACTCGGTGACCGTGGCCGAGGCGCTGAAGCTCGATCCGGTGGACGTGGAGGAGCGGCTCGAGCAGCTCGATCGCGTGCACCGGCTCGTGACGGCGACGGCGGAGGTCGAGCTGCCGGACGGGACGCCCGCGATGCGGTACCGCTTCGTTCACGTTCTCTATCAGAACGCCTCGTTCGCGGCGCTCGGACCGAGCCGGCGGACGGCGCTGAGCCGCACCCTGGCCGAATCGCTCGAGGCACGGTGGGGAAGAAGAGCCGCGGAGATCGCGGGACAGCTCGCGATCCTGTTCGAAAGAGGGCGGCGGTTCGAGAAGGCGGCGGAGTACTTCCTCGTCGCGGCCGAACACGCGGACCGCCTCTATGCTTCGCAGGAGGCGGTATCGCTGGCGCGGCGCGCTCTCGAGGCGCTCGCGCGCGCGGACGAGAACGCCCGCGCCGCGCTCGAGCCGCGCCTGCTCGAGGTTCTCGGCAATGGCCTGCAGCGTCTCGGAGCGCACGACGAGGCCCGGCGTGCGTATGAGGAAGCGCTCGCGAAGCTCGCCGCCGATGCGTGGCAGCGGCGCGCGTCGATTCACCGGAAGATCGGCGCGGTGTGGACCGTGCAGCGGCGGTACGCGGAGGGCGGGGCGTCGTTCCTCGCGGCAGAGGAGGCACTCGATCGAATCGAGGAGCGCGGCACCGCGTGGTGGGCGCAGTGGGTGCAGGTCCAGCTCGACCGCGCGTGGGCGTTCTACTGGCAAAACGACGTGCCGGGCATCGAGGAGCTCGTCGCGCGCGTCCGGCCGTCTGTCGAGGAGAAAGGGAGCGCGCTCCAGCGGACGCAGTTCACCGCCGTACAGGTCCTCGGGCATCTCCGGCGCGACCGTTACCGCGTCGGCGACGAGACGATGGCGCTCTCTCAGGTGCATGTCGATCACGCCCTCGCCTCGGGCGACGCGTATCAAATCGGTCTGGCGCGGTTCCAGCGCGGCTTCTGTCACATGTGGCGCGACGAGCTCGACGAGGCAGAGACGAATCTGCGAGCCGCGGCGGAGATCGCCGAGGCGATCGAGGATCGGGTGCTCCAATCGCGCTGCTACTCGTACCTGACGGTGACGGCGCGTAAGCGCGGCGACGAAGAGGCGACGAAGCGGTGGAACGCGAAGGCGGCGGAGGTCGCGCGCGCCGCGGGGATGCTCGAGTACACGGCGGTGGCGCTCGGGAACGAGGCGTGGATGGCGCTGCGCCGCGGCGAGAGCGGGGGAGCGGAGCGCCTCGGCCGCGAGGGGCTCGCGGTGCTCGAGTCCCTGCCGATCGCGCACGGAGCGCTCGACTGGATCGTCGCAATGCCGCTCTTCGCGGTGCTCGTCGGCCAGGAGCGGTTCGAGGAAGCGGCGGATATCGCGCGCATCGTCCTCGCGCCGGACGCGCACGCGCTGCCGGAGGAGCTGCACGCCGCTCTCGAGGCCGTGGTCGGCGCGCCCGGCGATGCCGGCGCATTCACGCGGGCGCGCGAGCTGGCGACCGAGCACCGGTACGTGTAGTTTGCGAGGTGGACCTCACACGAGACGAAGGTCGGGGATGTCCTCGAAATCCGCGCGGTTGAGCGTCCAGAGCGACGCGTCGCGCACGAGAGCGACCGCGGCGATCGCGAGGTCGATCTCCCTCCCGCGCGCGCGTCCCATCGACCGGTAGAGAGCCGCGGCCCGGCGCGCTTCCGCGGCTCCGAACGGCACCGCCTCCTCCGAAGGGAAGATCTCTTCCTGGAGTGCGAGCTCTTGCTCGCGGCGAGGTCCGCGCAGCCACTCGTAAAGAACGATCGAGGGGAGGACGATCCTCTCGCCGCTGTCAATGAGAGAACGGAGGGCCCGGCCGGCGCCCGCGAGGCCCGAAAAGCTCTCGACGAGTGCGGAGGTGTCGATGATGATCACCGGGAGCGGCGCCCGCCCGAGCGCCGCGCATCGCGGATCGCGTCGATCTCGATTTCGACCTCGCGCCGTTTCCGCGGCGGAATCGCGGCGAGACCCCGGTCCAGCGCCGTCAGGAGGCGGCGGCGCTCGGCCTCCCCAAGGC
>JBOGJQ010000272.1:0-6016 GCA_050745405.1 Thermoanaerobaculia bacterium | reverse complement strand
ACTCTATCGAGTGAGGGACGAACCTGGCGAATCGTCGCCGGCGCGATTCTCCTCGGTTGTGCGATCACAGTGCGACCCACGGCGGCGGTCGTCGCTCCCGTCCTGCTGCTGTGGACATGGAAAGTGAGCGGACGGCGACTTGTCATGCCCGCCGTCTTTGCGATTGCGATGCTGCTTCCGGTTGCTCCCGTGACCGCGATCAATTGGCAGAACACGGGAGCCTTCATTCCCGTTCAAGCGAGGGGAGGCCTTAATTTTTATTATGGGATATCTCCGGAGCGGACAGGGATCGCGGATTCGCGCCTCGGCGGTCCGTGGGAAACTCTCGCGAACGAAGGGATTCGACACGGGTACAGCGGGCCGGACGAGGATCAATACTACGTGAAGAAGGCGGTGCGGGAGATCCTCGCCAAACCGGTGCAGTTCCTTCGCCTGCTGGCCTCGAAGGCAGTGTGGTCAGTGCAGAATGTCGAAATCCGCGACAGCCACAGCTTTTACTTTTTCGAGAGCCACTCCCGTCTGTTGACAGCGACTCTTCCGTTTGCCGTGCTTTTCGGGTTCGCTGCCGGAGGTGTCGTCGCAGGTGTTCGCCGTCGCCTGACGATCTGGCCTTTCGTGTCTCTGTGCGTCCTGTTCGAGGCGACCCTCATTCTTCTTCTCGTCGGATCGCGGTATCGGCTTCCAATCGTTCCGTTTCTCGCAGTGCTCGGCGGGTTGGGAGTCGCATCGCTGATCGATCTCGCGCGGGCGAGAAGGCCTGCGTTCGCGGCGCTTGCCACCATCGTGCTCTTGAGCGGACTGCTGACGCTCGTCCGGGATCACCGGCCGAGCCGCAATCTGGCCGAGGAGTGGGAGCTCACGGGTGAGGCTCTCGTCGTGGAGGGACGCCACGCCGAGGCGCGCGATGCGTTTCAGCTGGCTCTTCGCGAAGATCCGAGGTGGGTGCGCGCTCTCGTGGGCCTGGCGGTGTTGGAGCACGCCGGCGGGAATATACGAGCCGCGGAACGGCTGCTGGACCGGGCAATTCGGATCGACGATCGCTACCCGCAGAGTCACGAGATTCGCGGCGACCTCGCGCGGGAGCGGAGGGACTTCGACGCAGCAATACATCACTATCGCGAAGCCGTTCGGCTGGCGCCGAACGATGCAGAGGCGCGAACGAAGCTTGCGGAAGTGCTCGTGGCGACTGGGAACGTGAGCGAAGCCGAGGAGGCCTACGTTCAGGTTCTCGATCTCTTCGAGAGAAAGCTCATTGTCATCCCCGATGCCGACCGGGCGCGCGTCTGGCTCCGTCTCGCGGAACTTCGCGGTGCGTCTGGCCGTCCGCTCGCCGCGATCGAGGCCGCCGAGCGATCTCTCGCCATCGAGCCGGCCAACGGCCGCGGCTGGATTCTTCTCTCCATGCTCGCGCTCGATGCCGGAGAATTCTCGCGCGCCAGGGATGCGTATCACCGCGCGACCACGCTCGTTCCGGGCGATCCGCTCCTCCGCCTTCTCCGCACACGCTTGAATTCTGATGGCGCGTAAACCGATGACGTCCGTGACGGTCGTGATTCCGTGTCTGAACGAGGAAGAGACGGTCGCCGCCTGCGTGAGGATCGCCGCAGAGACGATGCGCCTCGCCGGAATTTCGGGCGAAGTTGTGATTGCTGACAACGGCAGCACGGACGCATCGCGCGAGCGCGCATTGGCAGCCGGCGCCAGAGTCATCAAAGTCACGGAGCGAGGTTATGGCGCGGCTCTCCTCGGCGGCATCGCAGCCGCAGATGGCGACCTGATTGTGATGGGCGATGCGGACGGCAGTTATGATTTTCGAGAGATCCCGTCGCTCGTGGACCAACTGCGGAAGGGTGCCGACATCGTCGTCGGCTGCCGATTTCCTTCCGGGGGCGGCACGATCCGTTCGGGCGCGATGCCTTTTCTCCACCGGTGGCTCGGCAATCCCCTTCTCACGCTCCTGGCGCGAAGAATGTTTCGCCTCGCGATTCGAGACATTTATTGCGGTCTGCGCGCCTTCCGGCGCGAGTTCGTTCAGCGCCTCGATCTCCGCTGCACCGGGATGGAATTTGCCGCCGAGATGCTGGTCAAGGCGGGTCTTTCGGGAGGGCGGATCGCCGAGATCCCGATCACTCTTCACCCCGACGCTCGCACAAAGACGCGTTCCCACTTGAGAACGATGCAGGACGGGTCGCGGACGGTGAGGACATATCTGCTGTACAGCCCCAACTGGCTTTTCGTTGCGCCGGGAATGCTCGCGACCGTTGTCGGCGTCGCCGGCTACGTCCTCGTGTATTCACGAACTGAGATTTTCGGAGCGACTCTCGACGCTCACACGCTCCTGGTCGCCAGCCTCGTGTTTCTCCTCGGTATTCAGGCGATGCTATTCGGGTTTCTCGCGAAACTCTTCGCGATCGGCGACGGGTTACTTCCCTCCGATCGGAGGACGGTCGCTATCCTCCGTGCGTTGCGCCCCACGGTAGTTTTGTGGATTACCGCCGTGTCGCTCATGGGCGGTCTGGGTCTTTTAGTGGACGCGACATGGCGCTGGGCCGCCGCGGATTTCGGGAATCTCGACTACAGCTCGACCATGAGGCTCGTCGTTCCCGCCGTAACATTGATTGCGTTCGCGTTTCAGACGGCATGCGCCGGCCTATTCGCGCAGCTTCTCTTGTTGGGGAGACGCGCCGCCTCGCTCGAGGTCACCATTTGAAGGCGCGCCTCGGTTGTCTTGCGGAACTCTCCGTGAGTACTTGATCCAAGCAACTCACGCGTTCGCGATATCCACGAGAGCTGCTTCGATCTCGGTCGGAAGCTCGATCGGAAGAAACCGCGTTCGAGGATAGAGATAGTCTTCGTCCTCGTCGATTAGGCGAATGAGGCCATCTTTCTCTGCGTCGCGATCCTCGAGTGTCTCGTAGATCTTCCGGAGGTCGAGCGACTCTTCGTACCATCGTTTCGGATGCAGACGACGTATCTTTGTTCTTTTCCATGTCACTGGAGATAGCGCTTGATTTTCATTCTGCGTCTTCGGATCTACGTGCCGCGCCCGAAATCACGGACGAGACGGAGGTAGATGCGAATTCCGTGACCGGAGGCGATCGTCTCGACATCCCGAAGGGCACCGAGGACTTCGAATTCCACGAATCCAGCTTACCGTGGGGTCGGAACGTCTCGAGGGAATACGCAGCCGGACCGCGTTTTTGTGGAAAGATAGACCCCCTCTTCGAGTAATGAAGGCAACCCTCGCGATCCTCCTCGCCCTCGCCCTCGCCGGCTGCACGGCCGACGAGCGCGCCGTGACTGGAACGCCGGGCACGCCCGTCATCCTCATCTCCATCGACACGCTCCGCTCCGACCACCTCCCGGCGTACGGCTACGAGAACGGGTCGACCCCCGCGATCGACGCGTTCCGCCGTGACGCGGTTCTCTTCGAGCGCGCGTACACGCACACTCCTCTGACGCTGCCTTCTCATGCGTCGATGCTCACCGGAGTTCTTCCCGCCGACCACGGCGTCCGCGACAACGTCGGCTACCAGCTCGCCGAAGATGTCCCGACGCTCCCGCAGATCCTGAAGAACGAGGGCTACGCAACCGGCGCGGCCGTCTCCGCGTTCGTACTCCGGACCGAGTCGGGCCTCGATCGCGGCTTCGACTTCTACGACGACCGCGTCGAGGCGATCGGGCCGACGGCCGTCATCGGCCGCGTCCAGCGCGGCGGAGACGAGACCGCGAAGATCGCCCTCGACTGGATTCGCCAGCACGCGGCGCAGCCTCACTTCTTCTTTCTTCACCTCTACGACCCGCACACGCCGTACGAGCCGCCGGAGCCGTACGCGAGCCGCTTCGCGCATCCGTACGATGGCGAGATCGCCTTCGCCGACTCCATCGTCGGCTCCTTCCTCGACGAGCTGAAGCGCCTCGGGATCTATGACCGCGCCCTCATCATTCTCCTTTCGGATCACGGCGAGGGGCTGAATGATCACAGAGAGGAAGAACACGGGATCTTCCTCTATCGCGAGGCGATCCAGGTGCCGCTGATCGTGAAGTTCCCCGGCGGTGCGCACGCGGGCGCGAGCGTCGGAGCGCCCGCGCAGATCGTCGACGTTTTCCCGACGATCCTCGCCCAGACGGGCATCGGCGGCGATGACGACACGCCGGGCCGTCCTCTCGGCGAGCTCCTCGCCGATCCGGGCGAGCCGCGCCTCGTCTACAGCGAGACGTATTACCCGCGCCTCCACTTCGGATGGAGCGACCTCCACTCGCTGACCGACGGCGAGATGCACTACATCCACGCGCCGCGTCCCGAGCTGTACGATCTCCGCGCCGATCCGGCCGAGAAGCAGAACGTTCTCGAGGAGAACCGCAGGACGTATTTCGCGATGCGCGAAGCGATCGAGCCGCTCGTGCGGCTGGCCGACGCGCCCGCGGCGGTCGCTCCCGAAGAGGCGGCGAAGCTCGCCGCTCTCGGCTATCTCGGATCGACCGTGCAGACCGAGCCGGGGGAGGCGCTCGCCGATCCGAAGGACACGATCGAGGTCTTCCATCAGATCCGCGTCGCGTTCACGGCGTACCGCGACGCGGAGTACGCGCGCGCTCTCGAGCTGATCGACGCCCTCCTCGCCGACAACCGCCGCATGGTCGACCTCTGGGATCTCCGCTCGAAGGTGCTGACGCGCCTCGGGCGGCAGGCCGAGGCGGTCGCCGCGGCGAAGGAAGGGCTGAAGCTCGCGCCGCACGCGTCGCATCTCGCCCTGACGGTCGCGAACCTCGCCCTGGAGGCGGGCGATCTCGAGGATGCCGAGCGGCACGCCGACCTCGCCCTCGAAGGCGAGCCGTCGCAGGCGCGCGAGATCCTCGCCCGCATCGCACTCGAGCGGAAGGATCTCGCCCTGGCGGGGCGGTACGCGCGCGAGGCGCTCGAGCACGATCCGCAGAATCTCACCGCGATGATGACCGTCGCCCGCGTCGAGCGCGACGAGGGAAAGCTCGAGGCGGCGCTCGCCCGCCTCGACGAGGTCGGCCGGCTGCTGGCCCAGCGCGAGAACCGGTCGATCACGAACTTTCACTTCCTGCGCGGGGACGTCCTCGCGCGGATGGGGCGCGCCAGGGAGGCGGAGCGGGAGTTCCGGGAGGAGATCCGCCTGTTTCCCGAGGGTGCCCAGCCGTACAAGAATCTGATTTTTCTCCTCGCCGTCGAGGGACGGACGCGCGAGGCGGCGGCGCTGATCAATGATCTCGTCGAAAGCGCTCCAGTCCCGCCCTCCTACGTCGCCGTCTGCGAGGTCCTCGAGCTCCTCGGCGACGAGCGGTCGAAGCGCCGGTGGGCGAGGGAGGGGCTGGAGAAGTTTCCGGACCACCCCGGGCTGCGGAAGCTCGCAGCGTCGTGAGTGAACGATGATATATGGAGCCACACAGCAACACGTCATCCCGAGCGAAGCGAGGGATCAGGGTCGGGTGGGACGCGCGCGACGCGGACTCGTTCTTTGGCGGGAGAGCGAACATTCGTTCTTCCGCCGATTCCGGCTGCGCCGATCAGGGGTTTCCCGCCCGTCCCTGATCCCTCGCTACGCTCGGGATGACGGCTGGCGCTGATGCACTCCAAAGGAGGCGACATGAAGATTCAGCGATCAATACTCGCAGTCACCTTGGCGCTCATCCCGGCCGCCGCATTCGCGCAGACGGTCAAGGAGACGATCCAGGTCACGGTCGTCGAGGTCCCCGTCGTCGTCTCCGACCGCGAGGGAGCTCCGGTACGGGGCCTGACGAAGGAGGACTTCGAGATCTTCGACCAGGGGAAGCGCGTGCCGGTCGAGTACTTCGAGGTCGTCGACCTCGAGCTCGTTTCGGCCGAAGACGAGACGGTGCATCCCGTCGCGAACCGCAATTTCCTCCTCCTCTTCGACCTCACGAACTCGTCGCCCGGAAACATCGGCAGGTCGCAGGAGGCCGCGAAAGAATTCGTTGCGAGCCAGCTCGGGGAGCGCGACCACGTCGCCGTCGCGACGTACAGCGTCGA
>JBOGJQ010000271.1:0-1307 GCA_050745405.1 Thermoanaerobaculia bacterium | reverse complement strand
CGCGAAATCGACGCAGACGTACGCGGTCGCGATCCCGGCCCGCGAGCGCTGCATCTCGGTGAACGGCGCGAGCTTCACGATCGGCGGAGCGGTGCCCGGCGGCCGGTGCAGGACGACTTTGTTCGGCACGAAACGGCCGAAAACCTCCCGCCGCAGAGCGGCCATGTTGCCATCATCGGCCCGCCCCGCGAGGACGATCTCGAACGAGGGGCCGAGCAGGAAGTCGACGCCGAGCAGGAAGTGGGTCGCCGCCTCGGGCGCGCGGGAAACCTCGCCCGAGAGTGCGCGCGTCAGCGCTTCGGCTCGATCTTCATATCCCGGATCGCCGGTCATTCGCCCCAGGCGAACGAGATTCACGAGTTGCGCGGAGCTTCCCGCCGGCAGCTCGTCGTCGCGTCCGTCGACCGCCCGCATCGGAAGCTGGCCTCCTTCCCGCGCGATGAAGTAGACGCCCGTCGCCTCCTCGCGGAACAGGCGCCTCGCATCGGCTTCGAGCGCCACCGCGGCCTGGAGATACTTCACCTCGGCGGAGGCTTCGTACAAATCGAGCAGCCCTTCCGTGAGAAATGCGTAATCGTCGAGAAACGCGGGGACCGAAGCCCGCCCTCCGATGAACACGTGCCGGAGATGTCCGTCGCCGGTGCGCAGCCGCGTCAGGATGAAGTCGGCGGCGTTCCGTGCCGCGTCCGTGTAGCGCCGTTCGTCGAATGCCGCCCCGGCTTTCGAGAGAGCGGCGATCGCGAGGCCGTTCCAGTCGGTCAGGATCTTCCGGTCCTTCGCCGGACGCGGTCTTTCGCTGCGTGCCGCGAGGAGAGCGAGGCGGGCGCGCTCGAGGCGGGTCTCGATTGCGGAGGTCTCGACCTCGAACTCCTTCGCGAGCTCGAGGATGGTCTCCGCACGCCGCGGAAGCGCCGCACCCGGGGTGCTCCCGCCGATGCCCCAGGCGGCGAGGGCGAGGGGAGCATCGGTCCCGGCGATCTCCGTCACCTCTGTTTCGGTCCATTCGTAGAACGCGCCCTCGCGTCCTTCGCTCTCGGCGTCCTCGGCCGCGTGGAACGCGCCGCCCGGTGCCCCCAGATCGCGGAGCATGTACTCGAGCGTCTGTTCGGCCATCGCGCGGTAGCGGGCGTCGCCCGTCGCCTGGAACGTCTCGACGGCGACGGTCGCGAAGAGCGCCTGGTCGTAGAGCATCTTCTCGAAATGGGGAACCCGCCACGCCGCGTCCGTCGCATAGCGATGGATGCCGTGACCGATCTGGTCGAACAGGGCGCTGCGGCGGATCGCCTGAAGAGTCTGCTCGACCATGG
>JBOGJQ010000270.1:0-1013 GCA_050745405.1 Thermoanaerobaculia bacterium | reverse complement strand
GCCCCGCCCCGCGCCCCCCCCGTCCGCCCCACTCCCGCCCTCGCGTCCCGCGATGCGGCGGCGAGAGCGCCGGCGCGGTCCTCGCGAAGGCGAGAGAGGCCGCGAACGACGGCCGCCTCGAGGAGGCGCGCGCGTGGTGTGAACGGGCGATCGCCGCGGACAAAATGGATCCGGTCCACCACTATCTCCTCGCCATCGTCGAGCGCGAGATGGGAGACGAGGACGCGGCGCGACGGTCGCTCGGTCGCGCGCTCTACCTCGATCCTCGATTCGCGCTCGCGCACTTCGTCCTCGGACACCTCGATCTCTCCGCCGGCCGCAGAGCCGACGCGGCGCGGTCGCTGACCAACGCGCTGGGGAGTCTCCGCGACTACGGCGACGAGGACGCGCCGCCGGAGTCGGAGGGGCTCACGGCAGGGCGGCTGAGGGAGATCGTCGGCTCGCTCCTCGCGACGCTTTCCGATGAGCGGCGGCTCGCGGGAGGGCGCCGGTGAGCGCGGGATCGTTCGACTGGAGCGCGGTCCTGGCGCGGCTCGAGAAAGCGCGGGAGGGGCTGGACCGCGCGCTCGCGCCGGATCCGGCTCGCGTGCGGCGGATCCTCGCGGAGCGTGCCCGGGCCCTCGCGACGCCGCCGGCGGCCGAGGCCGAGGGCGAATCGCTCGAGGTCGTGGAGTTCCGCCTCGGGGAGACGACGTGCGCCATTCCCGCGCCTGCCGTGCGCGAGGTCCACTCGCTCGTTCGCCTGACGCCGGTGCCGTGCACGCCGCCTTTCGTCGCCGGCATCGTCAACGTCCGCGGAGAGATCTTCTCGGTCGTCGATCTCCGCGCGCTCCTCGCGCTTCGTGCGGCGGACGCGGATGGAGAGCGGTGGATGGTGCTGCTCCGGGCGGACGCGATGGCCTTCGGGATCATCGCGGACGCCGTGGTCGGCGTCGGCCGGATCCCGCTCGAGCGGATCCAGGCGGCGCATACGGGAGGAGAGGCGAGTTGGGTTCGCGGCGTGACGCCGGAAG
>JBOGJQ010000269.1:0-27154 GCA_050745405.1 Thermoanaerobaculia bacterium | reverse complement strand
GCGAGGGATCAGGGTCGGGCGGGGAAAACCTGATCGGAGCACCCATGATCGGCGGGAGAACGAATGTTCGCTCTCCCGCCAAAGGAGCGCGGCCGCGTCCCGCGCGTCCCGCCCGTCCCTGATCCCTCGCTACGCTCGGGATGACGTACGTTAAGATCCCGCCCGATGCCGTTTCGCCGCGCGCTTTTCGCGCTCCTCCTTCTCGCCGGTTGCGACGACGAGCGCGCCGTCCCGCCCGACGTCATCGCCCAGGTCGGCGCGCGCGAGCTCACGATCGACGAGTTCAAGCGCTACCTCGAGCGGAACGCCGGGACCGAGCTCGCGCAGATCGTCCCCGAGGCCGCGAGCGCGCTGCTCGATCAGCACGTCCAGGAGGTTCTGCTCGCCGAGCTCGCGGCGCGCCGCGGCATCGAGGTGACGGCCGAAGAGGTCGCCGCCGCGGTACGGAGCGAGCCGGGGTCGACGGCGACGGAAAAGCGTGACGAGCTCAGGCGCAACACGCTCCTCGCGGAGATCGCCGTCAACGCGCCTCCCCCCACGCCCGAGCAGATCCGCGCCTATTACCAGCAGTTCATCCGCGACTTCCATTTCGACGAGCGCGTCCGCGTCAGCCAGATTCTCGTTCAGGACGAGAACCTCGCAGCCGAGCTCGTGAAACGGTATCGCGCGGGAACGCCGTTCGAGGAGCTCGCCGCCTCCTACTCCGCCGCCCCGAACGCCCAGCGCGGCGGCGATCTCGGCTGGATCACGCGGAACGACCTCCCGCGCGTCTTCGAGGAGAGGATCTTCAGCCTCGAGCCGGGCGAGATCAGCGACGTGATCCGCACGGACACCGGCTTCTACATTTTCCGCGTGACCGCGCACCGGCCGGCGGGAACGCTCGAGTTCGAGGCCGCCGAGCCGATGATCCGCCAGCGGCTCAACGAGGAGAGCGCCCGCAAACAGCTCTCGAACCTCCTCATCGAGGCCCGGCGGACGATCCCCGTCACGATCCTCGCCCGGCGCCTCCCGTTCGAGTACACCGGTAATTCCCCGCGGTCTTCCGCCGAATAATCCGGCGGCGGCCCCTGTTGCCGACGATACTTTCGGGGCATTGTCCCCGTCCCATTCGAAGCAGGAAAACGAACGCATGAAGAAGATCCTCGCCGCCACGATCCTGGCGCTCACCGCTCTGTCCGCTCCCGCCGCCGTCGTCGAGGCGATCATCGCCCGCGTCGGCGACCGCATCCTCACGCGCTCCGAGTATCTCGTCCGGTTGAACGAGGGGCTGCGCGAGCTCGAGCGAACGACCGCCCCCGCCGCCCTCGACGAGAGGAAGGCCTCCTTCCGCGACGACTTGTTCGACGACATGGTCGCGGAGCTCCTCATCAAGGATCGCGCGGACCGCCTCGGCATCACGGTCACGCCGCAGGAGATCGACGAGGCAGTCAAGCGTCTGATGGAGCAGTACAACATCACGACGCCCGAAGCGTTCGAGGAGTCGCTCCGGCAGTCGGGGCTGACGCGCACGGAGATGGAGGCGCGCCTCCGCGACACGCTGATCACGCAGCAGGTCTTCGCCCGCGAGCTCCGTTCGCGCGCCGAGGTCTCGGATCGCGAGCTGCGCGAGCGGTACGAGCGGGAGAAGGAGCAGTACCGGCTTCCCGAGCGCGCGCGGGTCCGCGAGATCGTGGTCGTCGTCCCGGCCACCGCGACTCTCGCCGAGCGGGCCGCTCTCCGCGCCGAGGCCGAAGAGGCCGCCACGCGCGCCCGGAGCGGCGGGGACTTCGCCGCGCTCGTGACGGAGTATTCGGACTCGCCGTCGAAGGCCGAAGGAGGCGCGATCGGCCTCATCGCCAAGGGCGAGCTCCTCGCGACTCTCGACGCAGCCGTGTTCGGGGCGCCCGCCGGCTCGATCGCCGGCCCGGTCGAGACGCCCGCCGGGTTCCACGTCCTTCTCGTCGAGGAACGCCTCCCCTCCGAGATCCCGTCGTTCGACGCGATCGAGGAGCAGCTCCGCCAGAACGCGAGCGACGAGACGTTCCAGCGCGACTACGAGGCCTACATCCAGAAGCTCCGCCAGGAAGCGTTCGTCGTCATCTTCGAGGAGAACCTTCCGGCCGCGTGAGCTAGTAGCTAGTAGCTAGTAGCTAGTAGCTAGTAGCCTGTAGCTCGTTGCTAGGCGCTAGGCGCTAGGCAGTCCGTCCTACAACCGACGTCGTCATCCTGAGGAGCGAAGCGACGAAGGATCTCCTCAGCTGCGTCTCAATTCGGGCGATCGCTGCGAGTCGGAGTCGTCGCTGAGGAGATCCTTCGCTCACGCCCGCCCACGCCGCCTCGCTCAGGATGACACGCGCGTGGGAGTGTTCGAGTTTTAAGCCACCAGCTACCAGCTACTCGCTACCAGCTACTAGCTACTGAGCATCCGAGGTACAATCCCCCCACCCACCCGGCATTCCGGCGCGCTCTGCTTCGGCACAACGAGCCATGGAATCAGCCATTGCGCAAGCGATCCGCTGGATCGAACAGCATCGTCCCACTCGCATCGCCGTTCTGACCGGTGCCGGGATCTCGGCCGAGAGCGGCATCCCCACGTTCCGTGACGCGGGAGGTCTCTGGGAGAACTACCGCGCGGAGGAGCTCGCGACGCCCGGCGCGTTCGCGCGCGACCCCATCCTGGTCTGGCGCTGGTACGAATCGCGCCGCTCGGCCATCCGCGCGGCCGAACCGAACGAGGCGCACCGCGCCCTCGCGCGTCTCGAGGACGCCCTCGAAGGACGCGGCGAGCTCACGCTCGTGACGCAGAACGTCGACGGCCTCCACGGCCGCGCCGGCTCGCGCCACGTCATCGAGCTGCACGGCAACATCTTTCGTGTTCGCTGCACCGGCGAGGGGAGCGTCGAGGAACGCGCGGAACCGTTCGAGGCCGTGCCGCCGCGCTGCGCCTGCGGGTCGGTGCTCCGCCCCGACGTCGTCTGGTTCGGCGAGATGCTTCCCCCCGGCGCGATCGAAGAGGCCGCCGAAGCCGTCGGCCGCGCGGACCTGCTCCTCGTGGTCGGCACCTCGGGCGTCGTCCATCCCGCCGCGGGCCTCGTCTCGATGCTCCGGCACGGCGTCGCCGTGGAAGTGAATCCGCAGCAGACGCCGCTCTCGCGCCTGGTCCGCTTCTCCGTCCAGGGTCCGGCGGCGAGCGCCGTCCCGCGCCTGACCGAAGCGATCGAACGGGGGCTGCGATGAAGGCCGAGCGGATCGCGGACCTCCCGCTCGACGAGCGGCCGCGCGAACGGATGCGGCTCCACGGACCGGAGACCCTGAGCGACGCGGAGCTCGTCGCGATCCTTCTCGGATCGGGGACGCGCGCCAACAACGCTCTCGAGCTCGCGCGCGAGCTCCTCTCCGGCGGCCTCGTCGCGATGGCGCGTCGCGAGTGGCCGTCAGGCCGAAGGACCCGCGGCATCGGACCGGTCAAGGCCTCCCGCATCGCGGCCGCGCTCGAGCTCGGACGACGCCTCGCCTCCCGCCACGACGGCGATCGCGACATGATCTGCGACGCGAGCTCCGTCGCCGCGGGCCTCGTCGCCCGCTACGGCCACTACATCCAGGAGCGCCTCGGCGCGCTCTATCTCGACGCGAAGAAGCGCCTCATGTTCGAGCGGGAGATCTACGTCGGAACACTCAACGCGACGACCGTGTCGACGCGCGACGTTCTCCGCGTCGCTCTCGAGGAGAGCGCCGCCGCCGTCATCGTGTTCCACAACCACCCCTCGGGCGATCCCTCCCCCTCGGGCGAAGATCTCGCGTTCACGCGAAAACTCAGCGACGCCGGCAAACTCGTCGGCGTCGAGGTGGTGGATCACATCATCGTGGGGGCGAACCGGTTTCTGTCATTGCGACAGAAGGGCGTGTTGTGAGGGGTGGTCCGATGGGGCCGTATGGAAGGTTGCCGGTTGCCGGTACGGACAACCGACAACCGACAACTGCTACTTCACGTGCTGGTTCACCAGCTTCGTCATCTCGAACATCGTCACCTGATCCTTGCCGAAGATCGGGCGCAGCTTCGCGTCGGCGTTGATGTTCCGGCGATTCTTCGCGTCCTGGAGATTGTTGGCCTTGATGTAGTCCCAGATCCGCTTCGTGATCTCCGTGCGCGGCATCGGCTCATCGCCGACGACGGCGGCCAGAGCCGCGTCCGGCTGCACCGTCTGCGCGAGTCCTTTGCCCGCACCACCCTTTTTTGCCGTAGCCATTTTCGATGCCTCCTCCGTAATTCTCGGGCTCAAACCTACCGTTTTCCCCGGCGAAACGCCAGACTTTTACTCGACCGCGCCCCCGAGGGTCCGCCAGAGGTGCGCGTAGGAGAGGGCGACGCGGTAGGCGAGCTGCTCGTTCGTCGACGACCCGCCGTGTCCCCCCTCGATGTTCTCGAAGTACCAGACCTCGTGCCCGAGGGCCTGCAGCTTCGCGACGGTTTTCCGGGCGTGCCCGGGGTGGACGCGGTCGTCTCTGGTCGAAGCGTAGACGAACACAGGCGGGTAATCCGCGTCCGCGCGGATGTTCTGGTACGGCGACCACTCGCGGATGAAGGCCCACTCCGCCGGGATGTCGGGATCGCCGTACTCGGCCATCCAGCTCGCGCCCGCGAGGAGCTCGTGGTAGCGCTTCATGTCGGCCAGAGGGGCTCCCGAGATGACGGCGCCGTACAGCTCGGGGCGGCGGGTCAACGTCCCGAGTGTCAGAAGGCCGCCGTTGCTCCGCCCTTCGATCCCGATCCGCTCGGGGCGCGTGATTCCCGTCCGGACGAGGTCCTCCGCGACGGCCTCGAAGTCCTCGAACACCTTGTGGCGGTTCTCCTTCAGCACCTGCGAGTGCCACTCCGGGCCGAACTCGCCACCGCCCCGGATGTTCGCGAGGACGAAGACGCCGCCGCGCTCGAGCCACAGCTTGCCGTACGCGCCGTAGAGCTGTTCGTACGACCCGGAGTACGAGGGCGTGAGGGAGTTCCGGAACCCGCCGTACGAGAAGATGTGGACGACGTTGCTGCCGTCGCGCTCCATCCCCTTCGGCGCGACGATGAAGTACGGGATGCGCGTCCCGTCGAGCGAGACCGCCCACTGCTGCGTCACGTCGAAGTTCGATCCGTCGAAGGTCGCCTCCTGCGCCATGAGCGCCTCGAGGTCCCCTCCCGCCGCCGGAACCCAGTAGAGAGTCGGCGGAGTGACGAACGACTGGAAGAGAACGAGCGCGTCGCCCGATTCGTCATCGGCGGTCATGACCGAGATCGCGCCGTTGTCGGGGAAGGCGATCGTCTCGCGATGCCATGCGCCGCGCGGGATCGTCGCGCCCGGCTCGACGAGATGGACGCGCGCCATCGCCCCCTCCTCCGCCGCGCGCGTGTAGCGGTAGAACCGCCCGCGCACGTTGTCGAGCGTGGAGATCAGAATCGAGTGATCGGTGACGTCGACGCTCTCGATCACCTCGCTCTCGGTCGGCGCGACGACGAGCGACGGAGCGTCCGCGCCGCGCGGATCGACGAGGACCACCGCGCCCGCGGGGAACGTTCCGCCGGCCGTCGCCCACGGCTCGGTCAGGGTGACGACGAGCTCGTCCTCGAACCCACCCTGGACGATCGCCGACGACGGAACGTCGAGCTTCCGCGTCCGGCCGTCGGAGTAAACCCAGTAGTCGGACGTCCAGAACGTCGTCGAGTGGTCGATGAGGTCGAGGTCCATCGCGGGCGTGCGGATGCGGTAGGCCGAAACGCCGACCGACCCAACGGGCGCCTCGAAGACGGTGGCCGCATCCGAGAGCGGCGTGCCGCGCCGCCACAGCTTCACGATGCGCGGGTAGCCGGAATCGGTGAGCGTCCCCGGGCCGAAGTCCGTTCCGACGAAAATCGTGTCGGCATCGATCCACTCGACGTCCGACTTCGCCTCGGCGAGGAAAAAGCCGTCCTCGACGAACTCGAGCGACTCGGCGTCGAGCTCGCGGATCTCGACCGCGTCGCCGCCTCCGGGCGAGAGGGCGACGAGGCAGAGGCGGTCCTCGGGCGGAAGACAGGTCATCGACTTGAAGACCCACATCTTCCCTTCGTCACGGGAGAGGGCGTCGATGTCGAGGACCGTCGTCCACTCCGGGTCCCCGTCGCGCAGCTCGGCGAGCGTCGTGCGGCGGTAGATTCCGCGCGGGTTCTCTTCCGTCTTCCGGAGGTTGTAGAGGTAATCCCCTTTCCAGCTGAGCGAGGGGACGCGGGAGGCGGAGTTCAGGACCGATAGTGCCTGGTCGTACATCCGCTCGAAGGCAGGTGTGGAGGCGAGCTCACGCCGGGTCCGCTCGTTCTGCTGGCGAACCCACGCGAGCGCGCGCTCGCCGTCGATCTCCTCGAGCCAGAGGTACGGATCCTCGGCTTCAGTCTCGATGGCGGGCGGGGCCTCTGGCGCGATGACGGCGGGCGGCGGCTCGGCGACGGGCGTCCGGCAGGCGGCGAGAAACAGGGCGAGGGCGGTGATCAGACTCGTGCGCATGACGTTCATCGGCAGCCGATTCTATGCCGGGCTGCACGGGATCTGCACTTCGACGGTTTCGGATGCGACAGATCTTCGCTCTGCTCGTCCTGGTTCTCGCGTGCCGCACGCCGACGGCTCCGACCCCGCCCATTCCGCCGCAGACGCCGCCTCCACTGCCCGAACGGGCGATCAACGTGGCACATGTCGCCGGACGCGTGGTCGACGTGATCGGCCTCGCGGTCGACGGACCGGTCGTCTCGGTCTGGAGCACGGGGGCCGACTGCCGCCTTGCGGGTGAGCCCGTGACGGCGACCGGCGGGATGGGCGGGGAGTTCGCAATCGAAGTCGAGCGCGGCGTGGGGCCGGAGGAGTTCGGGTGCGTCGTCGTCGAGGCGCGGGCCGGCGGGTCGTCCGTTCGTGCCGAGCGTCACGTCGTCTTCACCGCGGCACAGGGCGATCCGAGAAATCGCGTCGAGCTGCGCCTCCAGCTGCCGCGCGCGCCGGAGCTCACCCGCGACGAGGGAGAACGCCTCGTTCGCCTCCTCGCGGAGGCAGTGAGAACGGGCGCGCCGGCGACGATCGAAGAGCTCGATCCACACATTCGCGGCGACCGGCAGCGCGTCCATGCGGCGCTCGACGCCTACCGGCAGTACCTCCGGACGATCGATTCAATCGAGTTCGCCGGCGCCGAGGGAACGCACTGGATGCGCTGGCGGATGAACGGCGTCGCCGATCGCAGCGTGACGACGGCGGTATATCGCGAGTCGCTCATCGAACTGCACGGTCCTCTGATCGACTATGGCGACCGGGCCGCGGGGTTCGTGCGCCGTATTCTCGAAGTCGCACACCAGGGCGACATCGAGCGGATGGCGCGCGTGCTGACCTCGGATGACGAGGACGTCCCGCTGGAAACGGCGCAGCGCGTGATCGACTTTCTCCGCGCGCGCTTCGATCTTCCCCGCGCGTCGGTCGTCCTCGCGGAAGTCGACGAGCGTCTCAACGTGCTGCGCTATCGCGTCTCGGGCCCGAGCCGCGAAGGAACGCTCTCGCAGGAAATCCTCACGGTCGTCTACGGCGACGGCCTGGTGGG
Organism: Thermoanaerobaculia bacterium; assembly: GCA_050745405.1. Classification (GTDB taxonomy): domain Bacteria; phylum Acidobacteriota; class Thermoanaerobaculia; order Gp7-AA8; family Gp7-AA8; genus JBOGJQ01. Next base: position 19,582 of record JBOGJQ010000269.1, on the reverse strand, counting down.
TTTGCGGGGATTCTGATCTGGCCTCACGTGCCCGAGCCCGTGCCCGTGCCCGGTTTTTTCGATCGCTCTCGCGGAGAGGAGCAAGAAATCCGGGCACGGGCACGGGAGCGGGCACGTTCACGGGTTTCGCCTACAGGACCAGCCGGAACGACGCGCCGCCCTCGGGCCGGTTGCGGAGAGTCGCCTCGAACCCGTGCTGCGTGACGATCTCGCGCACCAGCGTGAGGCCGAGGATCAGGGTCGGGCGGGACGCGCGGGACACGGCACCCTTCCCCGGCGGGAGAGCGAATCTTCGTTGTCCCTCCGACCTGAGACGCTTCGATCAGGGGTTTCCCACCCGTCCCTGATCCCTCGCTCCGCTCGGGATGACGCGCAGCATGACCGCCGCCATCGCGTCGATGCCGTCCCATAGATTCTGGATCCGCAGGTTCTCGTTCGGCGCGTGCTGGTTGTTGTCGTGATTCACGATCGGGGTGACGATCAGCGGCACCCCGAGGATCTCTTCGAACAGATACAGCGGCAGGCTGCCGCCGAGGTGCGGGACTTCGACGACGTCTTCGCGGCGCGCCTCTTCGATCGCGGCGACGACCTCGCGCGCGATCGCCAGATCCATCGGCGTCCGGAGCGCGGGATAGCCGTGCTCCCACTCGAGCAGGACGACGCGCGGATGCGCGCGGCGCGTCGCGACGTCCGGCGGCTCGTGCACGATGTGATACCCCTCCGCGCGCGCGTGCGCCTCGACCAGCTCGCGCACGCGCTCGGGGGTGAGATCCGGGACGAGGCGAAAATCGATCGACGCCCGCGCCTCGGTCGGGATCGCGTTCCGCGCCTCCGCCCCCACCCCGCCCGACCGCACCCCCCGCACGTTGAGCGCGGGAAGCATCAGACGCTCGACCAGGGGCGCGTTCCCTGCTTCGCTCGCGCCGAGCGCGAGATCGTGGCGGAGAGCGTCATCCACTGGAGGGATCGCCGCGAGCGCCCGGCGCTCCGCCTCCCCCAGCGGCCGCACCGCGTCGTAGAAGCCGTCGATCAGGACGCGGCCGTCCGCGTCGCGCATGCTCGCGAGGAGATTCGCGAGCATCGCCGCGGGGTTCGGTGCCCAGTTCCCGTAATGACCCGAGTGAAGCGCCCGCGCCGGACCGTAGACGGTCATCTCGAGGCCGACGACGCCGCGCACGCCGAAGACGACCTGCCCCCGCCGGCTCTGATGGACGGGGCCGTCCCAGAAGAGCCAGAGGTCGGCGGCGAGCTCGTCGCGGTACTTCGTCAGGATCTCGTCGAGGTGATCCGAACCGGCTTCCTCTTCCCCCTCGAAAAAGAAGCGGAGATTCACCGACGGCTGGAGCCCCGCCGCGCGAATCGCGTCGAGCGCCGCGAGCATCGCGACGATCGGCCCCTTGTCGTCGCTCGCCGACCGCGCGTAGATCCGCCACTCCGGATCGATCTCGCCATCGAGCGCCGACCAAGGAAGATCCTTCTCTCCATCGCGGAGGACCGGCTCCCACGGCTCGCTTGTCCACCCCTCCCCCGCCGGCTGCCCGTCGTAGTGCGCGTAAAAGACGACGGTCCGCGCCGCTCCGGGAACGTCGAGGCTCCCGAAAACGGCGGGCGGCGCATCGCCGGCGCGGAGGAGCTTCGCCTCGATGCCTCGCTTTTCGAGCATCGCGACGAGCTTCGCCGCGTTCCGCTCGATGTTCTCCCGGTCGCGCGCGACGTTCGGGATCTCGAGAAGGGAGACGAGCTCGCCGAGAATCTCCTTCTCGTGCGCGCGGCGATACGCGCGGACCTCGTCCAGCGGATCCGCTGCCCGGCAAATGGGTGCGACGAGCGCGGCGAAAACGAGAGCGATCACGAGACGCGGCATCACGGACCTATCTCGCCGATTCGAGATACCGCAGCAGGTCGCCGTCGGTCGAGAGCACGAGGACGGTTCCGTCGTCGATGCTCGTCCGCAGCGTCGCCATGCTCTGCAGGAAGCGGTAGAACTCCGGATCGCGGCTGTAGGCCGCGGCGTAGATGTCCGCCGCCTCCGCGTCCGCCCCTCCCCGGATTTCCTGCGCCTGCCGGTAGGCCTCGGATTCGATGACCTGGAGCTCGCGCTGCCGCTCGCCGGCGATGCGGGCCGCTTCGCCGGCACCCTCGGAGCGATAGCGCTCCGCGATGCGCTTCCGCTCCGAGATCATCCGCGCGTAGACCTCCTGCCGCACGGCATCGACGTAGTTGATCTGCTTGATCCGGTAATCGAGGATCTCGATCCCGAGGTCGGACGTCCGCCTCTGGGCGTTCGCGAGGACTTCCGCGACGAGAACGTCCCGGCCGAACTCCACGTGCTCGGCCGCCTCCCTATCGAGCTCGAGCGCGTCGCCCGTGGCGGCGAACGGCCGGTTCGTCGCGCGCACCAGATCGATCAGCTCGTGCTTCGCGATCGTGTTCCGCGTCTCCCCGTCGAGGATGTCGTCGAGGCGCGACTGCGCGCCGTTTTCGTCCCGCAGCCGCTGGAAGAACAGAAGCGGATCCGTGATCCGCCACCGCGCGTACGAATCGACCCATATGAAACGCTTGTCGCGGGTCGGGATCTGATTGGGATCGCCGTCCCACTCGAGAAAGCGCCTCTCGAACCGGTGCACGTCCTGAACGAACGGGAGCTTCATCTTGAGCCCGGGCGTCGCGATCGGCCTCCCCACGGGCTTTCCGAACTGCGTGATCACGACCTGCTCGGTCTCGCTCACGACATAGAGGCTGCTCGCGAGCACGACGACGGCGAGGAGGGCGACGATGGCGGCGACGATGATCGTGACCGGCTTCATGGCTGCCCTCCCGCCGCCGGCGGCACGGCAGGCTGTTGCTGCAGGGGAAGAAGCGGCAGGACGCCCTCGAGACCGTCGTCGAGGATGATCTTCTGCTTCACGCCCGGATAGATCTCGCGCATCGTCTCGAGATACATCCGCCGGCGCGTGACCTCCGGCGAACGACTGTAGGCCGCGTGCACCTGGACGAAGAGCTCCGCATCGCCGCGAGCGCGGTTGACGCGGTCGGTCGCGAACCCGCGCGCCTGCTCGACCGTCTGCTCGGCCTGCCCCTTCGCGCGCGGAATGACCTGGTTGTAATCGGCCTTCGCCTGATTGATCAGCTTCTCGCGTTCCTGCTGCGCCTGATTGACCTCGTTGAACGACGGCTTGACCGCATCGGGCGGATTCACGTCCTGCAGCACGATCTGCTCGACCTTGATCCCGTTCTCGTACTGATCGCACAGCACCTGGAGCCGCCGCTCCACCTCCGACGCGATCTCCGTCCTCCCGACCGTCAGCACCTCGTTCACGCTCCGATCGCCCACCACCTCGCGCATGATCGCCTCGTTCATGTCGCGGAACGTCTTCTGCACGTTCCGCACTTTGAACAGGTACTTGTACGGATCGCGGATCCGGTACTGCGCGGTCCACTCGACCACGGCGACGTTGAGATCGCCCGTCAGCATCAGCGACTCGGCCAGGAAATCCTCGTCCGAGTACCGCGTCGGGCCGTCGGTCGTCGACTCGGTCCGGAAGCCGAACTCCTCCTTGAGCTGCCGCTGGACAGCGACTTTCCGCACCGTCTCGATCGGATAGGGCAGCTTCAGGTGCAGACCCGGCGGGACCTGACGGACGAAGCGGCCGAACCGCATCACGAGCCCCGCCTCCTCCGGTTCGATGGTGAACCACGTGCTGAACAGAACCGCCAGACCCACGATCGCGAGAACGACCGCCGCGACGATCCGCCCCGTCACCGGCGGACGCCGGAACTGACGGACGTTCAGATTCTGAAAGTCCATGCGGATCTCCTTTCCGAGATGCGCCGGGACCTCGGCGCCAAGGGATCGTAACATTGGGCGCGAAATGACCCGCGATGAAGCCTTCCGCCTCCTCGAGCTGTCCCCCGGCGCCTCCGAGGATGAGATCCGCGCGGCGTGGCGCGACCTGAGCAAAGTGTGGCACCCGGACCGCTTCGCGAGCGACCCCGCGATGCAGCGGAAAGCCGAGGAGAAGCTCAAGGGGATCAATGAGGCGTATGACGCGCTCCAACGCAGTGAGGGCGCGCGACGGAGCGCGCCACCGCCGCCGCCGCCTCCGCCTTCCGCGAGACCCGCCGATCCCGCCGCCGCCTCGCGACGGCGCGCCGTCTGGGCGATCGGTCTCGCGGCGCTCGCCGCGGTGATTCTTCTGCGGCGCCCCACGCCGGGAGGCCTTCTCGTCGCGGGGATTCTCGTCGCGCTGGCCTTCGCCGTTGCGTTGCGGCGGTAACCCGATCTCACAGCAGACCACCGCGACCGCAATGGGGCCGGGCCGTCCCGGCCCGGTACCCACATCTTGATGTTCCTCCGTCCGGTTCCGGGGCGGGACGCCCTGGCCACACTAGCCGCGGAGCGCGACGACCGGATCGACGCGCGCCGCGTCGCTCGCCCAGATCGCGACGAGCCGCTCCTGGTCCGCGAACGGAAACGGGCGGAGCACGACCGCATCGACGACGAGCGAAGCGAGGAAGGATCTCCTGATCCGCGACTCAGACTCGCGGCAGCCTGGCGGATTGAGACCCGGCTGAGGAGATCCTTCGCTCACGCCCGCCCAACCGCCTCGCTCAGGATGACGACGCTGACGCCCAAGACGCCCAAGACGCCCAAGACGCCCAAGACGTGTGTAATCTGTTCCGGAGACGGAGGACGAATGGCGAGCACGATTCGGCGGATTGCGATCTCCACCGGCGGCGGCGACGCGCCGGGGCTCAACGCCGTCATCCGCGCCGCCACGCTCGCGGCGATCAACCGCGGCTGGGAGTGCGTCGGCATCCGCGACGGCTACAACGGCCTTCTCCTTCCCGATCTCTACCCCAAGGGCGGCCTCATCCCGCTCACCCAGGAGACCGTCGGCGGCATCACCCCTCTCGGCGGCACGATCATCGGGACGACGAACCGCGGCAATCCCTTGAAGTTCCCCGTCGAAGATGCCGACGGCAGCGTCCGCGAGATCGACATCACGGACGAGCTCCTCGGCAGGTTCGAAGCGCACGGCATCGACGCCCTCATCTCGATCGGCGGCGACGGCTCGCTCGCGATCGCCTCGGTCCTCGCGAAGAAAGGGTTGCGCGTGATCGGCGTGCCGAAGACCATCGACAACGATCTCGACGGGACGGTGATCACGTTCGGCTTCGACACCGCGATCTCGTTCGCGACCGAGGCGATCGACCGGCTGCACTCGACGGCGGACGCGCACGGGCGCGTGATGGTCGTCGAGGTCATGGGGCGATACGCGGGCTGGATCGCTCTCAATTCCGGCATCTCCGCGACGGCCGACGTGATCCTGATTCCGGAGATCCCGTACGACATCGAGATCGTCGCCGCGAAGATCCGGCAAACCGAGGAGGCGGGGAAGAAGTACGCGATCGTGGTGGTGGCCGAGGGAGCGAAGCCGCGGGGCGGAACGCAATCGATCGTGAAGGAGAAGGAGGCGGGCGCGGTCGAGCGGCTCGGCGGCATCGGTGATCGCATCACGCGGGAGATCGTCGCGCTCACGGGGCGCGAATCGCGCACGGTCGTGCTGGGACACCTCCTCCGCGGCGGGACGCCATCGACGTTCGACCGGCTGCTCGCGCTCCGGTTCGGCGCCGCTGCCGTCCGCGCGCTCGAAGAGGGGGAGAGCGGGATCATGGTCGCGCTCGATCCGCCGACGGTGAACTACGTCCCGCTCGAGGAAGCGACCCGGCGCATGAAAGTCGTCCCGCTCGACTGCGATACGGTCAAGACCGGGCGCGACCTCGGCGTGAGCTTCGGCGACGCCTAGAGGGGCGCCGACCGGCCCGAACCGTGCAAGGTCCCTCCGGAGACCGAACTCTGGAGGACGCCATCATGAAACACAACGAACGCCACGAGCGGCTCGCGCTGCTGCGCGAGCTCAGGAAAGTCCGCGTCGCGAAGGGCGAGCCGGACATCCGCGACTGGGACGTCGTCACCGCCGACCGCCGCCGCATCGGCAAGGTCCACGAGCTCGTCGTCGACACGGTCGAGATGAAGGTCCGCTATCTCGACGTCGAGGTGGAGGGGAAGATCCTCGATCTCCGGGGCGACACGCACGTGCTCATCCCCATCGCGGGAGCGCACCTCGACAACGACGACAATCGCGTGTACCTCGACGACGTCACCGTCGAGGAGCTGCGCGCCCTGCCGCCGTACGACCACCGCCGGATCACATCGGAGTTCGAGGCGAACATCGCGACGTGGTTCCGCTCGGCGCGCGGACGTCAGATCGAGCCGGTCCTGCCGCGCACCGAGCCGGTGGGCGAGCCGGCGCGCGAAGAGCTCTTCTCCGATCGCCGCTTCTGGGGCGAGCGCCGGAAGGGCCGCGAGAACGCCGACTACCTCGCGAGCAACGAAGACCGCGATCGGGCGAGATAGTCGTCCGTCGTCCGTTGTCCGTTGTCCGTTGTCCGTCGTCCGTCGTCCGTCGTCAGTACGCTGCCGTCCTCGTCATCCTGAGCGAGGCGGCGCGGGTGGGTGTGAGCGAAGGATCTCCTCAGCCGGGTCTCAATCCGCCAGGCTGTCGCAAGTCTGAGTCGTGGATCAGGAGATCCTTCGTCGCTTCGCTCCTCAGGATGACGGCGCTTCTGTATGGATGGGCGAGGGCAACCGACAACCCGCAACCGGCAACCGACAAGCGGCAACCGGCAACTGACAACTGACAACTGACAACTGACGACTGACGACTGACGACTGACGACGGGAGCGATACAATGCGCGGACCGGAGGTCCAGATGAAGTTCGCGCTCGCCGCTCTCCTTCTCGCCGGTCTTCCCGCGACCGCGGCCACGCTGCTGGTCGCGAACAAGAGCGACGACACCCTCGACGTGCTCGACCTCGCCTCGGGCGAAACAGTCGCGCGCCTCGAGACCGGGCACGCCCCGCACGAGGTCGCCGTCTCCCCCGACGGCACGCTCGCCGTCGTCGCGAACTACGGCGACCGGACCGACCCGGGGTCGACGCTCACGGTGATCGATCTCTCCGGGCCGAAGATCGTCCGGACGATTTCGCTCGCGCCGCACCAGCGCCCGCACGGGGTCGCATGGATCGACGGCGAGCGGCTCGCGGTGACGACCGAGGGGAGCCGGCACCTGCTCGTCGTGGACGTCGCGCGCGGCGAGATCGTCGACGCGATCCCCACCGGCGAGAACGTCTCGCACATGGTCGCGATCGACCCCGAGCTGCACCGCGCGTTCGTCGCGAACATCGGCTCCGGTTCCGTCACCGCGATCGACCTCTCCTCGGGCAGGAAGCTGCGCGACATCGAAACGGGGGAAGGCGCCGAAGGGATCGCGCTCCGCCCCGGCACGAACGAGATCTGGGTCACGAACCGCGCCGCCGACACGATCAGCATCCTCGACGGGAAGTCGCTCCAGGTCGTGCTGCGGCGCGAGGCGAAGGGATTTCCCATCCGGATCGCCTTCACGCCCGACGGCAGCCGCGCGCTCGTCTCCGCGGCGAGCTCGGGCGAAGTCATTCTGTGGGACGCGGCAGAGCGGCGCGAGATCCGCCGCGCGAAGCTCGACCTGCGCACCGCGCCCGACGCCGCGCAGCGCCTCTTCGGCGACCAGTTCGGCGACAGCCCCGTCCCGGTCGGCCTCGTGATTTCCGCCGACGGCCGCTCCGCTTTCGTCGCCGCGACGCAGGCCGACGCCGTCGTCGTCATCGACACGGAGACTCTCGAGATCCGCGACGTCCTCCGCGCCGGCCGCGAGCCGGACGGCATGGCGCTCGTCCCCTGACGCACGGTCGCTCCGCGTCGGCCGACATCCTGCACTGTCCTTACGCCCGAGCCCGCCTGCACCCAGCGCTCTCATCCGCATCCAGGCACGCGACTTGTTACTTATCTTTGACGATTCGCGAAGCCGTTCTGCTTCCGATGAGACGCAACACTTGGAGGACTTTGAAATGAAATACGGAAAACTTCTACCGCTGGTCGCGGCGCTCTTTCTCGTCGCGGCCTGCTCCACGGCCGATTACGATGATCCCGTAACAGCGGCCGACGTGATCGAGCCGTCCGGGGAAAACACGCATGACGCGCCGGGACCCCCGGACCGCATCGAGAGCACAGTCGGCGCCATGCATCCCAGCAGCGCGAGCGGCGGCGCCGGTAATGCCGAGATGAGCGGCACGAACACGAACCTCAACCCGCCGCCTCCCGCGCGGGCGGAAAGCACCGTCGTCGTGACGGAGGAGCCGCCCGCTGTGACCGTGACGGAAACCCGGGTCGAAGTCGAGGACGAGGAGCCCGTGGTCATCGCCGAGGTCGAGGAGCGCGTGATGGTCGAGGAGCCCGAGGAGGTCGAGGTCACGACCACCCGGACGATGGTGCGGAAGGACTGACGTCCCTCACGGCACCGAAGCAAGGGCCCGGACAACCGGGCCCTTTTCCGTTGCCGCCCGGGCGAGAAACCTCACCATCTCCTGAAACATCGCCTCGGCGACGTCCGGATGGAAATCGCGCCGCGACTTCTCCGTCGTCCACCCCTGGTCGGTGAGCTCGAGCGTCGTGTCGCCGAGCAGAAGCTGGACGAGCATCGTCGAGACGACGAACCGCTGCGGCCCGCGTCCTTTCTCGATGTGCGCGCGCGCCGCCGCGGATAGCTCGCGCGTCGACCCGTGCATCAGCGTTTCGAGATGGCTCGTCGCGCGGCGATAGATCCGCACGGGCGATGCTTCCGAATCGAACGACGGCGAGGCGTCGAGGACGCCGAGCGTCGGCGGGAGAAAGAGAGGATCGCCCGGCGTGCGGTCGAGCTCTTCGTAAATCGTCGGGCGAAACAGACGCCCCGCATTGCACGCGGAGACGAACACCTCGTTGGCGCCCGCGGCCGCGAGCCGCTCCTGCAGCGCGCCGATCGAAACGTACGACCGCGCGGCGCGCCGCTTCTTCGACCGCTGCAGCTTCAGGCCGTTCCCGTTCGTTCCGTGCGTCTCGAGAATGACCGCGCGGATCCCCGCCCCGCGCGCATTCGCCGCGTCGATCGCGCCGAGCGCTTCCCGCCAGTCCGCCGACTCGATGTAGACGAACCCGAGCCCCTCGTAAAACGCCCGGTTCCCCGGAAGCGCGAGATCGGGCGTGAAGACGACTGCCGCCCCGGCGCCGATCGTCTCGAGGCTCTCCGACCCGGGCCGCCACTCCTGCGCCGTCGCAGGGACTGCCACAACCAGGAGCAGAATCGCCCATCCCATCAGTCGCATCCGTCCCATCAGTCCCATCGGTCCCATCGAACTCGTGCAAACGCCCCGCCGAACATTCGATCACGGTAAAATCGACCGATGCCCAGCTGGCTCTCCCCCGCCCTCGCCACGCTCGCGCTCGCCGCGCTCCCCCTCTTCAGCCAGGACCGCCGCGAGCTCCGCATCGAGACGACCGAGAAGTTCTCCGCCTCCGAGATCCCCGCGTACGGTGGGAATCACCGCGAGATCTACGGGTACATCGACGCGAACCTCGATCGCCACCTCGGGAACCTGCAGCGGTGGGTGCGCCAGCCGTCGGTCAGCGCGCTCGACATCGGCATCGACGAGATGGCGGAGATGCTCCGCCGCGACCTGCTCGCCGCCGGCTTCGACGAGGCGGAGCTCGCGCCCACCGCGGGCCACCCCGGCGTCTTCGGCTTCTACGACGCGGGCGCCGACAAGACGCTCGTCGTCTACATGATGTACGACGTCCAGCCGGTCGAGCCGGAAGACTGGAAAGTCGATCCGTTCGCCGGCTCGGTGATCGACCACGACCTCGGGCGCGTCCTGATGGCGCGCGGCGCGACGAACCAGAAAGGCCCCGAGCGCGCGTTCCTCAACGCGGTCGAGTCGATCCACGCCGTCCGCGGCACGCTCCCCGTCAACCTCCTCGTCGTCGCGGAGGGAGAAGAGGAGCTCGGATCGCCGCATTACCCCGAGGTGATCGACCGCTACGAGGAGCGCCTGCGCCGCGCCGACGGCGTCCTCTTTCCCTTCAACTCGCAGGACTCCGCGGGCGACGTCACGATGTCGCTCGGCGTGAAGGGCATCATCTATTTCGAATTGAAGGCGCGCGGCACGGAAGAGGGCGGGCCGCAGAAGGCCGAGGTCCACGGCTCGCTCAAAGCCATCGTCGACTCGCCCGTCTGGCGCCTCGTCCAGGCGCTGTCGACGCTGACGACCCCCGACGGAAACACGATCGCGATCCCCGGCTACTACGACCCGATCCGCCCGCCGACGCTCGAGGGGCAGCGGCTGCTGAACGCCGCGCTCGACGACTGGAAAGCGCGCGAAGGCCGCATGCAGGACGTTCTCGGTGTCGCCGAATGGGCGGACGAAGTCGAGGGCGCCGACTCGCTCCTCCGCCTCCTCTACGACACGACGCTCAACATCGATGGCATCTGGGCCGGCTACACCGGCGAGGGGACGAAGACGATCCTTCCGCACGAAGCGACGGCGAAGGTCGACTCGCGCCTCGTCCCGAACCAGACGCCCGAGAGCGCGCTCGCGATGATCCGGAAGCACCTCGACGCGAACGGCTTCGAGGACATCGAGATCGATCTCCTCGCGGGCTATCCTCCCGCGCAGACTTCCGTCGAGAGCCCTCTGGTTCAGGCGGCGATCGGCGTCTACAACAAGTACGGCTACTCACCGTCGGTCGCGCCCCGGATCGCCGGGAGCGCGCCGTACTACATCTTCACCGACCGGCTCGATCTCCCTCTGGTGGCGGGCGGCATCGGCCACGGGTCGGGCGCCCACGCACCGAACGAGTACATCGTCGTCGAGCCGAAAGAAGGCTCGCGCGTCGCCGGCCTCGCGGAGATCGAGAAGTTTTACGTCGATCTTCTCTACGCGCTCGCACAGTAGCGCGGCGCCTGGAGGGAGACGGAAGCCGCAGATTACGCAGATTGACGCAGATGAAAATTGATTCGTTTTAGTCTGCGTTAATCTGCGTAATCTGCGGCTCGGTTCCCCTGCAGGCGGAACAAGACAGTCATTCCTGCGTAATACGCAACCGGAGGTGTCCATGCATCGTCGTTTTCTCGCTCTCGCGGCCGTAGCCCTGCTCGCCGCGCCGCTTCTCGCCGCAACCGCCTCCGCGGTCGCCTTCGACCGCGACGCCTTCGCGATCCCCCACCAGAAGTTCGTCCTCGACAACGGCCTCACGCTCCTCGTCCACGAGGACCACTCCGTGCCGATCGTCGGCGTGAACCTCTGGTACCACGTCGGGTCGCGCAACGAAGTCCGCGGCAAGACCGGCTTCGCGCACCTCTTCGAGCACTTCTTCTTCAACGGCTCGGAGAACTACCCGCACGGGTTCCGCGAGGCGATGGACGACCTCGGAGCGAACAACCGCAACGGCACGACGAACACCGACCGAACGAACTTCTTCGAGGACGTTCCCGTCTCCGCCCTCGAGCGGACGCTCTATCTCGAGGCCGACCGCATGGGCTTCCTCGCGGGATACATCTCCGACGAGATGCTCGAGCGCGAGCGGGGCGTAGTCCAGAACGAGAAGCGGCAGGGAGAGAACCAGCCCTATGGCCGCGTCTTCAGCGAGATCGTCGACACGATTTACCCGTACCACCACCCCTACTCCTGGTCGACGATCGGCACGATGGCGGACCTCGACGCCGCGACGCTCGACGACATCAAGGAGTGGTACCGCACGTACTACGGGCCGAACAACGCCGTGATCTCGCTCGCGGGCGACATCACGCCCGAGCGCGCCCTCGAGCTCGTCGAGAAGTACTTCGGCGCGATTCCGCCGGGGCCGCCGCTCACGCGCGCCGAGACGTGGATCCCGCGGCTCGAGCGGGACATCCGCGAGCGGATGCAGGACCGCGTCCCGCAGACCCGCATCTATCGCGTCTATCACGTCCCCGCCTGGTCCGATCCCGAAGTGCAGTACGTCGATCTGTTCGCGAGCGTTCTGTCGGGCTCGAAGAGCGCGCCGCTCGACCGGCGCCTCGTCTACGATCAGGAGCTCGCGACGCAGGTCTCCGCCGGCGTCTGGGAAAAAGAGCTCGGCAGCAACCTTCTCGTGTCCGCGACGGTGAAGCCCGGCGTCGATCCCGCGGTCGTCGAGCGGGAGATGGACGCGGCGATCGCGGAGCTCGTCGAGACCGGACCCGAAGCGGACGATCTGCAGCGCGCGCAGTCGCGCGCCCTCTCCTCGTTCCTCCGCGGCATCGAGCGCCTCGGCGGATTCGGCGGCCGCTCCGACGTTCTCGCCGAGAGCGCGACCTACGGCGGCTCGCCCGACGCGTACCTCGACCGCCTCGAGACCCTCGCCAAGGCGACGCAGGCCGACGTGAAGCGCGCCGCGCAGAAGTGGGTCGGCGGCGCCAACCACTACACGATGATCGTCGATCCGTTTCCGAAGCTCGAGCCGCAGGTCTCGGAGCTCGACCGCTCGATCCTTCCGCCGCTCGGTGACGCGCCCGAGGTCCAGTTTCCCGAGATCCAGCGCACGGAGCTGTCGAACGGCCTCGACGTGATTCTCCTCGAGCGGCATAGCGTTCCACTCGTGAACATGACGCTCGCCGTCGACGCCGGCTACGCGGCCGATCCGGCCGATGCCGCCGGGACGGCCTCCCTCGCTCTCGGTCTCATGGACGAAGGGACGAAGACCCGCGACGCGTTCCGCATCGCCGACGAGCTCGACGTCCTCGGCGCGCGCATCTCGACCGACAGCGACCTCGATCTCTCGTTCGTCAGCCTTCGCGCTCTTCCGATGAACCTCGAGCCCTCGCTCGCGATCTTCGCGGACGTCATTCTCAACCCGGGGTTCCCCGAGGAGATGGTGGAGCTCGAGAAGAAGCGGCGGATCGCCGGGATCGAGCAGGAGAAAGCGCAGCCGGTCGGGATGGCGTTCCGCGTCGCGCCGGAGATCCTCTACGGGGAAGATCACGCGTACGGCAAACCGCTGACGGGCTCCGGGTTTCCGGAGACGGTCGCGGCGATGACGCGCGAGGACCTCGCCTCGTGGCACCGCGCGTGGTTCAAACCGAACGCGTCGACGCTCATCGTCACGGGCGACGTCACGATGGAGAAACTCGTCCCGGCGCTCGAGCGGACGTTCGGATCGTGGAAGGCGGGCGAGACGCCGGAGAAGCAGATCGGCGAGGTGACGCGAACCGCGGAGCGGAAGGTGTATCTCATCGACAAGCCGGGAGCGCCGCAGTCCGTGCTCGTCGCGGCGCACGTCACCGGCCCCGGCGGCGCGCCGGACGATCTCGCCCTCGAAGTCGTCATGCGCAACTTCGGCGGAATGGCGACCTCACGCCTGAACCGCAACCTCCGCCTCGACAAGCACTGGAGCTACGGGACCTCGGGGTTCGTCGCCGACGCGCGCGGGCCGCGGCCGTTCGTCGTCGTCGCGCCGGTGCAGACGGACAAGACCAAGGAGGCGATCCTCGAGGTGCAGCGCGAGATCGCCGGCGTCGCGGGCGAGCGCCCGGTCGAGGGGGAGGAGTACGCGAGCATCATGCGGAACATGACGATGCGCCTTCCCGGACGGTTCGAGACGCTCGGCGCGCTCGAATCGGCGGCGATCGATCTCGTGAACTTCGGCTATCCGGACGACTACTGGCAGCGCTACGCGGCGAACGTGCGCGCGCTGGCCGAGAAGGACCTCAACGCCGCGGCGACGCGGACGGTCCATCCGGACGAGCTGACGTGGATCATCGTCGGCGACCTCGAGAAGATCGAGGCGGACGTGCGGGCGCTCGAGCTCGGCGCTGTCGTGGAGATCGAGGCGCGGTAGGGCCCGCCCGCCCTGGGGAACCGGGTCCACAGATTACACAGATTACACAGATTGATTCGTTCTTAATCTGTGTAAATCTGTGTAATCTGTGGACTGGTTTTGCGGGGCGCCCGCAGAGGAACCCCACTAATCCCCGGCGACGAAGAACTCCATCAGCCAGCCGCGGCCGGACGGGGCGAATGCCGCGCGGTAGTCGACGTGGCTCCGGACGCAGCCTGCGTCGATCCACGCCTCGCGACCGTCCGGCAGGGTGACCTGACGCCACGCCGCGCCCGGCCCCTCGTCGTCCGGCCCGATCGGCAGCACGTGATAGTCGAGCCGCGCGACCGCCTCCGACGACGCCGAGCCCCTGCTCCGCGCCACCGCGTCCGCGCAGATCACCGCGAGGTGCGTGAACCCATCGACGCCCTCCGGCCAGGCCGAGAAGGTGTACGGCGCGACGAAGCGCTCGCCCTGAAACCGGCCGCCGAGCCGGAGGATCTCCCCGAGCTCGCCCCAGAGCCGCGACTCACCCGACCGCACGTTCCACTCCTCGGCGAACTCCTCCCGACCCCCTCCGGCGCCGAACGAGAAGCGGATGTTCGGGTCGACGATCGCGAGCAGCGCCTCCGCGTCGCGCCGGCGGACGATGTCGCGGAGCTGGCGGCGGAACGCGGCGAACGAGGCGTTGCTCTCCCCCTCGTCCACCGGCTCGAGCCGGATGCCTCCCTCGAGCCGCGGCACGTCGGCCTCCTCGCCGGCTTCGTCGCCGGACGGCGCGGCGGGCCCCTCGACGGGCGGCGGCGCTTCGCCGGGGCGCTCGACCGGCGGCGGCTCGACGGGCTCGGTCTCCTCCACGCGCTCGGCGCACGCGGCCGCGATCATCAGGAAAATGACGGAAAGGATGCGGAGAGTGGTATCGATTCTCTTCATCGCACCGGACGGCGCAGCAAGCTGCGTTCCGGTGACGACCTACGCCGGCGTCCAGGCGATCGCGATCCGGGTCGAGCCGTTGCCGTCCCACGAGCGGCTCTGCAGCTCGACGGCCACGTCCCGCGCGCCCGAAACCTCGAGCAGGCGCTCGAGGAACCCGAGGGACTGGAACGTCGCCGCCTCCTCCGCCCGCGCGCTCATCCCGTACCGCACCTCGACCACCGCCCTCCCGTCGCGGATCGAGATCACCTCCGCCGCGGGAAAATTGAAGAGCGTCTGCCGGAGCACCTGGAAACGCATGAACGTTTCGCGCGGGTCGCGCGCCGAAAAGAGATCCGGCTCCCCTTCCTGCAGCTCGTCGATCGTCCGCCGCCCCCAGTCGCGGACGCTCTCGAGATCCCCTCCCGCGATACCGTCGAGGATCGCGAGCCCCATCCGCTCGTAGGTCTCCATCGGATACCAGCCGTGCGGATCGATCCGTTGCCCGAGCCACTGCAGGTCCTGCGGCGGAAGGTGCTCGTCCCACGCGACGTGCTTCGCCGCGCGCAGCATCCGCACGTAGTCCGCGAACAGAACTCCCTTGACCTGCCTCGCCATGCCGCGCGGGAGCCTACCATTGATGAGCCCGCCCGTCTGCGGACCGCGTCACCCCCGTGGCAGAATGGTGCCCAATCGTCAAAGGAGGTACGTCCATGAAATCAGTCCTTTCCGCGATCGCCCTCCTCGCCCTGCTCTCGCCCGCCGCGCACGCCGCGGGCGTCGTCGGCGCGTGGCAGCTCACCGAGCCCGACGGCGCCGTGCAGACGCTCATCGTCACCGACGGGCAATTCTCGGTCGCCAAATACCGAACCGATCCCGCGAAGTTCCTTTCGACCGGCGGCGGCACGTGGACCGGCGAGCCCGCCGGCGACGGCGAGGTCCGTTTCACCTACGAGTTCGACACGGCGACACCCGAGCGCGTGGGGACGACCCTGAACGCCCCGCTTCACCTCGAGGACGGCCAAATGACGATCGACGGCGTGACCTGGACGCGGCTCGACGACGGCTCGCCCGGCGCCCTTCAGGGAGCGTGGCTCATCACCGGAGGAAAGCGCGACGGCGAGATCCGCACGCGCCGTCCCGGCGCGCGCCGCACGATGAAAATCCTCTCGGGGACGCGCTTCCAGTGGATCGCCTACAACGTCGACACGAAAGAGTTCTTCGGCACCGGCGGCGGGACGTACACGACCGAAGGCGGCCAGTACACGGAGAACATCGAGTTCTTCTCCCGCGACGACGCCCGCGCAGGCCTGTCGCTTCCCTTCCGCTACGAGCTCGTCGACGGCGTCTGGCACCACGAGGGAAAAAGCACGTCCGGCAATCCGATGTACGAGCTCTGGACGCGGCGAGAGGACCTCGGGATCTGAGGATCTCGGATCGCGGATCGCCGATTGTCATCAATCAGCAATCCGCGATCATCAATCCGCGATCAGATCTAGACCTTCCACCCCACCGCGATCCGCGTCGGTCCCTCGCCTTGCCACGAGCGGCTCTGGAGAGAGACCGCGACGCCGGCGGCGCCGGACGCCTCGAGGAGCGCTTCGAGCAGGCCGAGGGCGTTCGCGGCGGCCGCCTCCTCGGCGCTGGCTCCCAGGCCGAACCGCAGCTCGAGCAGCGCCGCCCCTTCGCGCAGCGCGACGACTTCGACCGCGGGAAAATTGAAGAGCGCCTGGCGGAGCAGCTGGAACCGCATGAAGAGCTCGCGCGGGTCGCCCGTCGCGAGGAGCCGCGGCTCGAGGTTCGCCACCGCATCGGCCATTTCGCGGCCCCACGCGCGGACCGCGGCGAAATCGCCGCGCGCGATCTCCTCGAGGACCGCGAGCGCCAGCCGCTCGTACGCGTCGATCGGATACCACCCTTCGGGATCGATCCGCTTCGAAAGCCACTGCAGGTCCTGCGGCGAGAGCCGCTCGTTCCAGTCGACCTGCTTCGCGGCGCGGATCATCCGGACCGGGTCCGCGAACAGAACGCCCCGAACCTCGCGCGGCATGGCGCGCAGCGTATCATCGGGCCGAGCGCGCGGTTTCGTGATCTTCCTCACACCCGCGGTCTGCGGCCCGGCCGCGCCGACCTGTTAGACTCTCGCCCAGCACGTCCACGAGAGGAAATCCCGATGTCCCGTTGGTTCCTGCCGGTTCTCTGCTCACTCATTTTCTGTCTCCCCGCCGCGGCGCAGCCCGTGGCGCTGGTCGGCGCGAAGATCCTCCCGATCGCCGGTCCCGAGATCGACGACGGAGTGCTCGTCATCGACAGCGGGAAAATCGTCGCGGTCGGGCCGGCCGCCAGCGTCCGGATTCCCGCCGGAGCGCAGCGGATCGACGTCGCCGGGCGGACGATCATGCCGGGGCTCGTCGACACGCACAGCCACATCGGCGGCGCCGCGGGCGCGGACCGCAGCGCGCCCATCCAGCCCGAAGTGCGCGTCCTGGATGCGATCAACGTCCGCGACGCCGGCATGCAGAAGGCGCAGGCGGGCGGCATCACGACCGTGAACGTCATGCCCGGCTCGGGGCACCTGCTCAGCGGCCAGACGCTCTACCTCAAGCTGCGCGACGGGAACGTGATCGACGATCTCCTGATCCTTCTCCCCGACGGCACGCCGGCCGGCGGCATCAAGATGGCGAACGGCACGAACTCGCGCCGCGACCCGCCGTTCCCGGGGACCCGCGCGAAATCGGCGGCCCTCGTCCGCGAGCAGTTCGTCAAGGCGCAGGAGTATCGCGAGAAGATGCGCCGGAGCGATCCGGCCAAACGTCCGGACCGCAACCTCGGCCTCGAGGCGCTGGTCGACGTCCTCGAGGGGAAGCGCGTCGTCCATCACCACACGCACCGCCACGACGACATCCTGACCGTGCTCCGTCTCGCCGAGGAGTTCGGGTTCCGCGTCGTCCTCCAGCACGTGAGTGAAGGGTGGCGCGTGGCGGACGAGATCGCCGCGGCCGGCGTTCCCGCATCGATCATCGTGATCGACAGCCCCGGAGGAAAGATCGAGGCCGAGCACCTGTCGTTCGCGAACGGCAGGATCCTCGACGAGGCGGGCGTTCTCGTCGGCTTCCACACGGACGACGGGATCACCGACTCGCGCCTCTTTCTCCGCTCGGCGGCTCTCGCCGTCCGCGCCGGGATGTCGCGCGAGTCGGCGCTCGAGGCGATGACGATCAACAACGCGAAGATGCTCGAGCTGGACGACCGCGTCGGCACGCTCGAGGCGGGCAAGGACGCGGACTTCATCATCCTTTCCGGCGATCCGCTCAGCGTCTACACCGACGTCCTCGAAACCTGGGTCGAAGGGGAGAAGGTCTTCGACCGCGAGAATCCAAAGGACCGCCTCTACGCCGTCGGCGGGTACGGGGCGAGCCGCGATCAGACACTTCACCTCGACTGCATCGGGGAAGGAGAGGCGCGATGAAGAAGACGATCCTTACCCTCGTCCTTTCCCTCGCGGCGGCGACGGTGGCCGCCGAGCCGCTCGCCATCGTCGGCGAGACGGTCTACACGATGGCCGGGGAGCCGATCCGGAACGGCGTCGTCCTCGTGCGCGACGGCGCCATCGAGCGCGTCGGCGCCGGGCTCGCGATCCCCGATGGATACCGCGTCCTGCGCGCGCGCGTCGTCACGCCCGGCCTCGTCGATGCGCACACGGTCGTCGGCCTCGCCGGCTTTCTCAATCAGGGAGACGACCAGGATCAGATCGAGCGGAGCGAGGCGATCCAGCCGGAGCTGCGGGCGATCGACGCGTACAACCCCCGCGAGGCGCTGGTCGCGTGGCTGCGCGGCTTCGGCGTGACGACGATCCACACCGGCCACGCTCCCGCCGCGCTCGTGTCGGGTCAGACGATGATCGCGAAAACGCGCGGCGACTCCGTCGACGAGGCGGTCATCCGCCCGCAGGCGATGATCGCCGTCGCCCTCGGAGAGGCCGGTCTCGGGGAGGAGCGTAAATCACCGGGGACGCGGCCGAAGGAGATCGCGATGCTGCGCGCCGCGCTCGTGAAGGCGCAGGAGTACGCGCGGAAGCGCGATCTCGCCGAGGCCGAGAAGAAGCCGGCGCGTGACCTCGGGCTCGAGATGCTCGGCCGCGTGCTCCGCAAGGAGATGCCCCTGCTCGTGCACGCCGACCGGGCGCGCGACATTCTCGCGGCTCTGCGCGTGGCGGAGGAGTTCGACGTCGACGTCGTCCTCGACGGCGCGGCCGAGTCGTATCTCGTGCTCGACCAGATCCGGGAAGCCGGCGTGCCGGTGATTCTCCATCCCACGATGGCGCGCTCGTACGGCGACGCGGAGAACCTCAGCTTCGAGACGGCGGCCACGCTGCGGCGGGCCGGGATTCCATTCGCCCTCCAGAGCGGGTTCGAGGGCTACGTGCCGAAGACGCGCGTCGTCCTGTTCGAAGCCGCGCTCGCGGCGGCGAACGGGCTGCGCTTCGAGGAGGCGCTCGCCGCCGTCACGATCGACGCCGCGCGGATTCTCGGCATCGACGATCGCGTCGGCTCGATCGCGCCCGGCAAGGACGCCGACCTCGCCCTGTTCGACGGCGACCCGTTCGAATACACGACGCACGTCACCCACGTCGTGATCGACGGCGAGCTGGTGAGCGACGAGCCGCGATAGCGAGAGACATTTGAACACCCGGGGAACGGAGCCGCAGATTACGCAGATTCACGCAGATTGGTTTTTTGATCTCTGCCGACGAAGGCGTCGTCTCGTCCCATTTCGCGGCCGCCTCGGCCGACGCGGAGCGATCGTGGGACGGGCGTCTCGCCCGTCCCCCCGCTCGAGACGACGAGAGCCACAGATCGACGCAGACTAATTTCTTCTTTTTCTAATCTGCGTCAATCTGCGTAATCTGCGGCTTCGGT